>CALUOW010000070.1 GCA_944322365.1 uncultured Bacteroides sp.
GTTACCTGCGACACGCCGTCGGGCTGACCAAGGACGAAATCAGGCAACTGCAAGCGATATTGCTGGAAGAAGAATAGATCTATCACCCGGCCTGCCCAATTGCCTCATCCGCCACTAGATAGTCTATAATATGCTGCTGTCATGCAAGCAGTCCTTTTTGTTTTCAAAGGCGTTTTTTATCCGTACTTTAAGCAGTTTTTCCGGCCACATCTCACTTTTTTGCATTACCTTTGCACATAGACAATCAACGAACAAACGATGAAGAAACATGTATCCTATTGGGCTTGCCTCATCCTGGGGGCGATGATGGCCATGCTTTCGCCCGTCCGGGCGGCAGACACCTTGCGGCACGTCACCTTTGTGCACTCCTACTCCAAAGCAACCCCTTGCCACAAAGACCTGAACCAAGGACTGGCAGACGGCTTGAAAGCCGGAGGCGTGCAGGCATCCATCGACATCGAATACCTGGGCGTAGGCGTAGGCGACTGGCACGTGCACCGGGAGATGATGGAAGAAATCTGCCAAAAAGCCCGTACCAACGGCTCGGAGATCCTAGTGACCGTCAGCGGCGTGGCAGTCAATGCGCTGCTGGCGTGCGACGACTCCTTGCTATGGGAAGCGCCGATTGTATGCGCCGGCATGAAGACGCTTCCCGGCGAACTGGCGCAACGCCCCAACGCATGCGGCTTCACCGTAAGCAACGACTATGCAGCCCTGCTGGACGAAGCCATACGCGTGTTTCCCGAACGGAAAGAATTCATCTGCATTGCCGATACGAGCGCTTATAGCCGACAATGCCTGAAGGAGCTGAATGCTTATTGGGAAGTGTTCAGCCAACGGCATCCGGCATACAGCTGGAAGGTATATGACATGCTGGCCGAAATGCCTGCCCGGGTGATAAAGGAAATTTGCTACACGGAAAACGCGTCCAACCACATTGTCATCGCGCCCAACTGGACGCAGTTCATGTCCTTCGTGGCAGCCAACTCGTTTGCCGCCCCCATCTATGCCCTCCAGAACCTGGCCGTGAGCAACGGCAGCCTTTGCGCCTACGACATGGAGCCATACGACATGGGCTACCAAGCGGGATTGATGGCCGCCCAAGTGCTGAAAGGAGCACAACCCGCGTCGCTGGGGTTCGCCGACCGGAAAGGCACGTTCCTCTACAACCTGCGGGCCGTGCAACAATTCGACCTGAGCCGGAGCGTGGTGGAGAAGCAAGGCGTCATCTTCGGCGCTTCGTGGGTGGAGTTGTACCAAACATGGCTGATAGGCGGCGCAGCGGCGTTGTTGCTGCTCGTAACCTTGATTATCGGCTGGTTGCTGCACCTGAACCGCCTTGAAAGCCGCCGACGCAAGGAGATGCAAACCCGCCTGATGGTGCAGGAGCAACTGGTGAAGCAGCGCAACGAGTTCAACCACATCTTCTGTTCCTTCCGCGACGGGCTGGTGACCTACGGCACAGACATGGAGCTGCATTTCATCAACCCCGCCATGCTGCACATGCTGGCCCTGCCGATGGACGAGAACTACGAGGGACGCAAGGCGGGCACCTACCTGCGCATCATCTGCAACGGACAAGACATCTTGCACGACCTGATAGCAAAGGTCATGGAAGAGAAGACGCCGACGCCCATCCCGGAGAAATCGTTTGTACAAGAAATAAAGACCGGCACCTACTTCCCCGTCTCAGGCGAAATCATCCCCCTGCTGGATGGAGAGCGGCTGAACGGCATAGCCATCCTGTGCCACAACATCTCGGACGAAGAACGCCAACGCCTGTTGCTGCACATGACCATGGAAGACAGCGACATCTTCAACTGGCAATACGACATGGACAAGGACACCTTCTACTTCCCGCCCCGCCTGCTGCACTACATGGGCTATCCGGGACACGACGGCATACTGACCCGCGCCGAACTGCGCGCCATGATTCACCCCGACGATGTGCCCGCCGCCGTAGCCGACTTCACCCAGGTGCGGCAAGGCAACACCCACAACAAGCGTTCGCCCCTGCGCCTGCGCCACCGGGACGGCGTCTACGAATGGTGGGAGTTCTCCAGCGTGGCCTACGACGGCCTGCAAGACGGCTCGCCCTACATGGTGCTGGGCATCAGCCAGAGCGTGCAATACTATAAAGACACCGAAGCCCAGCTGATTGCCGCACGCGACCGCGCCTTGCAAGCCGACCGCGTGAAGTCCGCCTTCCTGGCCAACATGACGCACGAAATCCGCACGCCGCTCAACGCCATCGTCGGCTTCTCGTCGCTGCTGGACGACATCGAACAATACTCTGCCGGCGAGGTAAAAGAATTCACAAGCATCATCCACAAAAACACCCAACTGCTTCTGAAGCTGGTGGGCGACGTGCTGGACATCTCCAACCTCGATTCGGGACATGTCGAACTTCACCCCGACGAATGCCTCGTGGACGACCTGCTGAAAAAAGTGTATGACCTACAGAGCCGGGAAGAACGCCAAGAAGGCGTGGAAATGCTCCTGGAGCTGCCTGCGGACGAAACCCTGCGCATCCGGACGGACGAAGCACGCCTCCGGCAGATTCTGGTAAATCTGGTGAACAACGCCCGTAAATTCACGTCGCACGGGCATATCACCCTCGGATGCCGCGAGGATGGGGCCGATGCCGTCGTCTTCTACGTCGAAGACACCGGCAAAGGCATCCCCCAAGTCTCCCTGCCCTACATCTACGACCGCTTCTACAAGGTGGACGAGTTCATCCAAGGCGCCGGTCTCGGCCTTAGCCTTGTCCAAACATTGGCCGGGCTTCTGCAAGGCAAAGTGACCGTCACCTCCAAGGAAGGAGAAGGGACAAGGTTTGAGGTGAGGCTGCCAAAGGGGATGAAATAAATTTCCTCGTCTAATCATTGGAAATCACCGATTAAATTCATAGCTTTGTAGCGTTTTCCGTATCCACAGGCTTTTTTTGCAGAAGCCGGGTGGGCGGGAAACGGACATATATAAAGAAAGACGTTTACTTAGCGTTTTGTCTTTGACACTTCGAAACTTCGCAACTTTCAACCCAGTCAAAAACAAAGCAACGGTAGATGTCTGCGGGATATGTTTATGTCCTCGGTGTACCCATTTCACATGGCGTACACCGAGTCATTATACATATCGGCGTGGGCTTCTGCGTTGCTCGTTCGGACTGGGTGGGCAATGCGAAGGCCTCGAAGTGTGGGACGAGTAACAGGTACAGATTCCCGCGCTTTTTCTTTATATGGCCAAGACTTTCTACCAAAACAGGATTAAACCCGTCCGGGTTGGGGAATCTGCAAGGACACAAAACTGCCCAAAATCACTTATGGGAAAAATCGGGAAAGCACATGTCGAGGCCATGAAAGCCTTGCAGCAAGTCAAAGAAAAGCCTGAAATCGCGGAAGATGTCGTCAAGAACATCAAGAATACGCATCAGGAATTTATGGGAACTCCAAACGAAAGCGGACAATATACATTGCCGCCCCAATCTTCGGAAAAGCATCCTCAAAGAAGGAATGCCACAAACGCTTCTGTACCCCAATCACCCCAACCATACAAAAGGAAGTTGACATGGGTATTAGGAAGCATGGCAGCCATCATACTTCTGTCAGGAATCGGGTATACTGTGCATTCCAACCAACGCGTTTCTGTGGTTTATGACAGCATAGACCTAAGAAACGATTTCTTGATAAGCAGAGAATCCGAACGAGTTTCCTGTCGGGATTTTATGTTGGTTTACCCCGCGCAAGTAAAAGATTACGATTTGACGGGCTTTTATAAAGAGTTGTTTGACAGATACCTCTTAGAATCACACCTCATAGACGACAAAAAGACACTGACAGAAGAAGCAAACAACTTGAACTTCAAAGGAGCTGCACGGAAAATAGTACAAGCAGACGAAGATTACTGGGATAATTACCACTTGGGCATAAGGTGTCGTTACGATGAAGATCGCGGGTGGCTGTCCGTAAGTGCCTTGGAAATCACTTGTCCTTCGTCGCATTGTTATTTTGAAAGCACGTTCTTCTACAGCTTGGAAAAGCAGAAGGTATTGACGTTTAATGATATATTCTTGCCGGAAAAAGAAGAGCAGCTGATGAAACTGATTCAAGAAAGAATCCTCAGCGAGCCTTCCCTGCCTGAAGAGTTAACCCAAGAAAATTGGAAGCCAGTGATTTCACAATTTGACTTGGTGAAAGAAGATTCCGTCTGGTGTTGGCAGATTGATTGCCTGACTGAACCCGATTTAGAGTTGCCAAGGGCATACTATCCCCTACGTGCAACAATAGCGGAAAAAAGCTTGGCGGAATACCTGTCTTATCCTGTACCACAAGAATGATTGCAAGATTCAATTAATAATTAACTTTTCAACAACGAAGCAATGAAGAATCATGTTACTATTATCAGGCTCATGCTTTTAGCCATCTGCACAAGCATGCTGACGGCCTGCGAGAAAAGCGAAAAAGAGCTATACGAAACTTGCGCTGCCGGGCTGGTCTACATAGAACATAACATTTACTACGTGATACGTACGGGCAATGAGTTCTTCCAGTACAGCCCTATAACCGATGAATTCTACGATTATCGCAACGAGGAGAAAGAGGTCAGGACATACGGCACAGGTGCCATTATTTCCGAAGATGGCACTATACTGACCAGCCAAAGCGTTGTCACTGCATCACCGATAGACCGGTATGCCATACGCACCAAGTTATTGACAGAACTGAACAACGCCAGAGCATTGTTAATCGCACGCATAAATTACGGAGTTGCATCTTATACAGATATCACGGTATTACAACTTACCAACAATCGCATTTATACCATAGAAACGGGGAATTGGGATATTATACCACACTCTGAGTACTGGGTGAAATATGTGTATCCCGACACACATAATCAAATAATCGCTAAAGCCACTCCCATGGAAAGCTCAGAGGATCTTCCCTACGCCTTATTGGATCTGGAAGACAGCATACCTAACCCCTATATTTTCCCTTTGGCTTCCCAGACAGACAAAGATGAGAGTTTCTTCTCAAAGATAGAGAAACTCATCAAAAAGAGGAACGAGTTATATATCATAGGATTCGAGGGAACCAATGAATTAAATGCATTGCAACTCATGCCGACAATAAGCGCAAAGTTTGAAAACAAAAGTGTGGATCCGTCTTTCATCCCCCTGCCTTCGGGTGAGGCAAAAGGAAGAAACGGCAACCTCATCATCAACGAAGAAGGTGAAATCATGGGATTAATTAAAGAAACTACAGACGGGGCACAAGGCATCAACCTCGAGACTACAGAAATAAACCGACCAAAGAAAGAAAACAAGAATTAAACCATCACTATTAATGATTCACAATATGCAAAACGTAGTAGAAAACATAATTCGCGACGCATTCCGCGACTTAATCAAAATGGAACAAGATACGGGAGACATCAAACTGATTTATCCATCACAGCGCAAGAGCGGTGCAAAGCGACAAAGCGAACAGGAGTTCAAACAACTGTTTATCGACCACTTTTGCAGGACGGCGGAAGGGTTGAAGTATTCCGTGGAAACACCTACACTGAACAGCTATTCCTTTAAGAAAGGGCAAAAGCCAAGCATCGATGAAAATGGCAGATCTGGCAACATCGACCTGTGCATCCACCAGTATGCCGACAACAAGTGGAAACGTCTGCACCTTTTGGAGTTCAAAGCACACAATGTCCCAGAAACCAATATCGAAAAAGATTTGTTGAAACTAAGCGCGGACTTTCCTATTGATGAACTAAACAAAGTCAACTACTTTGTCCATCTGATCTATACGGCAGACCAAGGAACCCTTGACAACCTGAAGGAAAAGTATGACAGGCTAAAATCGGCTATAGGAAAGCCCGCACAGAAACGAATAATCATCTACCTTCTCTTCGTAAACGGCATCAAGGCCAGACATCATGAGCCTGGTTACTACACCTTTGATCTCTTCGAAGGCTTTGATATCTGGAATTACAAGAATATGGAATAGCTATAAAATGGAGGATTGAACATGGCTTTAATTAAATGTTATGAATGTGGTGCAATGGTATCTGACAAAGCCACCACTTGCCCACAATGCGGAGCGCCCCTTGTAAAAGAAACGGCAAAGGACAACAACAATCCGCCTTACAGGCCGTTTTATATAGACGAGCAGCCTACCTTAAGTTTTGGCGAAGCGGTATATTCGGCTTTTATCAAGAACTATGCGAACTTCTCCGGCAGGGCACGCCGGTCTGAATACTGGTATTTCACCCTTTTCCAAGTGGTAGTAAATATCATAGCATTCTTTACCCCTTCACCAACCGTTGAAGTATGGGGACAACCTGTCAGCCTGCTCTATTGCCTGTGCAACCTCGCCTTCTTCCTGCCCGGACTGACCGTGTCTGTCCGCCGCCTGCACGACATCGACAAAAGCGGATGGAACATATTGATGCTCTATCTCATGCCATTGCTGAGCATCTTCATATTTGCCACCTCAAATCCATACCTCATACTCGGATGGTCAGTCGGCTGCTTCATTTACTTCATACGCCTGACGATTTGGTTCTGTAGGGACTCGTCTGAAGAGGAGAATGACTATGGTCCATCCCCCAAGTACATGCAAGTTGCCACTTCTAAGCCTACTTCCAATTCCACCCCGTCCCCAACAACCATTGCTGAAAACAATTCTTCCTATACTCCAACAGCAAACAGCTCCAGACCGCTAAAAGGAATGAGCGGAGCACACCTGGAAGCCATGAGAGCCATACAGGAACTAAAGGAACTAGACGACAGCAAAAAAGAATTTGTGGAAGAAATCAAGAAAACACACAAACAATTCTTGGCAGAACAAGAAAGGAGAGAATTGGAGAGCGGAAAGGAAGAATCCCTCATCATTCCCGACACGAAACAAGCCAAAGGCCAAAAAGGCAGGAAGCAGATACTGCAAGGAATCCTCCAAGCTGCGGGAGCCTACGTGGTCTTCCTTTTGTGCCTGTTGCTTCTCGGCAGCCTTTTCCCGCAAAGCAAAGGCCTGCGATATTACGCCAATGGCTTCTACGCTTGGTTCGGATGGCAACCTTTCGAGGATGCCCCTGCCTTCCAACACTATCCGCTCATCGATATGTGGGGAAACGATTGACTATCTATGCTATAACTAAAACTCTATCAGCTTATGAAACTTCATATTACCACCTCAGGCAAATATCTGGCAGTGCTGCTTGCCGCCTGGATTATAATCAACAGCATTGTCCTATGGGTACGTTACGAACCCATCCCAGCCAACCTTCAACTGACCATCGGGACTGAAACCTTGCAAATGGTCTTCGTCAAAGGCGGGACATTCCAATTGGGTGAATCGGAAGAGGCACTGGAAGGCGAAGATAACTTCACACGCAAATGGCTGGCAGAACAGATGCCCAAGCACCAAGTCACATTATCCGACTATTACATAGGAGCCTGCGAAGTAACGCAAGGGTTATGGCAAGAAGTCATGGGAAACAATCCGTCCGCAACAAAAGGGAAACACCTGCCGGTGACGAACGTCAGTTGGCATGAGGCACAGCTATTCATAGAAGCCCTGAGCCAACGTACAGGCCGACATTTCAGGCTTCCCACAGATGCCGAATGGGTGTACGCCGCACGCGGAGGTGAAAAACAAAGTTCACAGCGCTACGCAGGTTCAGACCACCTGTACGAAGTAGCTTGGGCCAAAGGGAATGCAGGAGAAACCGTACACAACGTCATGCAGAAACTGCCCAATTCATTAGGAATCTATGACATGTGTGGCAATGTGATGGAATGGTGTCACGACTGGTATGCCCCCTATCCGAATATCAGCGAAACGAATCCCACAGGAAGCCCCATAGGGGTATACAAAGTAGCACACGGAGGCGCATGGAGGGCCAGTGAGATATTCTGCCTGCCCTCTATACGTACATACGACGATCCGGCGAAAGGTTACAACTACCTGGGCTTCCGCCTGGCATTGGATGCAAGCGCATACTGATATGCTAAGCTGTTGGCGGAATTAATAGCAATAAAGGGAACGGGCGGATTAAGTCCTAGCACCAGTCCTTGCGAACGAGGACTGGAGTCCTTCCATACAAAGACTGGAGCTATTGGCTAACACTTGCCAGCAGCTCCCTTAGTTATTATCGAAGCGATTCCTATCCAGCCCGGTAGCAAGAGGCGTAAGCGGCTAGGACATCTTGGATATTCCGGATGTTTTCTCTACCTTTGCGCTCATAACCATCAAAATTGAGAACCATGAACCGGATTTGTATAATAGCCCTGTCCCTGCTCTTGCTCGCTTCTTGCGGAAACCGCCGCCCGGGCACGAACCAGGATGAAACCGCCGCCAAACCGGAAAGGCAAGGCGCAAGTGTGGATACCTTTGCAGCCGACTATCGTCCGCCCGCAGGCATCAAGTATCAACCGAAGATAGTGACCGCCGGGGCAAAGACCATCGACGTGGCCGCCGCGCTGAAGAACGTGCGGGCGTTGAAGGCCAATGAATGGGGAACGCCCGTGTTGCACGGCACGGGGGTGGAAGCCCACCTTGTCGAAAACGCTCTGCTGAAGGCGGATGGCGAGTGGGTGATGCAAGCTGCCGAGGGTATGTATCTATTGGACGACAAGTATAAGGCCGTGAAGCAGCTGTTCCGCAATGACATCACGATAGAGCCTATGGGCAAAGGACATTATTTCCTGAATGCAAAACGGGTGTTGGGCACTGCCGGATACGATGATTCGCTCCGTCAGATCAGAGCCTTGTATGTGGCGCGGGAGGGCAAGAAAACCGGCGGGTTCGTCGCGGCCTTGCCTTGGGATGAATTGCGTGCCTCGGCCGATACGTGTACGCCCGACCGGTTGGTCAGCCTCTTGCCGCTGCAGAAGGGAGGAGTTTACGTCATGGATGGCGGCTATTTCTCGCCGGAGCGTTTCAGTTCGCGGCTCTATACGTTCGGAACAAGGGGCGACACGCTCTGTCTGTTCACGCTGAACGATGCGGAAGACTATCCGCCTGCCGGTACCTACCGGAATGCAGAGACAAGCGGCAATGTGTATGCCTATGGCGGCAAGCCCCGCATCCGGATAGGATTCGATGACACGGTTTATGAACTGGAAGACGCATCTACGCTGAAAGCCGTATGGCGGCTGGACTTCGGCGCGCTGAAACGTCCTACGGGGAAGTATGTCGTGGGTAGCACGTCCAACGACCTGACGGGATATTGGTTGATAGACTCTTTCTTGGAAACCGACCGGCGTATCCTCATCGGCATTACCGAAGGGCATGATTGCCCCCTGAACCGTGAGGCCAATGCCGTGAAACTGTATACCATCGTCTATGACAAGCAGACGGGGGAATGTTTCTCCCTCCCGCTTGCCAAGGACAAGAAGGGACATCCCATATTCCCGGAAATCCCGTTTACGATTGGAGGAAAATCCTTCAGCGCCCAGCGTATGGGAGCGACGGACAGCTTGCTCTATTTTTCCTTTGAAGGCAAAAAGCTGAAAGAACAACTGCCCGGCGTGCCGGAGGTAGAGGCGTTCGGGGACGAAGAAACGGTGATCATGGTGGTGGAATAATCATTCTTCCGCCTCCTTCGGCCGGAACGAGTCCAGCACCTTTTCAAACACCGGCTGTATCTCCGGGTGCTGCCGGTAATACTGCTCTCCCACGGTGAGCAGCAACCAATATACGGTCTCTCCGCCTTTCTGCAAAAGGACAAATTCCCGGCTTTTATACCAACTGCTTCCGGCAGTAGACATCATTTGTGATTCTTTGGTAATTTGGTAGCGCAACTGGCCGGGCTTGCCTTTCAACTCAGTCCTGACCGCATGGCGTGCCAACGGGGGTTCATTGGCTTTCATCTTCTCCGCATCGATTGTCCGGATGGAGAGCGGTTTCCCGTCCAATCGGCGGGCGCCTTCAATGAAGAGCATGGGGCCGGCGTTCTCCCCCATCTCGTTCAAGGCAGAAACCCAGCCCAAGTAACAAAGACGATAAGGCCCGCCATCCCGTTCTTCAGGATGGATGCCATCGCTCTCTTCCGGTGGAAAAGCTGTCCAATCCGCCGGGATGGTAAGGGTGTAGAAGGAATTGTCAATGGTCTTCCATTCGGCCGCAGTGCGTTGGGCAAAAGCGGTAAACGACAGTGCCGCAAGGGAAATCAAACAAATAAGTAGCTTTTTCATCCTATACTATTTTTGATTTATGAAGGCATCCTTTATAATGCCGGCAAGTCATACAAATAAAGTTCATCGGGAATCCGGTTGTCCAATGCCACAATCAGGCGATACTTGGGTAAGCTGGTTCGTCTTTTTGTCCAACAAATAGAACTCGTCATCCCCTGCAAGATTGCCTTGTAAAAGGTAAATGCTATCGGCCAAGGGGTAAAAACCGTTATTGGAAATGCCCGCAGACAAGAAACTTTCCACTCGAGTCACTTTCAAGCACGCGTCTTGCCAAGAAACGGTCTTAAAAAGGTTGCTGCCCGCCTCTAAGAAAGCAAAGGTGCTGTCGCCCATGCAGAAACTGCGCGTATCCGGCAGGCCAAAATCATCCGGACCTTGCCCGCGAGTGCCGGCACTACCGAGATAATCGCAAGAAGGCAATGCAAAGGATTGGAACAACGTGTCTTCCTTGTCTTTGTATATCAATAACCTGTCGCCCATGACACCCATAAAGCGGGGCAATAAGAAAGGGGTCGGCACCTCCTTGATTCGCGCCTTCAGGATGTCCGTCTTGGAAAATGAGGTAATCATCTCCGTACCGGTAGGGCTGCATGCATAAAACAAGCATAGCATTATGCACGATAAGCCTTTGAATAATGTTTTCATAAGAAATTAAGAAAAGGATAGCCTTATTGAAAGTGCTAAAACTAAACCTGCAATAAGACTATTTGGCAAATATTCTCTTTTACCTCTTTCTAGTATGGCTTAATGCCAACAATAACCCGAAGCATAAGCAGTGGTCGCTGTTGTAGTATAACAATCACGACAACGTATTATCGTCACAAACAAATCACTAGACAGATTATCAGAATAACGCCAAAAGCAAGTCCACCCATCAGGAGTCCATTCTCCCATTGCCAATGCTTCCATATTGGCCAATGCGATATCTGACAACTGGGATTTTGGGCTGTGCTTTTGGTAAATATACCCTCCGATCACTGCTACAGCCATAACAATGAGTGCAAAAAAATCTTCTTCATACTGCTATCAATTATTTTTTTGCAAAAAATATTATTACTGACAATCAGCAAAGAATACAGTTAAAGAAATAAAAATATTTGTTGATTGCCATTAAGAGTAAATGTCAGGGTTGTCTAGCAAGCCGTAGGTCTCGGTGCGGGTTGTCTTTCCACTGGCCGTGTGCGTGTGCGTCATGGACGAGGGTTTGTCCGTCAGGGTGTACGCCGTGGTCGTCACGTCCGCGCCGCCCAGCAGGTTGGTACGCACTTGCTTCGTCACGCGCCCTTTCAGGTCGTAGTAATAGGCTTCGTAGAGGGGGGTACCGCCTTCCAACGTCGC
>CALUOW010000071.1 GCA_944322365.1 uncultured Bacteroides sp.
AGCAGATTGTCGGTACGCGCGTCCGCTTCATTCCCGAAGTGGCACGCTCGGTGGGCGGTCAGGTCAGCACCCGCTCGCTCGTCAGCGAAAACACGTTCTGGGAGGAACTGAAACTGGATTCGTCCGCTTCGTCTTCGGGCGGGAATGACGATGAAGGGGTGACGGAGAACCCGCTGGGCTAAGGATTTTACTAAAACTATATTTGAAGCATCGTCTCTCTGGGAGGCGGTGCTTCTTTTGCAAAATAAAAATTACATATTTAACACGAGATTCCCATTATAAGAAACATGACTATTTTTTATACTCCCATTTTGTATTACAATAGCATCTGTGATTCCTGTATTCTCTGCAAATAAGCCACGTGTTTCTCTATGACTTTCCAATCTTTTCCTTGCCAATTCACAATATTCTTCACTTATATCAATGCCAATATAATTTCTGTTTAGTTCGTATGCGGCAACACACGTAGTGCCAGAGCCACACATCGGATCAAGAACTATGTCGCCATCGTTTGTCCATGAAAAAATGTGATCGTAAGCTAATTGATAAGGAAATGGGGCTGGATGCCCTTTCGCTTCTTGATCCACCGCTTTCTTTCCCACAACGTATTCCCAAATATTCCCCTTTTGCTTCTCATCCTTGACTGGATTTGCTAATTTGCTGCGTGTTTGCTCTCCTTTAGAATAGTTTTTATACGTTGTTCCTTTTAATTCAAGTCCGGCATGTTCGCAAGGGATCTTGATAGGATTATGGGTTTTTACTGCCCCTTTTGAGAATACAAACATATATTCAAATACATTGGTATATCGTTTCCTGTATATTTGAGGGACAGGATTGGTTTTTTGAAAAATCATTGTATCATGCAGATTAAATCCGCATTCTACGAATTGCAAAGCTTGTCTGAATGATGTGCAAGTTTCAGACCCGTTGATTGTGGCATCAGATACGACCCAAACCACGCACCCTCCCGGTTTAGTTATCCGGTAAAGTTGCTTGGCTATTTCTTCGAACGGGAAAGAATAACCCTTATACACCCGCAAATTGTCATACGGAGGAGAGGTTACGGTTAAATCTATGAAATTGTCTGGAAATTTGTCCATCACTTCCACACAATTCCCATTTATGATTTGGTTTTTATAATCATTCATGTCAGTTTTCATTTGAAATTCGGTTTATGAAGTTTTGGATGGTTTCAATCTTGGAATCCAATTTCATGCGCATAAGAAGTTCTTTGATAGCTTCATTGTGGCTGAGCCTTTTTACACGTTCTATTTCCCCCTGATAATAAAGAATTTCTTCGTTTCCACGCATACATAGTTTTTGTTTGATGTCAGAGAGGTACGTAGCAAAAGTTTCTTCTGAAATGCCCAAAATCTGGCGTATATTATTGTCCTGCTCCGAAATAAAACAATTTTTCTGTTCAGGTATCGTTACGTTTGTACCTATCTGCGCTGATTGATTCCAAATAGTGTGTAGGTTTATCTGTGATGTTTCAGTAATCCCTTCTTTCAACATGATATATAACCACTCCCAGCTAAAAAGCATCACGTTTCCATTCAGAGCTTCCTTGTAAATTTGAGAACTCTTTACTGGATATTGAAAATAAGGACATGCAAGAACTGCATAGTCATTTGTCCCTTTCCATTGTACCATCGAGTCAACTTTGAAGTCTTTTGCATTCTTCGCCGTGCGGCTCAATCGAAATGCTTTTGCATCTCCTACCAACGAATAAGCATGATATTTGCTTTTCGCTACAATATCTGCGGCATCGGCACGTACTCTAAGGACTTCCACATCAAAATTCATAAATTCTAATGCTTTAGCAAAAAGGATATCTGAAGTCTTGGAATATAACTTTTCTTCCGAAGAGTCGTGTGCGATGTCTTCCGGAATAATTCCTATTTCTGTAATCAGTTCTGTTACGTCCTCCTTGCCCAATGCAAATACAACATCCTGCATTTCCGTAGATGCTATAAGGAACTCATCATTCTCGTATCTCTTAATTTGTTGCCTTAATTCTTGAAAATCCATGCATTCTTCCTTTACTTTAATTATTTATTCTGCCACCCAAAAGCAGAATTGCTGCAAATTTAATGAAAAATCAGCGTACATTTATGCCTTTAGAATTCTTTTCTTATAGGAAATAATAAAATCATTCTGCAAGCACCGTCGGCAGCTCGGACAGCTCTAATCGGAGCGGATTTCACCCATCCGAGGCTCGGACAGCACGAATCCTGCGGGATTACCGAAAGAGAAGCCTACATTTGCCCAAGAAACCAAAATGATTATATATTATGAAAAAGATTAAAACGTTTGGATTGACCAACCTCCGCGTGGAGGAATGCTTTGGCTACCTGAAACTTGTTCAGACCGAAACCGCCAACTTGCCGCTTCAAGCGCGACTTTGCCAAAGTCTGCCCCCTTCCTCCCCAGCGGTGGATTATGGATCATCGGTTGGAAAAAGCCAAGACCCTGTTGCTTGAGAATATCGCGACGGCGCAGGATGTCGGTTACATGGTAGGGTTCAAGAACAGGTCGCATTTCTCGCAGGCTTTCAAGAAGAGGTTCGGGTCGCCGAGTAATTATATCAGATTATATGTGGGAAAATAGAAACGATATAAGACACACCATCTTGTCAATTGAATAAGCACAACATAAGCAGGCAAAAAGAAATATAGCTTCATTTTTCTTTTGTCTGCTATATTTTTACTGTATTTGCATCCGTAAGAGTTGCCGGAAAATGAGTAACCCTTCTAACCCCTCTTGATTTCAAAGAGGAGATTGACGCAAAAATCTGTTATGCTTGATAGAAATTACATCTTCAAGTTGCAGATGTCCGTCTGTAGCCTACAGATACACATCTTTAGGCTACAGATACACATCTTTAGCCTAAAGATACAAATTAGATCCTGCATTGTCGAACAATTCTCCTAAGCCTGCGAAAAATCCGCTTCGTTCCGCATAGAATATCAGAATATGTTACCTTTTCCATGCGTTTAATCTCCCTCGCAAAACGCATAAGACAAATTCGGGACATGTTCGTTCCATCTTCGTTCCATGTTCGTCTCCTTAGGAACGAAGAAAAAACGAAGGAAGAAGATACTTGAAAGCATCTTGTGTATACATTTTTCAGATTATGGAATCGGATGCCTTGCAGAAAGGAACCAAGCGCTTATGAAGCGAATGGCAATAACTACAAAAAAAGCGCGCCCCTGTCATGCGGAGCGCGCCTTTCGTATCAGTATCTGTCAAATCTATCATCAATAGAACCAACGGACGTAGCAGAAGTCCTGACGGTGGGGCAGATCGGGATTCTTGGGGAACATGCGGTAGGCAATCTTGAAGCTGCCTGCGTTCTCCAGTTTGTGCTTCACTTGGAACGTGTAGAGCGAACCATCCTTCTTCACTACGCTGAACGGCTCGACAGAGTAGATGTGCTGCTTGCCGTCTTCGCCCGTGTGGGTCGTTACCAGTTCCAAACCGATGGCATCGTCCAATCCCTTTTCGTCAATGACGTAGGTAATGGTGTATTCCTTGCCGCTTTCGATGGAGCCCTTCACCAAGTCTTCGGTCTTCTCGCTGGACACCACCTCGATGCTGTCCCACTTCTCTACCACTTGTTCCTTCCAAGCAGCGATTTCCTTGGCCTTGGCATAGCCATTGGCGGCCAACGTCTTGAAGCGTTCGGCTTCCTTGTTGTAGAACTTCGAGTAGTAGTCGTCCAACTGGCGCTTCATCGTGTAGTGCGGAGCAATCTGCGCGATGGAGTTCTTGATGGTACGCACCCAACCCTCGGAGTAGCCCTTTTGGTTGCGGGCATAATACAACGGAAGAATTTCCTGCTCCAGGATGCTGTAAATGGTAGCGGCATCCAGTTGGTCTTGGTATTCTTGGTTTTGGTACGTGCGCTTCTCGGTCAATGCCCATCCGGCGCCTTCGCGATAGCCTTCCAGCCACCAGCCATCCAATACGGAGAAGTTCACAACGCCGTTCATCAGCGCCTTTTCGCCGGACGTGCCGGATGCTTCGAGCGGACGGGTCGGCGTGTTCAGCCAAATGTCCACGCCGGAGATGAGGCGGCGGGCCAGCTTCATGTCGTAGTTCTCCAAGAAAATAATCTTACCCAAGAACTCGGGACGGCGGGAGATTTCGATGATTTTCTTAATCAAGCCTTGGCCGGCTCCATCGTGCGGATGTGCTTTGCCCGTATAGATGAATTGTACGGGATAGTTGGGATTGTTCACAATCTTGGCCAAACGCTCCAAGTCGGTGAAGAGCAAGTGTGCGCGCTTGTAGGTGGCAAAGCGGCGTCCGAAGCCTATCAGCAGGGCGTTGGGGTTGATCTTGTCCAGCAGGGAGACGATGCGCGAGGGATCGCCTTGGTTCTTCAACCAAGTCTCGCGGTAGGACTTGCGTACGTAGTCGATAAGCTTGTTCTTCAGCTGCATACGGGTCTTCCAGATTTCCTCGTCAGCCACATCGTAGATGGCTTTCCAATATTCGGGATTGGACTGGTCGAACCAATAGTTCTCGTCGAAGTGCGCGCCGTAGAGTTGCTTCCATTCCGTGGCGCTCCAAGTGGGGAAGTGCACGCCATTGGTCACGTAGCCCACGTGCATTTCTTCGGGGAAGTAGCCCTTCCAAATGGGTGCGAACATCTCTTGAGATACCTTGCCGTGCAACCAGCTTACGCCGTTGACTTCCTGAGACGTGTTGCAGGCGAAGATGGACATGCAGAAACGCTCGCCCTTGTCGCCCGGATTGTTGCGGCCCAAGTCCATCAGGTCGTCCCAGCTGATGCCCATGCGTTGGGGATAGCCGCCCATGTACTTGCCGAAGAGGCCTTCGTCGAAGTAGTCGTGACCGGCAGGAACCGGCGTGTGCACGGTGTAGAGCGAAGAGGCGCGAACCAACTCGATGGCTTGGTCGTAGGTCAAACCCTCGGCCACATAATCGCAGATGCGTTGCACATTGATGAGCGCGGCATGTCCCTCGTTGCAGTGGTAGATGTCTTTCTTGATGCCCAACTTCTTCAGCGTCAAGATACCGCCGATGCCCAACAGGATTTCCTGTTTCAAGCGGTTTTCCCAATCGCCACCATAAAGCTGGTGCGTGATGCGGCGGTCGAACTCGCTGTTCATTTCGTTGTCCGTATCCAGCAGGTAGAGGGATACGCGGCCCACATTGACACGCCAAACATAGGCATGAACATAGTAGTCCAAATAAGGGACGTCCACAACGACTTGCTGGCCGTTCTCGTCCAGCACGCGGTCGATGGGCAATTGGCCAAAGTTCTGCGCCTCGTAGTTGGCAATCTGTTGGCCGTCCATAGCAAGGGTTTGCGTGAAGTAGCCATAGCGGTACAGGAAGCCTACGCCGCACATGTCTACGTTGCTATCCGAAGCCTCCTTCAGATAGTCGCCGGCCAACACACCGAGTCCGCCGGAATATATCTTAAGTACGTGTGTCAAGCCATACTCCATGCTGAAGTATGCCACAGAGGGACGCTTCTTGTCAGGTTCCACGTCCATGTAGTTGCGGAACTTGGAATATACAGCTTCCAAGCGGCGCAAGATGACTTTGTCGTTGGCCAAAGCCTCGAGCTTTGCGTAACTCATGCGCTCCAACAGGAGAACCGGGTTTTGGCCCACTTCTTTCCAAATGGCAGGGTCAAGGTCTCTAAACAATTCGGTAGCCTCGTAATTCCATGCCCACCAAATGTTGCGAGCCAGTTCAGACAGTTTCTCCAATTCGGCCGGGATGTGAGATTTCACATTCACGTCTTTCCAATTGGGAGTGTTTACATTACTAACTTTAATCTTCATTGTATGATAACTTGAGTGATAAATTATGTTCGTTAACCCAAGAGGCGCTTCGAGGCATGGCGCAGAGCAATGTCGTAGGCCTCATAATAATATTGTATAAAGTGTTTCCACAAGGCTTGCTCGGCCACCTGTCCGGCACGCTTGCGGATGGCCTTCACCTCGTCCGCGCTCTTTGTGGAAAACAGCGATATGGTGTCTTTCACGCCGTCTGCCACCTCGGAATAGTTGTAGTCCGAACGATGCAGCACCTGCACGCCGTCTTCAATGCCATGCTGGTTGCGCAAGCTGTTCACCCACAAGCCGAAGCCGGCCAAATCGGTGGTGATGGTGGGCACGCGGAAAGCGACGCTCTCCAGCGGGGTATAGCCCCACGGCTCGTAGTACGAGGGATAAACGCTGAGGTCGAGGCCGGGCACCATATCATAATAAGTCTTGTTGACGATGCCGTCCCGCCCGTCCAAGTAGCAGGGCACGAAGATGACTTTCACCTTGTCTTCCGGACGGTTGTTGAGGTCCAGATACTTCAGCATATCCAGCACCTGGTCGTGCGTCATGTCGTGCAGCCAATGAGTGATGAGGGGACAGGGCAAGGGAGTGGTGAACTTCTCCTTGCTCTTCAGGCGCTTTTGCAGGTCCTCGCGGGGGTCGCCCACCCATCCGGGGACATTGACAAAGGCCAAAACTTGCTTTTTCAGGTTCTTATCGCGGTTCAAGCGATTCAGTGCTTCCAAGAAGACGTCTATGCCTTTGTTCTTGAACTCATAGCGGCCGCTGGTGGCAACAAGCAGCACGTCGTCTCCAAATTCCTGCCCCAACAGGCAGTTGGCGATGCGCAACTTCAAGGCACGGGCCCGTTTGCGCTTGCCGGCATAGGCGGCGCCCTTCGGCACGAAGTCGTCCTCGAAGCCGTTCATCAGGATGGCGTCGGCCGGCTTGTCCAGCAGTTCCTTGCACTCGTTGTTGGTGATTTGGCTCACGGTGGTGAAGCAATCCACGTAGTGCGCCGTCTGCTTCTCGATGGAGTGCTTGGATTGCATGTTCAACTCTTGCGCCATCTGGTCGCCGTTATAGGCAAAGAGATAATCGTACAGAGGCTTGTTATTGCCGGCGATGGAGCGGCCGATGGACGTAGCGTGCGTGGTGAAGACGGTGGCAATCTCCGGCACGGCCGTTTGCAGATAGAGGGCAGCCATGCCCGTCATCCACTCGTGCGCTTGGAACACCACCTTGTCCGTCTCCGTCAAGTTGTAGCGGTAGAAACTCTCCACCACCTTGCCGGTGGCATAGGCAAACATGGACGCTTCGTCATAATCGCCGTATGCGTGCAGCGAATCCACTTGGAAGCGATTCCACATCTCCGTGTAAATTTCATTCTTTTGAGGGAAGAAAGGCTGGAAATCCACCAATATCACAATAGGCTCGCCAGGGATATTCCAGCGTCCCACACGGACGGACAGTCCGTCTTTCTCCGTGGCATACTCGCGCCATGCGGCGCAAAGGTTGTCAGATTCCGTGAATAAAGGATTCTCTTTCCCTTTCCAAAAGTCGGGTCCTATATAAAACAATTTGTCACGAAACTGGGCCTGCAATGTATTGGCCTGCGTGGACAAGACGGTATAAATGCCGCCCACTTTGTTGCATACCTCCCAACTGGCTGCAAAGACATAATCGGGAGTTTGAAATCCTTCTATCATATTATGTTGTAAAAACTCTTTTTGAAATATGGGCGCAAAGATACGCATTATTCTTTGAAAAATAGCCCTTTAATCCCAAAAAACTGAGCGGGATTTTTACGTTGTCCGCTCCAACCCGCTCACAAGCCCCCCTGACGGGGATAGACCCAAGTGCAAAAAGCCGGTTAAGGCATCGGCTTTCTTGAAGAATTGCCGGACGCAGCGCGGGACGTGAAGGAAAAATCCAAGAAAACGGTTGAAAACAAAGAGGATAAGTACCTTTATTCAAATAAAAGCCTTACTTTTGCGGCTGAATTTTCCGGAAGCCCCATTAAGAAGCCAAGTAGAATACATTTCGTTGCCACATTTCTGCTCCACTTCTTGAGTTCTTGCTTCTTGACTTCTAAAAATAAATTTGAACACAGACTTAATGATATGATGACCGACTTCTTGCAACTGCTCAACGACTGGGATACCCAGTTGCTCCTTGCCATCAATGGTTGGCATAGCCCGTTTTTCGATTCTTTCATGTATGCCTACAGCGGCAAGCTGGTATGGGTGCCGATGTACGTGGCCTTGGCCTATGTCTTATTCCGCAACTTCTCGTGGCGGGTGGCCGTGGCTGCCTTGGTGGGCGTGGCGCTGACCATCGTCTTTGCCGACCAAGTGGGCGCCTCGCTCATCCGTCCGTGGGCCGAACGTATGCGCCCTTCCAATGCGGACAATCCCATATCGGACTTGGTGCACCTCGTCAATGGTTATCGCGGCGGACGCTACGGCTTCCCTTCGTGCCATGCGGCCAACACCTTCGGGCTGGCTTTCTACCTGATGTTCCTCTTCCGGCGCAAAGGGTTCACGCTCTTCATCATGGCATGGGCGTTGCTGACGTGCTATTCGCGTTCTTACCTGGGGGTGCACTATCCCGGCGATTTGCTGGCGGGCGCGTTGCTGGGGCTGCTGGGGGCGGCGCTCTGCTACGGGCTTTTCCGTTGGGCCGTCCGCTACAAACGTCCGTGGCGGTTCAAGCATCTGTGGGTGCCTGTGGCCGTGGGCGGGCTGACCGTAGCGGGATTGCTAGTGTATAGCAGCCTTCATGTCTTGTAAAGATGACGGACAGAAAAAGTAGAGCCTCGAAATCTTGCCGGCTTCGAGGCTCTACTTTTTTATACAGGTTATTCTAGGCCTGTTCAGGCAATGCCGTGGGCGGGCACTGCGGCGTCAATCTTCTTGATAAGGCCTTGCAGCACGGCACCGGGGCCGCACTCGGTGAAATCCGTCGCGCCGTCGGCAATCATGTTCTTCACTGTCTGTGTCCAGCGGACGGAGGCGGTGAGCTGTGCCACGAGGTTTTTCTTGATTTCAGCCGGGTCGGTGTGGGGCAAAGCATCCACGTTTTGGTAGACAGGGCACTTCGGCGTATGGATTTCCGTAGCCTCGATGGCAGCGGCCAGTTCGGCGCGGGCAGGCTCCATCAGCGGAGAGTGGAACGCGCCGCCCACCTTCAGCGGCAGGGCACGCTTGGCGCCGGCAGCTTTCATCAGTTCGCAAGCCTTGTTGATGCCTTCGATGGAGCCGGAGATGACAATCTGGCCCGGGCAGTTGAAATTGGCGGCCACGCAAACCTCGCCTTCGTCGCTCACCTGCTTGCAGATTTCCTCTACCTTCTCGTCGGGCAGGGCGATAATGGCGGCCATCGTGGAGGGATGTGCCTCGCAAGCCTTCTGCATGGCCATAGCGCGGGCATACACCAGCTTCAGTCCGTCTTCGAAGGTCAGCGCGCCGGCAGCCACCAAGGCGGAGAACTCGCCCAGCGAATGTCCGGCAGTCATTTCGGGTTGGAAGGCATCGCCCATGCAGAGGGCGGAGATGACAGAGTGGAGGAAGACAGCGGGCTGCGTCACCTTTGTCTGGCGCAAGTCTTCGTCCGTGCCGCTGAACATGATGTCGGTGATGCGGTAGCCCAAGATGTCGTTGGCCTTTTCAAACAGTTCTTTGGCCAGGGGAGAATTTTCGTACAAGTCTTTTCCCATGCCCACGAACTGGGCACCTTGTCCGGGAAATACAAATGCTTTCATATTTATCTGTTTATTAAATGATTTAGTAAGATGGGGGCAAAGGTAGGCCTTTTTCCTTGAATAGCCGCACGAATGCCGGACTTTTGTGCCTTGTCAGGGTTGGTCTTTGGTGATTTCCCCTGCCAAGTCCGAGTCCATCAGCCGGCGCACTTCGGGCAGGGCGAGGCCGTGGCCCAGGAGGAACATCAGTTTGGTGACGGCACACTCCGGCGTACTGTCGTATCCGCTGATGACGCCCGCTTGGAGCAATTGGAGTCCTGTCTCGTAACGCCGCATCTCCACCCCGCCGCTGGGACATTGGGTGATGTTGACAATGACGATGCCGCGCTCGGTGGCTTCCTTCAGTTGCTGGATGAACCATTCCTTCTGCGGGGCGTTGCCCGAGCCGTAGGTCTTCAGCACCACCGCCTTCAGGCCGGGGACGTGGAGGACAGAGTTAATGATGCTCTCCTGGATGCCGGGAAAGAGAGTAAGCATCACCACGTTGGTATCGAAGAGGTAATGGGGCTTCATGGGGCGTGCGGGGTCGGGGCGCCGGATGAGGTGCTCGTTGTAGCGGATGTGGATGCCCGCCTTGGCCAACGAAGGATAGTTGAAGGAGCGGAAGGCGTTGAAGTTCTCGGCGTTTATCTTGGTGGTGCGGTTGCCCCGCATCAGTTCGTTTTCGAAGAAGATGCACACTTCGGGCACCATGGGCGACCCGTCGGGGCGGCGGGCGGCGGCAATCTCGATGGCGGTGATGAGGTTCTCCTTGCCGTCCGTGCGCAGGGTGCCGATGGGCAGTTGCGATCCGGTCAGGATGACGGGCTTGCCCAGGTTCTCCAGCATGAAGCTCAAGGCCGAAGCGGTATAGGCCATGGTGTCCGTGCCGTGCAAGATGACGAAGCCGTCGAACTTGTCATAATTATAATGTATGATTTGGACTATCTTTGCCCAAAGCGAAGGCTCCATGTCCGACGAGTCGATGGGCGGGTCGAACTGGTAGGAACAGATGTCGTAGTTGAACCGCCGGAGTTCGGGCACGTGGCGGAGCAGGTGGTCGAAGTCGAAGTTCTCCAGCGCGCCCGTCTCAGGATTCTCAATCATGCCGATGGTTCCGCCCGTATAGATAAGAAGGACGGAGGGATAGTCTTTTGTCATAAATTCATGATATTACTGTTTTTCGGGTGCAAAAGTAAGAAAAAAAGTCGAGATACCCCAGTATCCCGCCTTATTTCATGGCAGATGCGTCGAAAGACAGGGGCAACAGGCCGCTTACGCCTTGGATTTCATAAATGCCCTGCGTGCCGTAGAGCAGGATGCGCATTTCGCGGCCGTAGCGCTTTTCCGTCTCCAACATCACCTGGCGGCAGGCGCCGCACGGGGGGATGGGGGCAGCAAGGAACTCGCCCCGTTCGTTGCGGGCGGCGATGGCCAGCGTATCCACGGGTTGGTCGGGATAGCGGGAATTGGCGTAAAACAAAGTGGTGCGTTCGGCACACAGGCCGGATGGCGAAGCAGCATTTTCCTGGTTGCTTCCCGAAACAAAGGTGCCGTCAAGAAGGCGCAAAGCCGCTCCCACCGCAAAACGGGAGTAAGGGGAGTAGCTGCGCCGGGTGGCCTCGCGGGCGGCATCGATAAGCCGGCGGTCGTCTGCGCCCAGTTCTTCGTAGTCGAAGACGCGGATGGGGATGCGGATGGTCAATTCTTTCATGGGAAATAATTTGCTTGGTTTGAGCTACAAATGTAGGGATTTCATCGAAATAATGGCATCCGGACGCTCTAATAAATGTAAAAGGATTGTTTTTCTCAAATCTTTTGCGGACTTTTGCAGTGAAAAATACGAATTTATAAGTTGACAAGGGGACGAGTTAACGAGGCAACAAGGCCTGTTAGTAAACAGATTTACAAGTGATAAGCC
>CALUOW010000072.1 GCA_944322365.1 uncultured Bacteroides sp.
CTCTGTATTTTTGCATCCGTAAGAGTTACCCAAACAAGCAAAGCGATGCAGACTACGGCAATTGGAACGGTTGCCAAGTCATTACCCCAAAACGTGGTAATTCTTCTAACTCTCTTGATTCCAAAGAGGTATATTCCTTATACAGATTTACGCAAAAATCTTTGTTTTTAGCCCGTTGCAATGAAAATAATCGGGTGCTGTAGCGTTTTCTGTAGCGGCGCGCACGGCTGTAGCGTTCGTGAGCCGAGTGGCAGATTTAGCTTTTTGACGAGAAAACTTCACATATCCAGGTCGCTATAAGTCTATACATGAACGTAAGTTCGATATAAAAACGAATAGGGGAAAATTTCAATAGACGAAAAGAAAACTCGGAAAGCCGGCGGGAAAAACCGGGAACTCCACGGAAAGAACTCCATCTCTAGGCTGAAGATGTGCATCTTTAGGTTAAAGATATACATCTTTAGGTTGGATTTCTATATCTTCAGCCTAAAGACAGAAAATTATCCTGCATGTGCGAACTTTTTCATATAGGATTCGAAGTTCACTGTCTCTTCTCCTCTTAATATCGAACTTACGTTACTATATCTTCATCGCTTGGCGAAAACTTGAAGAGACTCGCGGAACATGGAAACGCCATGGAACCTATACAAAACTTTGAGCAACTCCCCCAACACCTACAGTAGCTGAACCCAACAAAAAAGGCATCCGGTTGGGGGATGCCTTTTTGCTTATTTCCTACTTTAGGGGTTAGATGGACAGTTCGCGAAGCACGCTCACCAACTCGCGCTTGATGGGCTTGTCCTTCTTGATAGCCTTGATGAAGGGGACGTAGACCACTTCGTCGTGGTCGATGCCAATCATCACATTGCGTTGTCCCTCCATAATGGCATCGATGGCTGCTGCGCCCAAACGGCTGGCCAAGATACGGTCGTGCGCCGTGGGACTGCCGCCGCGCTGCAAGTGTCCGAGGATAGTGACACGCACGTCGTACTGCGGGTACTCGTTCTTCACGCGCTCGGCATAGTGCATGGCGCCGCCGGTCACTTCGCTTTCGGCCACGAGGACGATGCTGCTGTTCTTGGACTTGCGGAAACCATTCTTGATGAATTCCTCCAGCTGGTCCACTTCGGTGCTGAATTCGGGGATGATGGCAGCCTCGGCGCCCGATGCGATGGCGCCGTTCAGAGCCAGGAAGCCGGCATCGCGCCCCATGACTTCGACGAAGAAGAGGCGCTCGTGCGAGGTGGCCGTGTCGCGGATTTTATCCACGGCATCCAAGATGGTGTTCAGGGCCGTGTCATAACCGATGGTGGTGTCCGTTCCATAGAGGTCGTTGTCGATGGTTCCGGGCAAGCCGATGCAGGGTACGTCAAACTCTTCGGCAAAGATGCGTGCGCCCGTCAGCGAGCCGTCGCCTCCGATGATGACCAGCGCGTCGATGCCCTCTTTCTTCATGTTGTCATAGGCAATCTGGCGGCCTTCGGGCGTGGTGAACTCCTTGCAGCGGGCGGTCTTCAGGATGGTTCCGCCCAGCTGGATGATGTTGCTCACGTTCTGGCTCTTGAATTCCTTGATTTCTCCCGTCACCAGTCCTTTATAGCCTCTGTAGATGCCTTTCACGGCCAGGCCGTTGTAGATGGCGGCGCGCGTGACGGCGCGGATGGCGGCGTTCATGCCGGGGGCATCGCCTCCGGATGTCAAAATACCAATGCATTTAACTGCTCCCATGATGTTATTGTATTTAAGAATTAGTGATTGTCCAATGATGATTCTTTATGCTTGACCGTGCAAAGATAGTGAAACTCGCCCAAATACAAACAGAATTTGCCAGAATAATGCAAGCATCCTGCACCTTTCCCCCAAAAAGAAAGCAGGCGGGAGAAAGGTTGGGCCTCTCCTGCCTGCTGGTCTCAAACTGCTATATATGCGTTTTTAGAAATCGGCATTGCGCGGCGTGCGGGGGAAGGGAATGACGTCGCGGATATTGGCCATGCCGGTGACAAAGAGCAACAGGCGCTCGAAGCCCAAGCCGAAACCGGCGTGGGGACAAGTGCCATACTTGCGCGTGTCGAGATACCACCACATGTCCTTCATCGGGATGTGCAGTTCCTGGATGCGGGCCATCAGCTTGTCGTAGCTCTCCTCGCGGACGCTGCCGCCGATAATCTCACCAATCTGTGGGAAGAGCACGTCGGTGCCTTGCACAGTCTTCCCATCTTCGTTCTGCTTCATGTAGAAGGCTTTGATTTCCTTCGGATAGTCTATCATGATGACAGGCTTGCGGAAATGTTCCTCCACCAAGAAGCGTTCGTGCTCGCTGGCCAAGTCGCAACCCCAGTAGACGGGGAACTCGAACTTGTGCCCATTGGCCACGGCCTCTTCCAGTATCTTGATTCCTTCGGTGTAGGGCAGGCGCACGAATTCCGTGTTCACCACGCCTTGCAGACGCTCTATCAAGCCTTGGTCCACCATCTTGTTGAGGAAGGCCAAGTCGTCCTGGCAATTATCCAACGCCCATTGCACGCAGTACTTGATGAACTCTTCTTCCAAGTCCATCAGTTCGTGCAAGTCGGCAAAGGCTACTTCCGGCTCGACCATCCAAAACTCGGCCAAGTGGCGCGGCGTGTTGGAGTTCTCGGCACGGAAGGTAGGCCCGAAGGTATAGATGGCGCCCAAGGCCGTGGCAGCCAACTCGCCTTCCAACTGGCCGGACACTGTCAGGCTGGCTTGCTTGCCAAAGAAATCGTCGTCGTAGACGATAGAGCCGTTCTCGTCCTTCTTCAGGTCGTAGAGGTTCATCGTAGTCACTTGGAACATCTGTCCGGCGCCCTCGCAGTCGGAAGCGGTGATGATGGGCGTGTGGAAGTAGAAGAAGCCCTTCTCGTGGAAGAACTTGTGGATGGCAATGGCCATGTTGTGGCGGATGCGGAAAACGGCGCCAAACGTATTGGTGCGCGGACGCAAGTGGGCCACTTCGCGCAAGAACTCCATGGAGTGTCCCTTCTTCTGAAGCGGATAGGTATTGTCGCAAGCGCCCAGCAACGCTATCTCGCGGGCTTGGATCTCGACTTTCTGCCCGGAGCCGACAGACTCGGCCAGCACGCCGTTCACGCTCAGGCAAGCACCCGTAGTGATGTCTTTCAACAAAGCCTCGTCAAAGTTAGCCACGTCCACCACAATCTGCACATTATTGATGGTAGAGCCATCGTTCAGCGCAATGAAGCTGACCTGCTTGCTTCCCCGACGGGTACGTACCCAACCCTTCACATTGACCATGGCGCCAAAGTCGTCGCGCTTCAAAAGGTCTATGATTTTTGTTCTCTTTAGCTTTTCCATTTTGCTATATACATTTAATATACATGTGTCATTCGAAAGACCCCATGCGCAGGAAGTTTACCTCTTGCTCGTTCAGGAAACGCCATTCGCCACGGCGCAACCCCTTCTTGGTGAGGCCGGCAAAGAAAACGCGATCCAGCTTGAGCACCTTGTAGCCCAACGACTCGAAGATGCGGCGCACGATGCGGTTCTTGCCCGAATGGATTTCGATGCCTATGTCGTTTTTCTTGTTCTCGTCCGTATAACTGATGGCATCGGCATGGATTTCGCCGTCGTCCAGCTGGATACCGGCTGCAATCTTGTCCATATCGGCCTTCGTCAAGTTCTTGTCCAAGTGCACGTGATAGATTTTCTTCTTCAGATACTTGGGGTGCGTCAGTTTCGAGGCCAAGTCGCCATCGTTCGTCAGCAGCAACACGCCGGTGGTATTGCGGTCCAAACGCCCGACGGGATAGATGCGTTCGGGGCAAGCGCCCTTCACCAAATCCATCACCGTGCGGCGGGCCTGCGGGTCGTCCGAGGTAGTCACGGTGTCTTTCGGCTTGTTCAGCACGATGTAGATTTTACGTTCGATGCTGACCGTTTGGTCATGGAACTTCACTTCGTCGCCACGCTTGATTTTCGTGCCCAACTCCGTGATTACCTGCCCATTGACCGACACCACGCCTGCCGTAATGAATTCATCGGCTTCGCGGCGCGAGCAAACGCCGGCATTGGCCAGGAACTTGTTCAGGCGGATCGGCTCGTTCGGGTCGACGTATTGTTCCTTGTACTCAATCTGTTTCTTCTTGCTATACTTGGCATTCGGATCATAATCGCCCGTGCGGCGGCGGGGAGCATTGCCATAAGGGCGGTTGCCGCCGGCATTCGGATTGAAGCGCGGACGTCCCCCATTGTTGCCATAAGGGCGTTGCGGGCGATCGCCATTCACGTTATTATAACGCGGACGCAGCGAACGGTCGGCATTGCCATAGGCCGGACGGTCGGCGTTGTAAGCGCGTTGCGGACGGTCAGCGTTCTCATTATTATAGCGCGGACGATAAGCACGCTGCTCATTGCCGCCGTAAGGGCGTTGTTCGTTGCCATAAGGGCGTTGCTCGTTGCCGTAAGGACGTTGTTGCGAACGATAAACGCGTTGCGGGCGTTCGCCCCCGTTTTCGGCATTCGGGTTGAAGCGCGGGCGATAAGGGCGGTCGCTGCTATACGCGCGTTGCGGACGCTCGCCCCCGTTCTCGGCGTTCGGATTGAAACGCGGGCGATAAGGACGGTCGCTGCTATACGCACGTTGCGGGCGGCCTGCATTTTCGTTGTTGAATCTCGGACGGTAAGGGCGGGCGCCTCCCTCTCGATTATAAGGCGTGCGCGGATAACCGTTCTCCCTGTTTGTCTGATTTTCCTCGCGGTCAGCGCCTGCATTCTCCGCAGAAGAAGCATTGCGCCAAGTTTCGTTTTCTGTTGTCATTGTTTTATTCGAATAAAATTAAACCATGGGCCTCACGGCCTTTTTCATATCTATCATTTAAATTACATTCCCGTATAATTGTGCGGCGTGATGGCGCGCAATTCTTTCTTCACGTCTTCCGCCACATTCAGTCCTTCGACAAAGTCTTTGATAGAAGCCTCGGTGATGGCCTCATTGGTGCGCGTCAACGCCTTCAATGCTTCGTAAGGATGCGGATAGCCCTCGCGGCGCAAAATCGTCTGGATGGCTTCGGCCACCACGCTCCAGCAATTGTCCAAATCGCGGAAAATAGCCGGCTCGTTCAGCAACAACTTGCGCAAGCCCTTCAACGAACTTTGGATGGCAATGACGATATGCCCGAACGGCACGCCGACATTGCGCAGCACGGTGGAGTCCGTCAAGTCGCGTTGCAAGCGCGAAACCGGCAGCTTCACCGCCAAATGGTTCAGCAAGGCATTGGCCACGCCCAAATTGCCCTCGGCATTCTCAAAGTCTATCGGGTTCACCTTGTGGGGCATGGCGCTGGAGCCCACCTCGCCGGCCTTGATCTTCTGCTTGAAGTACTCCATCGAGATGTATTGCCAAAAGTCGCGATTCATGTCTATCATTATGGTATTGATGCGCTTCAAGGCGTCGAACACGGCAGACAGGTTGTCGTAATTGGAAATCTGCGTGGTATACTCTTCGCGCTCCAACCCCAGCTTTTCGGCCACGAAGCGGTTGCCGAAAGCCTTCCAGTCGAACGAAGGATAGGCCACGTGGTGGGCATTGTAGTTGCCCGTGGCGCCGCCGAACTTGGCGGTCAGCGGACAAGCCTTCAACGAAGCCAGCTGACGCTTCAAGCGATACGAGAAGACATTGATTTCCTTGCCCAAGCGCGTGGGCGAAGCCGGTTGGCCATGCGTCTTGGCCAGCATCGGGATGTCTGCCCACTCCGTGGCATACGCGTCAAGCTGCGCTATCAGTTCCTCCAGCTGCGGGTAGTAGACGTGCTCCAAAGCCTCCTTGACGGACAAGGGGACGGAGGTGTTGTTAATATCCTGCGAAGTCAAGCCGAAGTGGATGAACTCCTTGTAAGGCTCCATGCCGCCCATCTTGTCGAACTGCTCTTTCAGGAAATACTCCACAGCCTTCACATCGTGGTTGGTCACGCTTTCGATTTCTTTGATACGGGCGGCATCGGCCTCGGAAAAGTTTCGGTAAATATCCCTAAGAACCTCGAAGACGCCTTTTTCCACCCCTTTCAGTTGAGGCAAAGGCAACTCACACAAGGCGATGAAGTACTCCACCTCCACCCGCACCCGGTATCTCATTAATGCAAATTCAGAAAAATAGGCGGCCAAGACATCCGTCTTCCCCCTATATCGACCGTCAATCGGAGAGATTGCGGTTAATACATCCAATTCCATACGTCGTATTATATGATGATAATTATCAGGCTGCAAAATTACGCTTTTTTCCCGACCTGCGGTTAAAGTTTATGTTTAAAAATGATAATGCGCATGACGGAAGCGCCGTTTCGCCGCCCGGACGCCTGCCGGAGCCGCCCGCACATGCCCGCCGACGCCGCCCGAATCCGCCCCGCCTCCACGGCTTCTTTCCGTCGTTCTTCGGAAATAATCATAATATTTTACAGATAAAATTCATCCAAGCTCAGGACATGTTCTTTCCAAGTACGCTTTTTTTCCCTTTCTAAGGAGGCGGAAGCAGAAGGACTTTGGAAGGAATTTGGAAGGAATTTGGTAGGACTTTGGAAGGGCTTTGTCCCGACTCTGATTTTGTCCGGTTTTTTAGATATTCGCCGTCCGTGCTCAGAAAGGAATCCGGGCGTTGTGATTTTTATAATATTTTACAAAACAAGCATCCGGAAAAGAAAAAGGGCCGTCCGGCTTGCCGTTGCAAAGCCCCTGCCAATGTGCGGCAAAGGAAGAGGAAATCCCAAACATAGCGGACGAGGAGGGAAGATTCTGCGGCTTTCTGCGGGCGGCGAGAAAGAAAAAACGCTCCAAGCAAAGGTTTTCTCGATAATACTTCTTACCTTTGCGAAGACGATTATCATTTACTTTAAAAACATACGATTGTAATTATGGCAACACCCGAATTCAAGTATGCCCCGATGTTTCAATTGGGCAAAGACGACACGGAGTATTACCTTCTGAGCAAGGAAGGCGTGTCGGTGAGTGAGTTTGAAGGGAAACCTATCCTGAAGGTTAGTCCCGAAGCCTTGACCCGCCTGGCCAACGCGGCTTTCCGCGATGTCAATTTCCTGTTGCGCCGTTCGCACAACGAACAGGTTGCCAAAATCCTGACAGACCCTGAAGCGAGCGATAACGACAAATACGTGGCACTGACTTTCTTGCGCAACGCCGAAGTGGCCTGCAAGGGCAAGCTGCCTTTCTGTCAAGACACCGGCACGGCCATTATCCACGGCGAAAAGGGCCAACAGGTATGGACCGGATTCTGCGACGAGGAGGCCCTGTCGAAAGGTGTCTACAAGACTTATACGGAAGAGAACTTGCGCTACTCGCAGAACGCCCCGCTCACCATGTACGACGAGGTGAACACCCGTTGCAACCTGCCCGCGCAGATTGACATCGAGGCCACGGAGGGCGACGAATACAAGTTCCTCTGCGTGGTGAAGGGCGGCGGCTCGGCCAACAAGACCTATTTCTATCAGGAGACGAAAGCCCGCATCCAAAATCCCGGCACGCTGGTGCCCTTCTTGGTAGAGAAGATGAAGACGCTGGGCACGGCGGCTTGTCCTCCTTACCATATCGCCTTTGTCATTGGCGGCACGTCGGCCGAGAAGAATTTGCTGACCGTGAAGCTGGCTTCGACCCACTACTACGACAACCTGCCTACGACGGGCGACGAGACCGGACGCGCCTTCCGCGACATCGAGTTGGAGAAGGAACTCCTGGCCGAGGCCCATCGCATCGGTTTGGGCGCGCAGTTCGGCGGCAAATACTTCGCGCACGACATCCGCGTCGTCCGCCTGCCGCGCCACGGCGCTTCCTGCCCCATCGGCTTGGGCGTGAGCTGCTCGGCCGACCGCAACATCAAGGCGAAAATCAACAAGGACGGCATTTGGATTGAAAAGCTGGACGACAATCCCGGCGAACTCATCCCCGAAGCCTTGCGCAATGCCGGCGAAGGCAACGCCGTGCGCATCGACCTGAACCAGCCGATGAGCGAGATTTGCCAGATTCTGTCCCAATACCCCGTAGCCACGCGCGTCAGCCTGAACGGCACCATCATCGTGGCCCGCGACATTGCCCACGCCAAGCTGAAAGCCCGCCTGGACGCCGGCGAAGACTTGCCGCAATACTTCAAGGATCATCCCGTGCTCTACGCCGGCCCGGCCAAGACGCCCGAAGGCATGCCTTGCGGCTCGATGGGCCCGACTACAGCCAACCGCATGGATCCCTACGTGGATGAATTCCAAGACCACGGCGGCTCGATGGTGATGATTGCCAAGGGCAACCGCACGCAGGTGGTGACCGATGCCTGCAAGAAGCATGGCGGTTTCTACCTGGGCAGCATCGGCGGCCCGGCTGCCGTGTTGTCGATGAACAGCATCAAGAGCATCGAATGCGTGGAATATCCCGAACTGGGCATGGAAGCCATCTGGAAAATCGACGTGGTGGACTTCCCGGCCTTTATCCTCGTGGACGACAAGGGCAACGACTTCTTCAAGCAACTGAAACCGTGGGATTGCAAGTGCTAAGACTTGGCAGCCAACAATAAAGAGGGGTGGGCATTCCGAGGAAAGGGGTGCCCACCTTTTGTTAAATCCGGAATCATTTCTTACCTTTGCCGGGGTTGCCCATTGCGGCTTGCCGGCCGCCAACCACTTTGTATGTATGAAAGAGCCTTTATCCTTATATGAGCTAAATGCCTTGGTGCGCCGCACGGTGGAAGCGGGAATGCCTGACGCCTATTGGGTGCAGGCAGAGTTGAGCGACGTGCGCGTCAATGCAAGCGGGCATTGTTATGTGGAGTTCGTACAGAAATCTCCCTTGAACAACACGTTGCTGGCCAAAGCAAGAGGGATGGTTTGGGCCCACGTGTTCAAGTTGCTGAAGCCCTACTTCGAGCAATCCACGGGACAGGCTTTTGCAGCCGGCATCAAGGTGCTGGTGCAAGTATCCGTTGCCTTTCACGAGTTGTATGGATACAGCCTCATGGTGTGCGACATAGACCCTGCCTACACGCTGGGCGATTTGGCGCAACGCCGACGGGAGATTCTGAGGCAACTGGAGGAAGAAGGCGTGCTGACGCTGAACAAAGAGCTTCCCATGCCGGCGCTGCCCCAGCGGATAGCTGTCATATCTTCGCCCACGGCGGCCGGATATGGGGACTTCCGCCATCAGTTGGAGCACAATCCGCAGGGCTATTATTTCCGCATCGAGCTTTTCCGGGCCGTGATGCAAGGAGAAGAGACGGAGGCCACCATCCTATCCGCCTTGGATGGCATCAATGCCCGCCTGGACGAGTTCGACGTAGTGGTCATCATCCGTGGAGGCGGCTCTACGTCAGACCTTTCCGGCTTTGACACCTACCTGTTGGCGGCTGCCTGCGCCCAATTCCCCCTGCCCATCATTACCGGCATCGGACACGAGCGCGACGACACCGTGTTGGACAGCGTGGCACATACGCGGGTCAAGACGCCTACCGCAGCTGCCGAATATCTGATTGGCCGGATGGACGAAGCAGCCGGCACGTTGCATACGTTTGCCGCCCGGCTGCAGCAATCTGCCCGCAACCGCCTGCAACAAGAGCATCGCCGCATCGACCTGTTGCGCCGCCGCATCCCCGCCTCGGCCTATCGCAGCTTGTCCCGGTCGAACCTTGCCTTGGCAACAATGCAGACGCGCATCCGCCAAAACGCAGCCACATTGATAGAACGCCGCCGCCATCGTTTGGAGCTACTGGCCCAGCGATTGGTTGACGCCTCGCCTCAAAAACAGTTGGCGCGCGGTTACAGCCTGACGCTGAAAGGGGGGCACGTTGTCAGAGATATTGCCTGCTTGCAGACCGGCGACCAACTGGAAACGCGACTCCACCGGGGCACGATTCGTTCCATTGTCGCCCAAACAGAGAATCCCATCAAGCATTAATCAATTATCACCAACCATCACTCCACTATGCCCACGAAGAAGAAAGAGACCTACGCCGAAGCCATGGCGCGTTTGGAAAAGATTGTGGCCCAAATAGACGGCAATGAGCTGGACATTGACCAACTGGCCGACAAAATCAAAGAAGCGAACGAGCTAATCGCCTTCTGCACCGCCAAACTGACGAAAGCGGAAGCCGAAGTTGAAAAATTACTGGCCAAGGATGCAGAAACTAAAGAATAAACCGTACATTTGCGGAAACTAACAGAAACCGATATGACAACCACGGATTTGAGACGGGCCGTCCTGCAAGAAGTGGCCCTATGGATGGACGACGACGATGCCATGCAGCAGTTGCTGGACTTCTTGCTCTCGCTGAAGGGCGAAGACAGCCAAGCAAGCATCGCCGGACTGCCCTACACGCGGAAGGAACGCAAGGCGTCTTTATTGAAGGCCGAAGCCGACGTGCTGGGCGGACAGGTGCATCCCCACGATGAAGTAGTTGCCCGCATAAGAGAAAAGATAGCAACATGGAAATAGTCTGGACCCTGGAAGCAGAGCAACAACTGGAGGCTATGGCAGCCTATTATTTGCAAGCGGCAGGCACGTTGACCGCAGGCAGCATGATGCAACGCATCACGGACACCGTGGCTTGCCTGGCCGATTCGCCCCATATAGGCCAATACGTAGAGGGGCGTGGCAAAGCCTACCGGGCTGTCATGGTGCCCCCCTACGGCAAGGTGATTTACCGCGTGGTGGGCAACAAGGTCGTGGTGGTTGCCGTGTGGGATTGCCGGCGCGACCCTTCGGCCTGAGCCATGGGGCATAAAACAAGGAACTACTAATATAATAATATGTATATGAAAGAGATTGATTGGTCCAACCTGTCCTTTGGATACATGCGGACAGATTACAACGTGAGAATCTACCATCGTAACGGACAATGGGGCGAACTGGAAGTATGCAGCGAGGAATACATCCCCATCCACATGGCCGCCACGTGCCTGCACTATGGCCAAGAGGCTTTCGAGGGCCTGAAGGCTTTCCGTGGCAAGGACGGCAAGATACGTATCTTCCGCCTGGAGGAGAATGCCGCACGCTTGCAATCCACATGCCGGGGCATACTGATGCCCGAACTCAGCACCGAGCGTTTCCGCGAGGCTGTCATCAAGGTGGTGAAGCTGAACGA
>CALUOW010000073.1 GCA_944322365.1 uncultured Bacteroides sp.
TACTTAAAAATAATCATTTTCGCGGAAAGAAGAAACACTCTTCAAGTATTAAAACTTAAAATTTAAACAGGCTCTAACTACTACCTTCAAAGGATCGGATTCAGCAGATAGACATAAAGGACAAGTCAAGAATGCCAAAAACATCCATGATAGTTTTCTGAGAAATAGAGATGTGTTCGCCATATTCGGTACATTACAAATTTCCTATACTCCCCCTATAAGAATGATTAAGATTGAATTATTTCATATAGACATATAAAAAACAAACAGCGTGGGAGTCTACAGATTGTTTGTTCAACGCATGGCGCTCTCACATTATCAATTTGTCAAGAACGAGCAACACAAAATACTCATACTGAATATGTAAAGATGAACTATGCACTTCCACATCGTATAAAATACATAAAACGACATAATCCCTAGATTCACATATCCTCTATGAACACTAACTGTTACATTTCTCTCTGACAGAACTTGAAATTCCCAGATTTCTATGCGCCAAAGAACAAAAACGTCAAGTAAACGCCTGTTTTTTATAATATGCCACACATATTTCTACTGCTCTCTTAAAAAGCTATCGATATAAGTGCAATGCAAAAGAACGGATTTAAATTTAAAAATCAAAAGATTTTGCGATTATTTTCTAATAAATATTGCAAATTATGTTTTTCCTGTAGATAAAAACGTCTATCTAATACCTATTCTACACCATATGCACATCCAATCTCATTAACACTGCTATATCCGCTTTATCAAAACACACCCTCCACCCTCTGAAGGAGGAGAATACTCTCCCCTCCCCTAACCATCCGCACAAAGCCCCAACTGCTTTCACCACGGAAGCAGCAGAGCCTTTATGTAAATATTCATTTTTTCGTGTCCATGAAAATCCACTCGCAAAAACGGGATAAGACATGTTCGTTCCATGTTCGTTTCATGTTCGTTCCAAGTTCGTCTCCTTAGAAACGAACAAAAAACGAACTTGGAACGAATTTGACAGGCTTATTTGTTAACTTCTTTCATATATTAATAAGGCAAACTTGCAACAATACATCATGCTACCCGTCCGTCTGTCAGACAGCGGGTATACAAAAACGCGGGTGATGCAACCTCCGGATACGTTCCGGTATCGGCAGCATCACCCACGTCACTCTATAACGGCAGGACTTGCGTCGTGATTTAGATATTTTTCTCCTTTATCAGATATTCGGCTATCTGCACGGCATTCAGCGCGGCGCCTTTCTTGATTTGGTCGCCCACAATCCAGAAAGTCAAGCCATTGTCGTTGGCCAAGTCTTTGCGGATGCGCCCCACATAGACGGGATCTTTGCCTGCCAAGAAGAGAGGCATAGGATATTCCTTCTCCGCAGGATTGTCCATCAAAACAAGTCCCTCGCCTTTAGCGAAGGCTTCGCGAGCCTCTTCCACGGAAATGGGGCGCTCCGTCTCCACCCAAATGCTTTCCGAATGAGAGCGCAAGGCGGGCACACGGACACAAGTGGCACTGACGCGGACATCGCTGTGCATGATTTTGCGCGTCTCGTTATACATCTTCATCTCTTCCTTGGTATAACCGTTGTCCGTGAAGACATCGATTTGCGGGATGAGGTTGAAGGCCAGTTGGTAGGCAAATTTTTCGACGGTGACAGGCTCGCCGGCCAGCACTTGACGGTATTGTTCGTACAACTCCTGCATGGCGGCAGCGCCGGCACCGCTGGCGGCTTGGTAGGTGGAGACGTGCACCACCTTGATGTGGCTCAGTTGCTCGATGGCTTTCAAGGCCACTACCATCTGGATGGTGGTGCAGTTGGGATTGGCGATGATGCCGCGCGGACGATCCTTGGCATCGGCAGCATTGACTTCGGGCACCACCAAGGGCACGTCTGCATCCATACGGAAAGCGCTGGAGTTGTCTATCATCACCGCGCCATGCTTCGTGATGGTCTCGGCAAATTCCTTGGACGTGCCTGCGCCGGCGGATGTGAAAGCGATGTCCACGCCTTTGAAGTCGTCGTTGTGTTGCAAGAGTTTTACCTCGATTTCTTTGCCACGGAATGTGTATTTAGTCCCGGCACTGCGTTTGGATCCGAACAACAGCAGTTCGTCCAACGGAAAATTCCTTTCATCGAGCACGCGCAGGAACTCTTGTCCCACGGCTCCGCTTGCTCCCACAATCGCTACTTTCATTGTCTTTTTGCTTTTAATTGGTTGGTAATACGGATACAAAAAATGTATGCCTTGTCTTATTTCGGGCGCAAATTTACAATAAAATACGCGATAACGGCTTCCCGAATGAAAAGTTTTTCGTTAATTTGCACACCAAAACCTAATAAACCATGCCCATGGATTTGTTCCACTTCAACCTGCAACTGCCCATCACCGATCCTACTTGGATTTTCCTCCTGGTGTTGCTCATCATCTTGTTCGCGCCCATCCTGCTGACCAAGTTGCGCATACCGCACATCATCGGGATGATTCTGGCGGGAGTAGCCGTCGGGGAACATGGCTTCAACATACTGATGAGGGACAGCAGTTTCGAATTGTTCGGGAAGGTGGGCGTGTATTACATCATGCTGCTGGCAGGGTTGGAGATGAACATGGCCGACTTTAAAAAGAACCGGGCAAAGGCGGTGATGCTGGGGTTGTTGGCATTCATCATCCCCATCGGCATCGGTTTGGTCACCAATATGCTGTTGCTCAAATACAGCCTGCTGACGTCCATCTTGCTGGCCAGTATGTACGCGTCGCACACGCTGGTGGCTTACCCTATCGTCATCCGCTACGGCATCTCGCGGCAACGGAGCGTGAGCATTGCCGTGGGCGGCACGGCCGTGACGGACACGCTGACGCTGCTGGTACTGGCCGTCGTCAGCGGATTGTTCAAGGGAGAATCCGGCGGATTATTCTGGCTGTGGCTGGTGGTGAAGGTCGTAGCCCTAGGGGCAATCATCATGTGGCTGTTTCCCCGCATCGGGCGATGGTTCTTCCGCAGGTATGACGACGCGGTGATGCAGTTTATCTTCGTGCTGGCCATGGTGTTCCTCGGAGCGGGGCTGATGGAATTCATCGGCATGGAAGGCATCTTGGGCGCTTTCCTTGTCGGACTAGTGCTGAACAGGTTGATACCGCACGTCTCTCCCCTGATGAGCCACTTGGAGTTTGTGGGCAACGCGCTGTTCATACCCTATTTCCTCATAGGCGTAGGGATGCTGATAGACGTGCATGTCATCTTCGGCGGAGGAGACGCGCTCAAAGTAGCGGGGGTGATGATCGTAGTGGCGTTGACGGGCAAATGGATTGCTTCGTGGCTGACGCAGAAACTATACAAGATGTCTGCCTTGGAGCGCGAGTTGATGTTCGGGCTGAGCAACGCGCAGGCGGCAGCCACATTGGCGGCGGTGCTGGTAGGATACGGATTGATTATGCCCAACGGCGAGCGGTTGTTGAACGAAGATGTGCTGAACGGGACGGTGTTGCTCATCTTGGTGACGTGCGTGGCCAGCTCTTTCATCACCGAACGGGCGGCCAGGCGCATAGCTATGGACGAGGCGCATCCGGAGGAAGATGACCAGGCACGAATACCGGAGAAAATTCTGATCCCCTTGGCCAACCCGGCCACATTGGACTACTTGATGAACTTGTCATTGCTCATACGCGACCCCAAGCAGAAGGACAATCTAGTGGCATTAAACGTCATTAACGACCATACGGAATCCGACCGGCTGGAGATGCAAGGGAAACGATACTTGGAGCGGGCAGCCAAAATCGCGGCTTCGGCGGGCATACAACTGCAACGCATCAGCCGCTATGACCTGAACATCGCGGCAGGCATCATACATACGGCGCGCGAATACGATGCGACGGATGTCATCATCGGATTGCACTACAAAGTAAACTTGGTGGATTCATACTTTGGAAAACTGACAGAAAGCCTGCTGAAAGGACTGCACCGCGAAGTAATGGTGGCGCGATTCCTGATGCCGCTCAACACGCTGCGCCGCATCATCGTGGCCGTGCCTCCCAAAGCCGAGTACGAGGCGGGATTTGCCAAATGGGTAGAGCATTTCTGCCGCATGGGCACAACGCTGGATTGCCGCGTGCACTTCTTTGCCAACGAACAGACAACACGCCTGCTGCAAGCCTTGGTGCGCAAAAAGCACGGAGGGACAATGGCGGAATTTTCAAGGTTGGACGATTGGGACGACTTGCTGCTGCTGACGGGACAAGTCAACTACGACCATCTGCTGGTGGTGGTCAGCGCCCGCAGGGGCTCCATATCCTACGACAGTTCTTTCGAGAAATTGCCGGGGCAGTTAGGCAAGTATTTCAACAACAACAGCCTCATCGTTCTCTACCCGGATCAGATAGGCGAGCCGCAAGAAGCCATCTCGTTTGCCAACCCACAAGGAAACAACGAGAGCCAACACTACGAAAAGGTAGGACGGTGGTTTTACAAATGGTTTAAAAAAGAAACGGAATAAACATGGAAGACTGGCAACAAAGGACGCGCCTCTTGCTGGGCGAAGAAAAGATGGAACGGTTGCGGCAAGCTCACGTGCTGGTCGTAGGCGTGGGAGGCGTAGGAGCATATGCAGCCGAGATGCTGTGCCGCGCGGGAGTGGGAAGACTGACTTTGGTAGATGCCGACACCGTGCAGCCCACCAACTTGAACCGGCAGCTACCGGCATTGCACTCCACACTGGGACAGGCAAAAACCGAAGTGCTGGCCGCACGCTTTCGCGACATTAACCCGGATGTGCAATTGACCGTGCGAACCATATTCTTGGAAGAAGAACAAGTATCGTCCTTGCTGGAAGCAGAAGAATACGACTTCGTTGTGGATGCCATCGACACGCTGGCGCCCAAATGCCGCCTGATAGCCGAAGCATTGCGCCGCCGCATCCGCATCGTGTGCAGCATGGGGGCAGGCGCCAAAAGCGACATTACGCAAGTGCGTTTCGCAGACATTTGGGATACATACCACTGCGGGCTAAGCAAAGCGGTGCGGAAGCGGTTGCAGAAAATGGGCATACGACACAAGGTTCCCGTAGTGTTCAGCACCGAACAGGCAAACCCGGAAGCGCTGCTACGGACAGAAGACGAACGGAACAAGAAATCGACGTGCGGCACGGTGAGCTACATGCCGGCAGTGTTCGGATGCTATTTAGCGGAGTATGTAATCAAAAGATTATGACGGACATGATTCAGATAGAAGAGATAACCAAGAGTTTCGGCCCGTTACAAGTATTGCGGGGCATCAGTTTGGAGGTCAAGCAAGGCGAGGTAGTGAGCATCGTCGGACCTAGCGGGGCAGGAAAAACAACGTTGCTACAAATCATGGGCACGTTGGATCGGCCGGACACGGGAACAGTACGAATAGACGGCACGCCCGTGCAGCAAATGAAGGAAGGAGAATTGGCGGCATTCCGCAACCGGCACATCGGTTTCGTATTCCAGTTCCACCAACTGCTGCCGGAATTCACGGCATTGGAGAATGTGCTGATTCCTGCCTTGATAGCCCATCGGGGACAACGGGAAGCCCGGGAAACGGCAATGGAAATACTATCTCTGTTGGGCCTGTCCGAACGGGCAGGACATAAGCCTAATGAATTGTCCGGCGGAGAGAAGCAACGGGTTGCCGTGGCACGTGCCTTGATCAACCGTCCGTCCGTGATACTGGCAGACGAGCCTTCGGGCAGTCTGGACACGCAACACAAAGAAGAACTGCACCGCCTTTTCTTCGACTTGCGCGACCGGCTGGGGCAAACCTTCGTCATTGTCACGCACGACGAGGGCTTGGCACGGCTGACAGACCGCACCATCCATTTGATAGACGGAAAAATCCAATAAATCCCGCAAAACACTTGTATCGGCAACCAACCGGGACTAAACAAAGCCCAACAAAGCGCGTATCTGGGCTGCATCTTGCCTGAGTTGCAAGGACAGCGCGTCCAAAGAATCGAATTTCCGTTCGGAACGGATGCGCTGTACAAAGGTCAGGCGCAAAGATTGGCCATAAATATCACGGTGGAAGTCCAAGATATGCACCTCGATGCTGCGGTCGTCCCCATTGTCCAGCGTGGGACGCAAACCGATATTCAACATGCCGCCATAACTTTGTCCTCCGATTTCGACCCGAACGGCATACACGCCATTGGCAGGCACCAGCTTGTCCGGATCATCGGGTTGCAAATTGGCCGTCGGATACCCCAGCTTATGCCCCACCCGCCTTCCGCTGACTATCGTCCCGTTCAGAAAATAAGGATAACCCAAGCCACATGCCGCCCCACAGACATCCCCTTCTTGCAACAACCGGCGTATCAAGGAAGAACTGACGGGCATCCCCCCTTCGGCCTCAGGCAAACGAAAAGCCTCGGCCGGCAGGACTTCCATCCCAATCTCCCGGCCATAGCGCACGTAATCGGCAAAGCCCTCGCTGCGGTTGTGCCCGAAACGGTGGTCATAACCGATGAGCAAGGCGCGGATGCGATAACGATTCTTCAGCACTTCCATGAAATCCCGTGCCGAGAGCGAAGCCAAATGCGGCGTAAAATCCAACAAGATACATTGGTCGATACCCGTTTGTTCCAATAAGGATAACTTCTCTTGCGTAGTAGTCAACAAACGGGGAAGGTAGCCCGAAGGCTGCAATACCTTGCGCGGATGCACGGGGAAAGTAACGACCGATGCGGCCAATCCCCGGTTCGCCGCTTCACGCTGCACCTGGCCTATCAGATAACGGTGCCCCCGATGCACGCCGTCAAAGAAGCCGATGGTGGCCACGCTGGGCTGGTTATTGGAACAAATGTCGCCAATCCTCATGGGCTTTAGGGGTATAAGTACGAATGCCCAACGCTTGCGCTGCCTTGCAATTGGCCTCGGCATCGTCGATAAACAATGTCTCTTCGGGCCGGATACCCGCCTCGGACAGCATGGTCCGGAAGATGTCCGCATCGGGCTTGGCCATTTTCATCTGATAGGAAAGGAAGAGGCGGTCGAAGTAATCCTCCACCCGGAGGCCACCCTTGCCAAACTCGTGCGCGCAAGCATAAGTCCAATGGATGGCATTGGTGTTGCTCAACAAATACAACTTATAGCGCCGGCGCAGTTCCAACAGGAAATCCAGTTTATAGGCAGGGATGCCCGCCAAGAAACTGTTCCATGCCTCGTCTATTTGCGCATCGCTCAGCGGCCCCATAGCCAAGTTGCGGACACGGTTGCGGAAGTCGGCGTCGGTAATCAGCCCTTTTTCATGCAACAAGAAGAAACCTTGCTGCCGGTAATCGTTCAGCAACCCCTCCACATCGGGCAAGCCCAAGCGGCGGAAATGCTCGAGGCAACGGCGGCGGTCGAGGTCAATCAACACGCCGCCGAAGTCCAACACAATATTCTTGATGGATGAATCCAGCATTTTCTCTTCTTTTTACGCTTTCTTCTGTCTCAAACGCTTCACCCCGCGCCAGACTTCGCCCACCCACAGCACTATCGACGTGCAGGCGATGATAAGGAGCCAAGTCTGGGCATCGAGCGGTTCGGTACGGAACACTTTGCCGCCGAAGGTGACAATGATAAACTGTCCTACCAGGATAATCAACGCCACGCCCAACATCCCCAACGCATGGCCGGCATCCTTGAAGATAGAATGGTTCGTGCCGAATACGCTGGCGTTGAACAGGTTCCAAAACTGCAACATGACGAATACCGTGAAGAAGACGGTGAGGTAGTGCACGTTCATTTCGCCATTGGGCAGCAAACCGTCGGGCAACCCCTTGAAATAGACCAACATCCCCATCAGAATGGCCAAGAAAGCGACGCCCACGCCAAAGATATTGTTACGCATGGCAGGCGTGATAATGAAATCGGTACGCTTGCGCGGCTTCTCGTTCATCACGTCCATGCTGGGCGCGATGGAAGCCAATGCCATAGCGGCAAACGTGTCCATGATGAGGTTCACCCACAACATCTGCGTCACCGTCAGCGGCAACGACGTGCCGAAGAATGCCCCCAACAGCACGCTCAGCAAGGCCACGACGTTGATGGTCAGCTGGAAGACAATGAAGCGTTGGATATTCTTGTAAAGCGAACGCCCCCACATCACCGCCGTCGCAATGCTGTGGAAAGAGTCGTCCAGCAGCGTGATGTCGCTTGCCTCCTTGGCCACCGATGTGCCCGTGCCCATCGACAATCCCACCTGCGCATGGTTCAGAGCAGGGGCATCGTTGGTTCCATCGCCCGTCACGGCCACCACGGCACCTTTTTGCTGAAGCAGTTGCACCAGTCGCTGCTTGTCCATGGGGCGGGCGCGGCTCATCACTTTCAGGTCCATCACGCGGTCCAGCGCCTCTTCATCGGTCAAAACGGCAAACTCCACGCCCGTAATGCGGTTGCGTTCTGTGTCGCCCGGCTGCCACAGGCCAATCTGACGGGCAATCTCCGTGGCTGTACCCGGCGTGTCGCCCGTCACAATCTTCACGCTGATGCCCGCGCTTTGGCACTTCTGCACGGCTTCGGGCACGTCGGGGCGGATGGGGTCGCTGATGGCAAAGATACCCAGGAACTCCAACCCGCCTTCGGCCACCAATGCGGCGCAATCGTCCGACGCGCCGTCGGGCACCACCTTGCAAGCCAAGCCCAATGTACGCATCGCCTTGTTCTGATAGGCCAACAGTTGCTCGTTATAGCGCGCCGTCTCGTCAGGACTCAGGTTGCCGCAACGCGCCATGACAATCTCCGGCGCGCCTTTCATGTAGAGGATGCGACGCTTCTGTATGGGCGAGTCCACCAGCGTGGCCATGTACTTGCGTTCGGTCGAGAAGGTCAGTTGGTTGACCACTTTCGCTCCTTCGCGCAGCTTCATGTAGTCCTTGCCCTGGCCGTTGAGCCACAACAGGAGGGCAATCTCCGTCGGGTTGCCCACGCCTGTCGGCTTCTCGCCGGCTGCTTTTTCTTCGAGGAAAGCTGTCGAATTGGCCGCGATGCCTTCGGCAATCAAGTCCGGCCGGCTTTCGTCCAGCTGGGCGTCATATACTTGCATCAAGTTCTGCGTCAGCGTACCCGTCTTGTCAGTGCAGATAACGGTGATGGCGCCCATCGTCTCGCAGGCGTGCATCTTGCGCACCAAATTATTGGTCTTCAACATGCGGCGCATGTTCAGGGCCAAGCTGAGGGTAACGCTCATGGGCAAGCCTTCGGGCACGGCCACCACAATCAGCGTCACAGCCATCATAAAGTATTTCAGCACGATGCGGGCAATGTCCAGCCATTGGTGCCAGCCGGACACTTCGTTCACTTGCAAGTAACCATAAAGCTCCTTGGTGGTGAAAATGATGAAGGTCAAGGCGGCGATGGTGAATCCCACCTTGCCTATCAGGTTGGCCAGTTTGGTCAGTTGGATATTCAGCGGCGTTTGCTCCTGGCTCTGCTCCGTGGCTTGGCGTGCCACCTTGCCAATCTCCGTAGCGTCGCCCACACGCTCCACGACCATCGTGCCGTGCCCGTCGGTGACGGTGGTGCCGCGCATCACGCTGTCCGACGGATAAGTGGCATCCGGGTCGAAATCGGCCTCTTTCACCGTCTTGTTCACCATCAATTCGCCCGTCAAGGTCGATTCATTCACTTGCAGCGAGACGGCCTCCACCAACTGGCCGTCGGCAGGCACCTCCTCGCCGGTGTTCAGCACGACCACGTCGCCCACCACTACGTCCTTGCGGGGAATTTCGTGTACCCGCCCGTTGCGAATGACCGTGACGGGCGTTTCCTCGCCCACTTGGTTCAGGAGGTCGAATTTCTTGTTGGCGTCATACTCGAAGTAGAAGCCGATGCCCGTTGCCAGGAAGATGGCGAAGAATATGCCGATGGTCTCGGCGTATTCGCTTTCGATGATGGAAATAACCAGTGAAAAGGCGGCAGCCACCAGCAGCACCCGGATAACGGGGTCTTGGAATTTTTCCAGGTACAGTTTCCACATGGAGGGTCGCTTGGGAGGCGTCAAGAGGTTGACGCCATGTTCGGCACGGCTTTTCCGCACCTCGTCGTCAGTCAATCCGACGTGATAATAATTCTCTTTCATTGCGTTGCAAATCCATTGTTTGGGTTTCGGAGGCAAAGGTACGACAATAATTTGGTATGGCGGCAACCGTTAAATCTTTTTTTCTGTACGCACGGAATCCTTTTAGGAAGCGGCCACTCTTTCTATCCTCTTTTACCCCCTACGGCCTCCGGCCGCCATGCGCTCGCCAGTTGCGTATTTAAATTGACAAATCAATCTATTTGTTATAAATAATTTACATATCGTTATTTCCAATCTTTTCTTGAATCTTTGCCGGACCGTCAAATCGCCGCTTCTAGATAAGCCCGAAATAGGAGAGGAATAGGAGGGGAATAGGAGGGGAATAGGAGGGATAGCGAAGGGGTAACGAAATTGAAGACGGAAATTAGGCGATTCCCGCATTTTCAAGGCTTTAGATAGGCGGATTATTGCCCTTGAGACGTTCGTTGCGCTACAAAAAGGGAAATGCGCGAAGAAGCTCCGGGTGGCGGAAACGCCCTGTTTTGTCAAAAACGGCTTTCATCATAAGTAAATAATTATTCATTCAGTGTTTAGTTATATTTATTAACTACTCTGCGCATCATCGTGCTTTTCTATGTGCTGCCATTATACTTCGCTCCATGGGGAGCCGCATCGCCCGGCAGCGGAAGACATATCAGCAGCAAACGAGCCTTATATCAACGCAAACGGGGGATATATCGCCAACAAGCGGCCGACATATCCCCCGGAAAAGATGATAAGCAGTTTATTTCAAGGGCGTTCCATCCAGCAAGTCCAGATAAAGGCCGATGGCCTCCGAGATTTCCTTGACAAAGACGAACTCGTCCGCCGTGTGCGAGCGGCTGCTCTTGCCCGG
>CALUOW010000074.1 GCA_944322365.1 uncultured Bacteroides sp.
AAGAAGAGTTAGAGTCACTTCTAACTCTCAAGTTCCGTTTGTGTAATTCGCAAACCATTTCTTTTTGACTATAAAAATCCATATAACTATTAAATTGCGATAAAAATATTCTACTGTGATGCCCATCGTAAGGGATAATCAGATAATTTTGCGATAGTATTCAATCTTCTTAAAAATTTTTATTATGAAACGGATTCGAAAAACAATGGCATGGATTGCAGGCATGGGATTAGCGGCACTGATGTCTTGCGCGCAACCTTCGACCAAGGAGGCAACTCCGGCGGCAGCCTATGACATCAACTTGGATTCGGCTTACCAAGCATTTCCGCAAGTAGAGGTGGTGGACTACATTCCGCTGGAAACCTCCGACTCTTCGCTGATAGCGGGCCTGACGAAAGTGATTGCGCACGATGACATGATTTATGTTTGGGACCGGATTCAAAAGAAGGTCCTGCTGTTCGGCAAGGACGGTCGCTACGCAGGCGGCATCCACCGGGTAGGGCAAGGACCGGGCGAATATACCGAGCCGTTCGACATGGATGTGGATGCGGCGGGCAATGTTTACGTGTATGACTGGAACACGCAAAGCCTTATTAAGTATGCCGACGGGGATGTTTCCCGTCCCGAAGTGATGAAAATCGGCGAATACTGCATGGATGTGGCGGTGACGGACGGATATGTCTACCTGGGCAACATTGTCCGCGAGGGCGTGCCTGCCATCAGCTTGGCTGCTTGGGACCGCCGGACGCACGAACTGAAGGTGCTGGAGGAAAACACGTTGCCCGAAGCCGCAGCCTTGCCTTACGAGGGACAGTACATTTTTCGTTCGGACAGTCTCTTAGCCTTCTCGGAACGTTTCCGCCCGGACCTGTTGCGGCTGACGGAGGGAGAGGGGCAGGCCTTCGTCTCGTTCCGTTCGCGCAAGCTCCCGACAGACGACAAAGTGAGGACTTTGGCCGCCGCCGACCCTATGGCACAAATGCAAGCCCGGATGCAATACATCATGGGCGTGTCCGCCTGCTATGAGACGCCGGAATACATTTGGCTGGCATTCAGCTCAGTTCCTAAAATCCACTGCCTCATCCGCAAGGCCGATGGAAACATCGCTTGGACGGACAAGACAGTACAGGGTCTACCGTCCGCCAACGTTTGCGCCGTACTGGGGAACCACTTCGTGGCAAGCTTCACCCCCTCGGACAAGAGCAAGGAGGCTGCCATGGCCGCCACGACGAACCCTGACCTGCAGAAAAAGCTGGAGGGACTCACGGAGGAGAGCAATCCGGTGCTGGTGGTGTTCGACGTAAAATAAGACTACATTTTCATACATAACAAGGAGTTAGGACATCGGGCGGAATGCGATATCCTGATTCCTCGTTATTTTTAAATGTTTTTACTATGAAGAAACGGCAAATGTATATACTATTTGCGTTGATGGTGCTCCAAACCCTTATCGCATGTAAAAATTTCAATAAAGAAAGCCCAACCCACGAAACGATTGACCTGATAGGAAACAGATTGAAGCTCCCCAAGGATTTGCCATTCATATTGTTGGACGGTGATACGCTGGAAAACTTACCCCAAACAGATTTCACTATCATAAACTATGTAGATTCTTTGGGTTGTGTTTCCTGCAACTTGCAAACATTGGAATGGAAATTCTTTATGGAAGAAATCAATTCTTTCCTAAAAAATCAAGTAACACTGGTAGTTTATGTTACCCCTAAAGAGGGGGATTGCATATCAGACTTGATGTGGATCTTGAAAGGAGACGATTTCAACTATCCGGTTTGCTTTGACAAAGAGGGCCAATTCTTAAAAGCAAACAAACTTTCCGAAAGCAACGCCTGCCACACGTTTTTATTAGATGCCAATTACAAGATCTTGTCAGCAGGAAATCCCATAGTAAACCCATCCGCCAAGGAAGCATACCTATCCATATTGCAGCGAGAGAAATAGGACAGAATTTTCCACCTGCTTGGAGGAAGTGGAAGACGGGATGCCTCCAATCTGTAAATATATTGCACCTCCGCAACCCACCTGCCCCACTGCCGGAAGCGGGTCGGGACAAAGTCCTACCAAATTCCTTCCAAAGTCCTTCGCTTAGGAAGGGAGAAGAAAGGGGTTTGGAAAGAGCCGAACTCCCATCTTTGTTGAGTATTATTATCATCCGAAAGGAAATCAAGAGAAGGAATGCGGGCGGGAAGCAGATTTTCCGGACGAAAGGCATCGGAAATAGGAGGCAAATGCCTACCTTTGCGCGCAAAACCAAAATAGACAGCAAACTATGGGAATGGTAATCGGCATAGACGTGGGCGGAAGCACCACCAAGATTGTAGGATTGGACGGGGGACGCATCCAGTCGCCCATGTTCATAACGGCGGCCGACCCGGTCACTTCGTTGTTCGGGGCCTTTGGCAAGTATATATACGACAATCAGATACAACTGGCGGACATCGAGCAGGTGATGCTGACGGGCGTGGGCAGCGCGTTTGTCAACAGCCCCTTGTACGGGTTGCCCACCAGCAAGACGGACGAGTTTCTGGCCAACGGGCTGGGGGCGCGCCATGCTTCGGACATCGACCGCCTCATCGTGGTGAGCATGGGGACGGGGACGTCGTTTGTCCGCATCGACGGGCACAACATCAAGCACATTGGCGGCGTGGGCATCGGGGGCGGCACGCTGATGGGGCTGTCGCGCCTGCTGCTGAAGACGAGCCACATCAAGCAAGTGGCCGAACTGGCGCAGAAGGGGGACTCGACGCACGTCAACCTGCTGATAGGCGACATCTGCAACACGGCGTTGCCGGACCTGCCGGTCAACGCGACGGCTTCGCTGCTGGGCAAGGTGGACAGCAATGCGTCGGAGGCGGACATCGCGTGCGGCATCATCTACATGGTGCTTCAGACCATCGGCGGGGCGGCGGTGCTGTCCGCCATCAACAGCGAGATTCGGGACTTCGTGCTGATAGGCAACCTGACGCAGCTGCCGCAATGCCAAGAGGTGTTTGCCAAGATGGAGAACATCTACCACGTGCGCTTCCACGTGCCGCCTTTCGCAGAATACCGGACGGCCATCGGGGCGGCGTTGGCCTATACGCGGGGCGGCGAGTGCGTCATCGGTTGAACAGCTCGAAGGTGAACTTGCACCCTATCTCCTGGTATTTCCAGTTGGCAAAGCCGGCAAAGACGCCGAAGTCGAAGATGTGGGTGCCGATGCCGTAGCCCAGCTCGACGTAGGGCTTGAGGTGGGGCACGACGAGGGCGTTGAAGTAGAGACGCTCGTTCAGCACGTATTGGGTGTACTTCATCAGGTGGCGCATCAGGAGGAAAGGCGCCTCGTAGGTGAGGTGGGCGCGGAGATACTGGCGCGAGGAGTTGTACCACCGCCCGTCGAGCAGTTGGAAAACGCCGCCGATTTCATCATTCCACCCCACGGGCAGGTTGCGGCGCGAGAAGTTGGCGAAATCCACGAAATACAAGTCTTCTTGGTTGGTGAACTTTCCCCACCCGAAGCGGTAGTAAAGGTTGCGCATCAGCCCTAGGGGAATCTGGTGCTGGTAGTCCAACTCCAGACGCTCGTAAGTGCCCGAATTGGGCAAGACGCCGCCGATGCCGCGCTCCCAGTCGACGGAGACAGTGGGGTAGCGCGAGTGGAGGTTGACTTTGCGGTCTCCGTCCATGTAATAGTATTGGCCGGGAGTCCACGTCAGGACCACGCGGGGCGCGAAGCTGTTGTAGGCGCGCCGGAAGCGGTTCAAGACAGAGGGGTCGAAATCCGGCAACACGGGCGTGGGTCCTTCCGCACCGGGGCTTGCCCCATCCACGGACTTGACAGGAGGCGTCTGGGGGAAGATCAGCTCGAAGTTGGAGCGTTCGGCCGCCGTGCGCCGGTGGATGGAGAGCCCCACGTCCAGGGTCAGCCCGTTGACGATTTCCCACGTATGCCTCAGGCGCAGGTAGAGGTCCTTGAAGTAATCGAGGTGGATTTGGTCGAAGTCGAAAAGACTGTCGGGCATGGCCTTCAGCTCGTCCAAGACGTCGCTGCTGTAGATGCGGTTTCCGTTGCCCACGTTGATGTGGAAAGCCGCGCGCTTCTCCGGCCAATAGTCGAAGTCGGCATTGACAGACCAATAGAATTCCTTCCGGGTGAAGTTGAAGCCAATCTTAGGGACGATGCGCAGAAGGCGGTCGCCTTGGAAAAGGCGGTTGTACTTGAATTGCTGGCTGTAGGAGATGCCGTTGGAGCCGCTATAACTAATCAAAAGCGGGTTGATGAGGGGCGAACAGCGCACGCTTCCCACTTGGTCGAGGTTGAGCGTATAGTCGCGTATGAGCACGTCGCCCACTTCTCCCCAAAACTCCAGCCGCTTGTTGCGCGGGCGTTCCTCGCGGCGTGAACTGTCGCGCGAGGCGTAGAAATCGTCGTAGAGCACTTGCTCGTGCGGCGAGAGGGGAAGCGGGCGCAAGGCGTTGAAGGTGGCCGTATCCCGGACGTAAGCATTGGTGTCGCAACGCAGGATGTAGGACGAGGTCAGGTCGTAGCGGCTCTTGTCCGCAGGCTGCTCTTCGTGGAAGGAAGCCATGGGCGTGATTTCCTTGTAGTCCGTCAGGGCTGTGTATTTGCCTTCTATCTTGTTGCCCAGCAAGGCGAAACGTCCGTCCACCTCGCAGCTAAGGGGCAGGAACTCGTCCGGCGCGCCCACCTCTCCCATTTGGAGCGAGACCACAGCCGAAAACCATTCGGAGCGGCCGAAGAAGCATATCCGGCGGATGCTCCACACGTTTTCCGTCAGCACCAGATAGCCCTTCACCAACTGGAAACTCTTGCTGCGGGGGATGAAGCGTATCAGGTATTCGCGCTGGTGGGGCGGCCCCCACACGGAGTCCACGCGATAGGTGTAATACTTCGGCGCATTGGGGGCCAAAGGCGAAAGCAGCTTGTCGTTGAGCAACGAGGGAGCATAGACGTTGATGTGGAAATATTCGGGCAAGCGATGGTCCATCTGCCAAAACTCCGAGGTGGTGCCCGTAATGGCGCGCACCCGCTGGTCGTAGCTGTCGGGCGCGGTGAAGTTCAAGTCGCCGTAGACTTCCATCATGTATTCGCGCACGCCCTTGCGCAGGCGGAAGATGGAGGGCCAGAAGCGGAGGAGGAAATTCTGCTTCAAGATATGGATGCGCCCTTTGATGTACAATTCCGCCTTGTAGGCGCCCACGGCTTCTTCGTACATGGGCGCGAAGAAGATGGCGCGCGACATCAGTGAGTCGGCCGTGCGGACTTGCGGTTCGGGCGGCAACGGGGGAGTGCGTTTCTTGGCGCACAAGCATACGGGCAAGAGCAGAAACATCCCCAATAGTATGTAGGCAAACCGTCTCAAGGCATCTGGTCTCTTATCTGAACTTGGGGGACAAATATAAGGATTATCCTCGGAATCCCGGCTATTTTAACCGGATTTTGGAAATAAAAGACGGAGGCGCAAAGCTACACTCCCTCGAAGAGCGCCTGCCTTTGCGCCTCTTTGCCGTCCGCAAAAGTTCGGAAAGGCATTACCTATGCAGAATCATGGCCGAGCGCGCCCCTACGCGGACTTCGCCGCCCGCCACCGTGCCCAAGCCTTGGACGGGGTCGATGCGGCCGTCGCGGCAAACCACTTGCCAGTCGCCTTCGGGCAGCGAGACGGCAGTAGCCTTGTCGCGCGCATTGAGTATCACCGTGATGTCCGTCCACGTGTCGCCCGCCGGCTGTCCGTTCAATCGGAAGGCCACCACATTATCGTCTTCCGCAGACAGGAATTCCAAGTGTTCCCTGACCAGATTGGCATCTCCCAAGCGGAAGGCGGGATGCGCCTTGCGCAACTCGATGAGTGCGCGCACGTAGTCGAAGACATCACGGTTTTGCTTCTTAAGCTCCCAGCGGATGGCATTGATTTCGTCGGGGCTGTTGTAGGAGTTGTGCACGCCTTGCTTGTCGCGCATCAGCTCGTCGCCCGCAAAGATGAAGGGCACGCCTTGCGAAGTCAGCACGGCCGTCTCCGCCAGCTTGTGCAGGGCTTTGCGCACGGCGGGAGAGGCGTCGGGCAGGGTGGCTTTCAGTCGGTCGGCCAGGCATAGGTCGTCGTGGCAACTGACGTAGCTGATGAATTGCGTAGGCTCCAACGCCCAGAATTTGGGTACTTGGTGTCCGGCGCCGGCATTGACCTGCGGATGCTCCACGCCGCCTGCGATGCCGAAGCGGATGCCCGCCTCATGCCCTGCGTATCCGGCCAGGAAAGCTCCTTGCGCGTCATTTCCGAAGGGGCCGCGCAGGCTATCCCTGAACTCGTCGCTGAAGGCGGCTATGCGCGCCAGGAGGCCGATGTTGTTCTTCATCGCCAACGAATCCGCCGGAAGCTGCGGAGCGCCTGCCGCCCAACCTTCGCCATAGACGTAGATAGTGGGGTCGATCTTGTCCAGCTCTTCGCGGATGGCGCGCATGGTGGCCAAATCGTGTATGCCCATCAGGTCGAAGCGGAAGCCGTCGATGTGGTATTCGTTCACCCAATACTTCACGCTCTCCACCATGAACTTGCGCATCATGGCGCGCTCGGAGGCAGTTTCGTTTCCGCAGCCCGAAGCATTGGCAAAGCCGCCTTCCGGCGTCTGGCGGTAGAAGTATCCGGGCACGGTGCGCTCGAAGTTGCTCCCTTCGGTGACGGCCGTATGGTTATACACCACGTCCATCACGACACGGATGCCGGCTTTGTGGAGGGCCATCACCATTTGCTTGAACTCGCGGATGCGCACGTCGGGGGCATAGGGGTCGGTGGAGTAAGAACCTTCGGGGGCATTGTAGTTCTTCGGGTCATATCCCCAGTTGTATTGGGGTTGGTCGAGGCGGGTTTCGTCCACGGAAGAATAGTCGAACGAGGGAAGGATGTGCACGTGCGTGACGCCCAACTCCTTCAAGTGGTCGATGCCGGTCTTCTGCCCTTGCGCCGAGCGTGTGCCTTCTTCGGCCAACGCCAAGTACTTGCCCCGGCGGGCAACGCCCGACAAGGAATCGATGGAGAAATCGCGGTGGTGCATCTCATAAATGACGATGTCGGCAAAACTATTCAATTCGGGGCGCGTGTCTTGCCCCCAACCTTCGGGGTCGGTATCGTCCAAGTCGATGATGGCCGCGCGGTCGCCATTGACTCCCACGGCTTTCGCCCACACGCCGGGCGTGTCGCCCAGCCAAACGCCATCCACCTTCACGTCGAAGGTATAGAAGCGGCCTTTCCAATCGCCATCCGCCCGGACGCGCCACAAGCCGTCTTCCGCCGCTTCCATGGACAGTACTCGGAGAGGTTCCCCTCCTTGCCCGTCGGCGTAGAGCTTCAGGTTGACCTCTTCGGCCGTTGGCGCCCAAAGGGAGAAGCGGGTGGACGCGGGGGCATAAAGCATTTCTTCCCATTGTCCTTCGACCACGGGATAATCTTCATACGAATCGTATGAACCGGGTTGCACCGGTTGGCAACCCATCGCCGTAAATACCGGCAATACCAATAAGTGTTTCAACTTCATGGGGTAACTGTTTTTTAGATGTAAATTAGCAGGATTGGCCGCAAAGATACACCCTTTGAGGGGCAAAGATACGGAAATAGAAATAAAATAGAAATATTTCCGGCTTTATTTTGCTGATAACCAAAATATAAGGAGATGGGAAAAATCAGGCATGAATATACAGTTTGCTGCCGGAAGTCGCCAGACCGCCTTTTGCGCAAACAACTGCTCCGCGCCGCGAAAAGTATAAAACGGATTTATATTTTCAGCGTCCGCCAGAGCCGCCACAAGTAGCTGCAGAGGCGTTTTTAGTCTATATTCATTTATATTTTCATTCTTTTTGCGCGTGTTTTCGGCTTCTCTCGCTACATTTGCAACATTAAGAATTACTAATACCAAAACAAATATGACAATTACCTTTCGCATTCAGTATCACACCACGTGGGGCGAGAGCCTCCGTGTCCTCATGGACGATGGCTTTGAAGTAGAGTTGTCCACCACGGACGGCAACCTATGGCAAGGCCAAGGAAATTACCAACCGGCCAACCCCGGCGCGCCCCTGTCCTATCGCTATCTCGTATACCGCGAAGGATACCCCGTGCGCCGCGAGTTCGGCTCCATCCCCCATTGTTTCCATCCCTCGGCCGACGAGAGCCGCCATTATCTTTTGGAAGATGCGTGGCGCGACCTGCCCAGGGCCTCCTACCGCTTCAGCTCGGCTTTCAACGGCTCTTGCTCATTCCTCCCGGAGGGGACGATGCCCCAAACGCAAGGCGAGGCGTGCGTCATCTTCCGCGCCCTATGCCCGGCAGGAAGCAAACGGAAGCGCATCCTGGGTTTGACCGGCAATTGCAAGACGTTGGGCAACTGGGGCGCCGAAGTTCCCATAGCCCTCTCCGAGATACGCCCCAATGTATGGCAAGCGGTGTTGGACGCTTCGGCATTGCCCCCTTCTTTCCAATATAAATACGTGAGCCTCTCGCCCGAAGACGGAAGCATCCTGGAGTGGGAAGAAGGCGATAACCGCGCATCCCGCCTGCCCTCGCTCCAACCCGGCGAAGTATATGCGGGGACGGAAGAAGAGGTGTTCTTCCCCTCCGAGAGCTACCAGATTGCCGGCAGCGCCATCCCCATATTCTCGCTCCGTTCGGAAGGCAGCTTCGGCGTGGGCGACTTCGGCGACTTGAAGACCTTCATCGGATGGGCGGCCGACACGCACCAACGCGCCGTGCAGGTGCTCCCCATCAACGACACCACCATGACCGGCAAGTGGACGGATTCTTATCCCTACAGCTCCATCTCCATCTACGCCTTCCACCCGATGTTCGTGGACTTGCGCCAACTCCCGCCCTTGCACCAGATGGAGGCAGCCATCTCGTTCGAGCAAAAGCGACAGGAACTGAACGCCCTGCCGCAAGTGGATTACGAAGAGGTGAACCACTGGAAACGCGCTTACCTGAAAGCCGTCTTCCAACAAGAGCGGGAAAACATCCTGGCTTCCGAAGGTTTCCAAAACTTCTACCGGGAGAATGCCGACTGGCTCCGCCCGTATGCCGCCTTCTGCTACTTGCGCGACCGTTTCCATACGCCCGACTTCCACCAATGGAAAGAGTTCAGCCTCTACCGCCGGGAGCTGGCCGAACAGCTCTGCTCGCCCGACAACGAGGCATACGCCGAAACCTCTTTCCATTGCTTCGTGCAATACTTGCTGCACGTCCAGCTCTTGGATGCCTGCAACTACGGACGGCAGCGGGGCGTCATCGTCAAAGGAGACATCCCCATCGGCATCAGCCGCACGAGCGTGGAGGCATGGGTGGAGCCGTATTACTTCAACATGAACGGACAAGCGGGCGCTCCCCCCGACGCCTTCTCCACCAAAGGACAGAACTGGGGACTGCCCACCTACAACTGGAAGGTGATGGAGAAAGACGGCTACCAGTGGTGGCAACGCCGATTCCGCAAGATGGCGGACTACTTCACCGCCTACCGCATCGACCATATCCTGGGATTCTTCCGCATCTGGGAGATTCCTGCCCACTCCGTGCATGGCCTCTTGGGACAATTCGTGCCCTCCCTGCCCATGGGCGTGGACGAAATACAAGGATACGGACTCCGCTTCCAGAAAGAGTTCATGACGCGCCCCTTCATCAACGACTTCATGCTGAACCAGATGTTCGGCGGACGGGCACAGGAAGTGCGCGGCACCTTCGTGCGGCGCCTGCACGACGATATTTATGAAATGCGCCCCGAATTTGATACCCAGCGCAAGGTGGAGGCGTATTTTGCCGGGCGCGAAGATCCCGAATCCGTCAACCTGAAAGAGGGCCTTTACGCCTTGATCAGCGACGTGCTCTTCATCCCCGACCGCGACAACCCGGAGATGTACCACCCGCGCATCGCCGTGCAAAACGACTACGTCTACCTGCGCCTGAACCAGCAGGAGAAGGAAGCCTTCAACCGCCTCTACAACGACTATTACTACCGCAGGCACAACGACTTCTGGTATCGCGAAGCCATGAAGAAACTCCCTATCCTGACGCAATGCACCCCGATGCTGGTGTGCGGCGAAGACCTGGGCATGGTGCCCGACTGCGTGCCCTGGGTGATGGATCAGCTGCAAATACTCTCGCTCGAAATCCAACGCATGCCCAAGCATCCGGAAGACGAATTCGGGCACGTCGAGAGCTACCCCTTCCGCTCGGTGTGCACCATAGGCACGCACGACATGAGCACCTTCCGAGGCTGGTGGGAGGAAGACCGCAACCTCTCCGCCCGCTTCTTCTACAACGAGTTGAAGCATTGGGGAGAGCTGCCCCTGCACGCGCCCGGATGGCTCTGCGAAGACGTGGTGCGCCGACACCTCTACAGCCCCTCCATGCTCTGCATCCTGACGTGGCAAGACTGGACGGCCATGGACGAGACGCTGCGCAACCCCGACATCGACATCGAACGCATCAACATCCCCGCCAACCCGCGCCATTACTGGCGTTGGCGCATGCACCTCACGCTGGAGGAGCTGATGAAACAAGACGCTTTCAACGACAAAATCCGAAAGATGATTGACGAGAGCGGACGGTAAATGATAATTTAGTTGACGAGGAGACAAGTTAACGAGACTACGAGGACAGGGCTTATCACTTGTAAATCTGTTTACTAACAGGCCTCGTTGCCTCGTTAACTCGTCCCCCTTGTCAACTTATAAATTCCTATTTGACAACACCAAAACCAATGAAAGAAATACCCAACCATAGTTTCTGGAAGCTGTGGAACATCAGCTTCGGCTTCTTCGG
>CALUOW010000075.1 GCA_944322365.1 uncultured Bacteroides sp.
ATCGGCTTTCTTGAGGAGTACCCCGGTTTTATTCACAGAATACCCATTGCTTCCAACTTGCGCTCCACAGCCTCCGCCTGCTGCATCATACCGTAGTCGGATGGATGAACGTAATCGACCCAAGAGTCTGGATGCAAGCCGATTTCTTGGTTCGACAGATAATGCAAATCTTCTGTACCGTTGTTTCTCAGTTCGTCATAAGCAGCCCGCAGGCCTTTGTTGGGCGTTTGCCAGGCATTGTCCCATTTCCAGTTTGTCTTGGCATTGCTGTAGCCGGCGTGCTCTACCAACAAGATCGGCGCGTTGCTTTTTCGCCTGATTTGTTTGACGGCCTTCAACGCAAGAGATTTCACTTCTTCCGCCGTCCTGTCCTGCAGATTGGCCATGCAGTCTATCACATACGCCTTGGCGTCTACCTCGCAGATGAAATCAAGGACCTCTTCTTCCAACCTGCCGTTGCCTGAGAAACCCAGATTAACTACGGGTATGTCCAACTCCCGGCTGACGATATTGCTCCACGCCATGCCCGGACGCGAAGCGCAAGCTCCCTGGGCGATGGAAGTGCCATAAACCACGACGCAACGGTCTTTCCTGGCCGGCACAAAGGTCAGTTCTTTCCCTTCCTCAATGCCTATCTCCAACCATTTCACTTCGTTGTAAAGAGGCAGGTACAATTCATATTCCTTCTGGGGAGCGGAAGAAATATCCTTGTCGATGGTATAGGCATAGCGGATCGTATCGGCAAACAGATAGCTTCCGTAGCAGATGAACGACTTTCCTCCCGCTTTGGCATACAAGTCTATTCCAGATACGCCGGTGGCCGGCATATGAGGCATACTGTATCCCCCTGTCACTTGATAGCGCACTTGAATGTTCTCTGAATCTGTCAGGAAACGTATGGATAATCCTGCCGACTGTCTTGACAAGTTCCACACATCTTCTCTGACCTTCCCTTTAGCTCTGAGGGGAAGGCGGCCATAGCCGCCTCCATCTTCGTTCCAAGCTTGGTTTTGGATGTAATGCGAATGCTCGTCATTCAGCGGATTGAACCATATTGTTTTTGCTTGGACAGGCGCGACCCATAATAAGAGGAAGAACAACCACGAAATAGTAATCAATTTCTGCATAAGCTGTTTCCTAATTTAAAAGGTTTATTCATTGCTTGCCTTGAAAGCGTACACGTTGCCGGCATAGTCCGCGCCGAAGAACATATTGCCGGAAACGGCTACGGTGGTCAGAATGGGGGCGCCCGTCCTATGTCTCCACAACAGTGTACCCTTCTTACGGTCAACAGCGTAGAACACCCCGTCCGAGGCTCCCACAATGACTATATCTCCTGCAAGAATCGGGCTGCATTCAATTTGGGCGGCCTCTTCATTGACATAAGGAGCTGTATATATCAGGGCTTTTTCTGTGCGTAGTTTCCATTTCTCCTCCAGTGTTTCACGGTCCAGCGCAACCAGCCCGTCTCTGGCTGTTCCGAAGATGATTTCTTCTTTCGTAACCACAGGAGTAGAAGTAACATCAACGGAATAAGGGAGTTCTTTTCTTGCCAAAATGCTACCTGTCTTTTCCGAGAGGATGAAGAGAGAGTGGTCCGAAAGGAAGTACATGGCACCGTCATACATGGCAGGCGAAGAGGCGCGGTTGCGTATGCCGTCTTCACTCTTGCTCCACAGCAATTTGCCGGTATGGGCATCGTTGGCATACATGGCGCTCCATTGCACTCCGCCTATCAAGACTGTTTCGTCCGGGCTTAGCGAAAGCGTGGCTGTCGTGCCTTCACCCTGCGACCATTCCTTGTTTTGCCAAAGTTGCCTGCCGGTACGTGCATCCAGGGCGCACAGTCCTTTTCCGGAACCAGCGAACACCTTGTCTGCAGAAGCTACCAATCCGTCATTCAATCCGGGCAGGCGGTTCACATTCAGTTTCTTTTCCCAAGCCAGCTTGCCCGTGCGGATGTCCAGCGCATACAGATAGCCGTAAACGTCCTGCGCAAAAACTAGCCCTTGCGCAACGGCGATGCTGTTCTTGACCGATGCGCGTACCGGATATTTCCAGCGTATATTCCCGTTCCGGGCATCCAGGGCCACGATAGCAGCCTTGCCTTCGGCGTTCTCATCCGTGGATGCTGCCAATATGGTGTTTCCCTCCACCACTGGAGAGGCCATGTAGATGTTGGAACCCAGGTTGGCCGTCCATGCCAAGGAGAAAGGTTGGGAAAGCGTGTCAGAGCTGATGCAGGTGTGTTGCGCGTTTCCGCCCAAGTTGCTCCAATCGTCATCGGTTTCCCCAGCCAAAGGCCGAGAAGAATAGGTAAAGAAAGATTCGCGCACAGCCGTTTCTCCGTCAGCGAAGATGACCTTGGTCTCCAATGTTACCGTTTTCCCCTCGTAAGCGGCAGGGAGTTTGGCCGTGGCAAACCAATTGAAATCGGTCCGTTGCTTCAACTTGACTTCCGGCCGTATCATCTTGCCTTCTGCCCAGAACGTGCAGGTCACGGCATTGGTTTTCGACACCGTGTGGTAGGCGTTGATGGAAAGCACTACTTCGCCTTCAGCAGTCACGGGAGCCTGTTCGTTTTGTATGGAAGCATTCTCCACCAGTTTGTCCATATAAGTATATCGCAGGTCGGAAGTCAGATTGCCGTCGGCGTCCACACGCAAGGAACGGAAAGCCGACGTTGCATGGTCTATGCCTCCCCGTGCCGGGGTGGATGTACATATAGACAAGACTTTTCCATGGCGGTTGATATGGTTGATGTGCAAGTGCCCGTATATCCAAGCCTTCAGGTTGTGGGCGTCCAGGTCGATGGTCATGTCCTTTCCTGCATTGAATACGTGTCTGTCCTCATTGGTCCAAGAGTCATGATTGAATATGACTATCGGTTTTCCTTGGGGAATCTGCGCCAAGTCGTTCAGCAGCCAGTGATAAATATCTTCTTTGGTATACCCCGGCCGGTAATCGCCTCCCCACATGGGGGTGACGATGTAATGCACGTTGCCCACGTCGAATGAATAATAGACGGGACCATAGATGCTTTCAAAAACTTCTTCGCCGTACTTGCCCTTTACCAAATCATGATTGCCGATGCAATAATACACAGGAAGATCCATGTTCATTGTATTCATCATAGGTTTGTGGGCTTTCAACCCCTTCTCGTAACAGATGTCTCCCGTGTGGATGATGAAGGCGGCTTGCTCGTTCAAGGCATACGAACGCACATCCGCCACCCACTTTTCCTGTCCGGTAGCGGTGGATATTTCCGTGTCCGTGATTTGTACGAAATGGTGTGCTCCACCCCGGCCTATATGCGCATTGTAGGGACGAAGGGCAAAATCATAGCCGTCGGCACGCTCTTTCTCGATGGCGTGATAATGGCATGCGGTTTTGTAACCGCTGGGAATTGTGACGAAAAGGAAGCGTTCCCGCTCGTGTCCGGGCAGCTCATACGTCCCGTTGCCTAATGTCTTTACCACATTACGTCCGTCGGACACCATGACTCCCTTCAGGGTCTTCTCGCCTTTGTCGAACGTGCCATTGCCGTTGGAGTCTATGAATACTTTTCCTTTATAAGGTGCAGCAAAAGCGGAAAGGGCTGCCATGCCGCACAAAAAGAGTATACAAAATCTTTTCATAATGAGATATTGAATTTCTGTAAATATTTCCTTTTTCTCCAATTGGAGGGTCTGCTTGATTTTTCAACAAATAAATATCCGCAAGGGTTCACTGTTCAAGCGCATGGGCGTTGCATCCGTACTGTAACGGTGTCGCACCCGTGACTTAGTCTTCGAATTTCACTTTCACATCCTCAATGCTGGAAACCAGCGGGAAGACGTCAATGGAATCGCCCAGTCCGATTTCTTGCGGCATAGGCGGCATAAAGTTCCCTTTCGTGCCCTTCATTTCCATCCCCTCGCCCGTCAGGGTCACGATGCCATACAAAGCCTTGTCGTATGTGATGGACCGGCTGAGCAGCGAGTAGCGGTCGTTGATTTCTTTGGGATAGTGTTTTTCTGTCATGGACGGCTGTTCTATCCACACGTAAGAGGCACTGTTGATTTGTATATACGTGATGCCGTTTATCACTTTGGTATAATTGCTGTGATTATGACCGCTGAAGGCCAACGCCACCTTCTTGAATCCGCATCGCTTGTTTTCGTCTTCCAAAATCTTGCGTACCTCGCTGCCGTTGTTCATGAACGTGTCGATGCTTTGATGGGAGAAGAGGATGCACCGCTTGTCAGTCGCGGCAAGGTCTTTTTTCAGCCATTCCATCTGTTCGGGATCCATGAACGCGCGCATCTTGGCATCGACATAATAGTTGGCCCGACCGTAAGGTATGTATTCCTTGCCGTTGAACACATTGTTTCCGTCCAAAACGATAAAATGGAAATCGCCCTTGTCAAACGAATAATAACGACCCGGCATGTTGAGATGGGCTACATATTCTTCTTTGGTATATTTGTCCAAATCATGGTTGCCCAACACATGGTACTTTTCGCCCTTGTATCCGTCCCACACTTCCCGGTAGGGGGTGTCCGTACTGTCGAAGCGGATGAAATCGCCCAGTTGTATCAGGAAATCCACCTTCTCGCGGTTGGCAGCCTCTACTACCGTCTCTATACGTTGCAAGCCGTCCGGGATGTCCGGCGCATGCAAATCCGAAACGATGGCAAAACGTACAGGTTCTACTTTCTTCTCCACACAAGAGAAAAGACTTAATCCTATGAACAGGATGCAAATTGAACATAAAACATTTTTTTTCATAACAATGATATTTATATTTGAATGTGTCGTGCTGTTACTTTAAATAAAACAATTATTACTTCCTGCGCTTTCTCCTATTCGACGTGAGTCCGTTATAAAACGAACAGGGAAAAATTTCGATAGACGAAAAGAAAACTCGGAAAACCGGCGGGAAAAACCGGAAACTCCACGGAGAGGACTCTATCTTCAGCCTGGAGATGTGCATCTTTAGGCTAAAGATACACATCTTTAGCTTGGATTTCTACATCTTTAGCCTAAAGATAGAGAATTGTCCTGCATGCGACGAAGTTTTCCATATGGAGTCCGAAGTTTTCTGTCCTTCTTCCCCTTATATCGAACTCACGTTATTTAGAGAGTTGCATAAGTGCATAAAATCAAATGTTCATTGATGCGTGCCGAACACACAATTGGAAATTGAAAATGAACAGAAATACTGCATCCGTTTTCCATTGACCGCGCATTCTTTCTGCCATTTCCAATTTTCAATTGCGGGGCATCGCCCGTTAAAAACCTAATTATGTTATCCTTCAAACTTTGCTTACCATCCGGGATTCTGTCCGAGAGCCGGGTTAATCGTCAACTCTTCTGTGGGAAGCGGAGACAGATAGTCGCGATCCACATTGAACTGATATCCGTTGTCCATGGCCGGGAATGCGGCATAGGGGTCAATGTAGCCATCGGCATCCGTCGCCAATATTTCCCATGCTTCTACAAAAGCATCCGTAGCACCCGGATAGTCTCTCCATTGTTCCTTATAGGCTCCTTGGGGTTTCTTGCCAACCAACAGTTCGTCGGCGGCTGCCCAACGGTAGATGTCATCCGTGCGGAAACCTTCGCAAGCCAGCTCCACTTTCCGTTCGCGGCGAATCTCGTTCAACAACGGCGAGATGGACTTGAATTCCCAGTTGGGATCTGTCACGATATGGTTCATGTCCAGCAGTCCTTCGGTCATGCCGACTCTGCGGCGCAATGCGTTGATGGTCCGGTCGATGTCTGCTTGTGTAATGATTCCCAGTTCCGCTTTGGCTTCGGCATTAATCAGCAAGGCCTCGGCATAACGGAAATAGATGGTTCCTATCAGGCATCTGCCGTTGATGCATTCCGTATAATCGTGATTGAACCCTTTGTACAGTTGGTAACCGGTCGGGCAACTGTTGGCCGTTACGCCGTCAAATGCCGGTACGGTGAAAGTGCTCATGTCATCTTCAAAAAAGATATGTTGGCCATCGTCCACGAAAATAGTCTGGTTCAATCTCGGATCACGGTTGGCCACCACATCCTGCAAGCTATGGTCTCCTTGATAAAGGCTTGATACACTAATGGGTTGCCCGTCGATGCAGAGGTAGGAGTCTATCAGGCTTTTGGTCAGGCCGCGTCCGGTGCCATAATAATAGCCGCCCCAGTGTGTGGTCTGGTTGTCTTCTTCGGAATACTTCCTCCAGAACAAGACCTCCTGGTTGTTGCTATAATCGCGCTGCCCGAACAAGGCGTTGTATCCGCCGTTTGTCCCATCCACCAAGCCTGTGGTACCGCTACTCTCGGCCAGTTCCATCAGGGCGTCGGTCACGTCGGCAGCCTTTTGGATAAATTTGCTGCCGTCCGAGCCTTCTACCCGGAAGGGCGTGTTCTTCAGGCCGTGATATTTTTCCCAAGTGCCTTCATAGAGTGCGACACGGGCCTGGAACAGCATGGCCGTTTCTTTGGTCAGCCGGCCGGTATAACTGCCTCTGGCCGGAAGATATTCCACGGCCTTGTCCATGTCCACCATCATGGAGTCCACAATGATGTTGCGGGACAATCTGCCACCGTACAATTCCTCGGAACCATCGCTCAGCATGGTGGGAATCCAAGGCAGGTCTCCGAAACTGCGCAATTTGTTATAGTAAAACAGGGTACGGAAGAAATAAACTTCTCCCACGTATTGCTTCACCACGTCCCACTCGGCATCCACCCGTTGGTAGTTCTCAAGGAAATAGTTCATACGGCGCAGCAGGGACCAATCTGATGAACTCCATCCTCCACCGGAAGCCGGCACGGTGCCTTCACCGTTCAGATAGGTGTCATAATCAGGAGCAATTTGCGTGTCGCTTCCGTTGTCTGCATCCAAGCCGTACGGGCCGATGGTGCCATAACTGCTGTAATTGGGCAACAAGGATGTATTGTTATAGAAGTTGTTGACAAATAGCTGCAAGTCATTGACGGAGTGCCAGAAATTGCCGTCGCTGATGTTGACGATAGGCGCTCTGTCCATGAAACTGTCGTTGCAGGAGGACAGGGAGGCTGTCGCCAAAATGCTTATCAATGAGATTCTCAATATCTTTTTCATATTCCTGTAAATTTACTATTTCAATAATATGTTTTAGAGGGTAAGGTTCAAACCTATGGACCAGGTACGCTGCAACGGATATACTTTGCCGTCGGTTGCGGAGAATTCCGGGTCGATGGATTCAGGCATGCTGCTGATAGTGGCCAGGTTGTCCACGCTCACAAATACGCGGAGCCGTTCAATATCGATCTTGTTCAGCAGCTTCTGGGGAATGGAGTAACCGATTTGCAAATTCTTCAGGCGGATATAGGCCGCGTTTTGCAAGTAGCCGGTTTGTGTCTGCATATTCTTGCTGCCGCTGCTGTTGAGATAGTAACGGGGGAAGTAACCATTGGGGTTGTCTTCCGTCCATCGGTCCAGATGGGGAGTCAGTACGCAACTTTGCCATTGCCCGTCAATTAATCCCCAAAAGATGTTCGAACTGAGCCAAGCATCACGTTTGCCTACGCCTTGGAAGAACAGGCCGAAGTCCCATCCTTTATAATCGCCTTGCAGATTCAGGCCGAATTGATAGCGGGGAGTCGTGTTGCCGATAATCTTTTTGTCGCCGGGATTGGCCAGGGTGTTGTCTCCCCAGTCGATGACCCCGTCCCCGTTCAAATCCACATACCGCACGTCGCCGGGATACCAGTTGGCAGCAATCTTGCTCTGCGAGGGAGCGGAAGCGATTTCTTCTTCACTCTGGAAAAGGCCGTAGGTTTCGTATCCCCACAACTCGCCCATTTTCTTGCCTTCATACCAAGTGGTGTGCAGCCCGGTGGGGTTGGTATATTTAGTCACTTTGCCGGTGTAATCGCTCAAGACAAAGTTCACGTTGTAGTTAAAGTCGCGGATCTGGTCTCTCCAGCCTATGGTTACTTCCCATCCGGTAGTCTGTATTTCCGAATCGTTGGTGTTAGGCAGGGTGGTACCCAATATGGCGGGCAGTTTTTTGGAAGGCCCCACGTAGTTCTTGCCGGTACGCTTGTACCAGTCGAACGAAGCGTTCAAACGGTTGCGGAAGAAAGCCAAGTCCACGCCGAAGTTCAGCGTAGCCGTCGATATCCAGGTCAGGTCAGAGTTCACCAATCCGGGATTGGTCACATAAGCCTCGCGTCCGTCGGCAAAAATCCAGTTGCTGCCGGTGGGGGCAGTGGTTCCCATGGAGGGATAGAACGGATAGTAGCCCATGGCACTTTGATCGCCCAACACCGCATACGACACCCTGAATTTCGTGTGATTGACGATGTCTGTAATTGGTTCCCAAAACTTCTCCTTGGAGACAATCCATCCTGCGGATACGCCGGGGAAGAATTTGAAACGCTCGTCCAGGAGGAAGCGCGAAGTCCCGTCGTAACGTGCATTGAACTCCAACAGGTATTTCTCCTTGTAATTGTAGTTGATGCGTCCGAATCCGGCTCTGGTGGCCAATTGGTAAGCATCGTCGCTGGTCGACGGACTGCTTCCATAGGTCAACGTGAGCGAAGGAAGGTCGTCCGAATAGAGGTTATTGTTCGAAGAATATTGCTGGAGGTAGTCGTACAGTTCCTGCATAAATCCAACCATCACTTTGAAGTAATGCTTGCCGACGCTTTTCTCATACGAAGTGAAGGCGTTGATGACATGCCGTTGCGTCTTTCGGGAGGTGCGCGAGAAACTGTTGGGCGAAGTACCGGAATACAGCATGGTGGCGCCGCTCGGATTGGTCACATACAAGGTCTTGACGTGTCCCGAACCATTGTAGTACAAGCCATCGTAGGTGTAATTGGCCGTGATGTCCCAGCCCGGAAGAGGCTTGATGACAAATTCGCCGGTCAGGATCACGTTGTCCGATTCTCCTTTGGAACGTCCGCCTTCTGTCATCAGGCGTATGTCGCTCGGATAAGAGTATTCCCCGTTCGGGTTGCGGACAGCGGCGGTCGGCCATTTCCTGGATATCTGGTGCATGTAGTTGCCGCCCGTCTTTCCGCTATAGGTGTCCGGAGTGTCCGACGAGGCGCGCGAAAATGTGGACCGCAAACTGAAGTTCAACCATTTGGTAATTTCGGTGGATAGGTTGGCGCGCACATTGTAGCGTTTGTACACATCATCGCCGAATTCATAAAGGCCACCCGTTTGGTTATATCCGGCGCCTACATAATAGTTGGTCTTTTCAGTTCCGCCGGACACACCGATATTATGCTGTTGGCTGAAAGACACGTCCTTGAAGAAGATGTCGAACCAGTCGTTGTTGGCGTGCCCCGTCCAAGTGTACCATTCGTCTCTCGTCGGGTTGGCGATGGTTTCGTCCGTCAACAGACCGGCCTGGTAGTCTTTGATGCGTTGCAGGTTCTCGTCCGTGAAGGGGCGAGTCACACCGGCGTTGTCGGCCGCCTCGTTGTAGATGGTGGCGAAGTCCAGCGAGTTTGCCATCTTAGGCAGGTTGATGGGTTGGGCAAAGCGGAAGCTGTTGCTGTAAGTGATGCGCGCTTTCGTGTTCTTCGCTCCCCGTTTGGTGGTGATGAGGATGGCGCCGAATGGAGCGCTTGAACCATAGATGGAGGCAGAGGCAGCATCTTTCAGGACACTGATGCTTTCCACGTCGTCCGGATCCAGGTAGTTCAGGCTTCCGCCTTGTATGCCGTCGATGACAATCAGCGGCGAACTGGTTGTCCCCAACCCGCTATATCCACGGATGTTGATGTCTTGTGTGGCTCCCGGCGCTCCACCGTTGCTCGACGAAATGTTCAGGTTGGCCACGGTGCCTTGCAACGCTTGGGTGATTTTGGTCACGGGGCGGCTTTCCAGCGTCTTTTGATTGACCGTGGAGACTGCTCCTGTCAGATTCACTTTCTTTTGCGTGCCATAGCCTACCACCACCACTTCATCCAGCATCGCCACGTCTTCCTTCAAGACGATGTCCAGGGGTTGTCCTTTCCAAGCGATGCTTTGGGTGTGATAGCCCACAAAAGACACTTCGAGAATGTCGCCGTGCTTCACGTCGGCCAAGTGGAAGTCTCCGTCCATCCCCGTGAGGCTGCCGTTGGTGGTGCCCTTCACCCGGACGCTCGCGCCGATGACGGGAAAGCCGCTTTCATCCTTCACGATGCCTTGCACTTTTTCACCTGCTCCCTTTTCTTGGTTGGGGGTAGCCATCGGACGGATGATGACATGTCCTTCCCGGTAAATACATTCGCAACCGGTGCCTTCGAGCAAGGCATTCATCACGTCTTCCAATTCGCCGGACTTCGGGAGGGTGGACAACTTCCGGCCGTCGTCGATGTGGGACTTTGCATAGTCCACGGACAAGTCGGTCTGTTTCTCAATTTGGGCAAAAGCCTCCTTTAACGTGATGCTCTTTTTCCCCATGTTAGTCAGGGTGACCCGCTGCTTTTGCCCGAAGGCATTGGCGGCGCATAGCATGAGCACACTCAGCAGGAATGTCTTGGCCCATGTCCCATGCCGGCTCGTCGTTCTTCTTCTAGTTTCCATGTTACATAATTTAAGTTTTAAAATAAAAGATTGATTCTAGGCGTTCTTAAGAACATTTACTGTAAGTAAGCGAACAGCCTCCATACGCACAAACTTTTCTAAAAAATATCCGCAAAGGTATAATGTTATACTTTAAGCGGCATTAAAATGTGCATTTCTCGGACGGTTATACGATATTGAGCGAGCCGAGAATAACGGGTGACGGCTGTTATGAAAGTGCCGTTGCCGATCCGGAAGGAAACGATGTGGAAATAACAGCATAAATC
>CALUOW010000076.1 GCA_944322365.1 uncultured Bacteroides sp.
AGCCGCGACCTGGTGAAGGAATGCCAGGAGGCGGACATCATCATCGCCGCCATGGGTCAGCCAAACTTCGTGAAGGCCGACATGGTGAAGGAAGGCGCCGTTATCATCGACGTAGGCACCACCCGCGTGCCCGATGCCACCAAGAAATCCGGCTTCAAATTGACTGGAGACGTCAAGTTCGACGAAGTAGCCCCCAAGTGCTCCTACATCACCCCGGTGCCCGGCGGCGTAGGTCCGATGACCATCGTGTCATTGATGAAAAATACCCTGCTGGCAGGTAAAAAAGCCATCTATAAATAAGAGATACGACCCCATCTGAGGAGGTGCATTTACCATCGATGCACCTCCTTCTTTTTTCTACTTATCCCTCCGCTCCGGCATAGAGAAACGAGTAAAATCAAAGAAAAATGCGTTTTCTGCAAAAAAAGTCCATCAATCCTTTGCCAATTCAAAAATAACCTCTATCTTTGCACCGCATTTGAGAAATGCACTAACATGGTGGCTGTAGTTCAGTTGGTTAGAGCGTCAGATTGTGGTTCTGAATGTCGTGGGTTCGAGTCCCATCTGCCACCCGCAAGAAAAGAGGAAAATCGGCAACGGTTCTCCTCTTTTTTGCTATTTTGTAACTACAAATATATAGGAAAAGATAAACTTGAACAATTGTATACTATTCCGGATGTATAACTTATGATGAAATCGTACAAGAAATTCATAGCGCCTGGGGCATGGTTCTCCATGCTGTATCCTGCTTCGTGGAATGAGTTTGAAGACGAAGCAGAGTCTTTCCTCTTCTACAATCCCGAAGAATGGACGGGCAATTTCCGCATCTCGGCCTATCGCGGGAACGCCGCTTACGGGCAAGAGTGCATCCGCCAAGAACTCATGCAAAATGCCCAAGCCCGCCCCTTGGCGATAGGAAAGCTGGATTGCGCCTATAGCTGCGAGGACTTCGAAGAAGACGGGGCGGCCTATACCACCCATTTTTGGGTGACAGGCATTGGCGACGTAGCCTTCGAATGCTCGTTCACGGTGCAACGGGGCGGGGCGACGGAGGAAGCCCAAGAAGTCATCGCCTCGCTGGAAATACGGCAAGAAGGAGCGAAATATCCGGCGGAAACGATACCCGTGCGCCTCTCGGAGATTTACCAGATAGACGAAGCCTACGACTGGGTGAGCCGGAAAGTCAAGGACCTGCTGAAGAAGGATTTCCAAGGCCAGGAAGAAGACATCGCCTCCATGCAGGAATTGGTGGACAAAGGCACGTTCAACCCGAAGAAGCGGGAAGCATGGCTAAACCTGGGATTGACGCTCTGCGTCATCTTGGTCAACGAAGTGGAGGCATTGGAATGGCGCACCTTGGTCGACGGAAACCGAGAAGCCCCTGTCCTGTTCTATCCCCCCACGGGCAAATGCATCGACCCGATGAAACTGGCGTGGAGCAAGGTGAAGAAAGGAGAGAAATGCGACTTGCCCGCCACGTACGAAGAAGCATTGAACGAATTATAAAAGGATATGGGACGGGCAGTTTTTCCCAACGGATAGAGCGTTTCTCCAGCGGACTATATTCCTTATTCTCCATATACTTAGACACATTCATTGCAACATGAATCCGATACTGCAAGTAGAGAATCTGACCAAGTCATTCGGCGATTTGGTCTTGTTTGAAAACATATCTTTCGGCTTGGCCGAGGGGCAGCGCGTGGGACTGATAGCCAAGAACGGAAGCGGCAAGTCCACCTTGCTCCATATCCTGGCCGGCAAGGAGGGGTATGACCACGGCGCCATCTCCTTCCGCCGCGACCTCCGCGTGGGCTATCTGGAGCAAGACCCGCGCTATCCCGAAGGACTGACCGTGCTCGAAGCCTGCTTCCATCACGGCAACGCCACCGTGGACCTCATTAAAAAATACGAGCGTTGCATGGAGACCGAGGGGCATCCCGGCTTGGATGAAATCCTGGCGCGGATGGAGCACGAGAAGGCTTGGGAGTATGAGCAAAAAGCCAAACAGATATTGTCGCAACTCAAAATCAGGGACTTCGGCCAACGGGTGGAGCATCTGTCCGGAGGGCAACTGAAGCGCGTAGCCTTGGCCAACACCCTCATCACCGAACCCGACTTGTTGATTTTGGACGAACCGACCAACCATCTAGACTTGGACATGACGGAGTGGCTGGAAGAATACTTGCGCCGCACTAACCTTACTCTGCTGATGGTGACGCACGACCGCTACTTCTTGGACCGCGTCTGCTCGGAAATCATCGAGATAGACAACCGCACGCTCTACCACTACAAAGGCAACTATAGCTATTACTTGGAGAAACGGCAAGAACGCCTGGATGCCAAGAACGCGGAAATAGAGCGGGCCAATAACCTCTACCGCACCGAACTGGAGTGGATGCGCCGCATGCCCCAGGCACGAGGACACAAAGCCCGCTACCGCGAAGAAGCCTTCTACGACCTGGAGAAGGTGGCCAAACAACGCACTTATAACGCCGAAGTGAAGCTGGACATGAAGGCTTCCTACATCGGCAACAAGATATTCGAAGCCGACCATCTGTACAAATCCTTCGGCGACTTGAAAATCCTGGACGACTTCTCCTACATCTTTGCCCGCTACGAGAAGATGGGCATCATCGGCAACAACGGGACGGGCAAGTCCACTTTCATCAAAATCCTGATGGGACAGGTGAAACCCGACAGCGGCACGCTGGACATTGGCGAGACCGTCCGCTTCGGCTACTACTCGCAAGAAGGCTTGCAATTCAACGAACAGATGAAGGTGATAGACGTGGTGCAGGACCTGGCCGAAGTCATCGAACTGGGAAACGGGAAGCGGCTCACCGCCTCGCAATTCCTCCAACACTTCCTCTTCACTCCCGAAACGCAACACAACTACGTCTACAAACTGAGCGGGGGCGAACGCCGGAGGCTCTATCTCTGCACCGTGCTGATGCGCAACCCCAACTTCTTGGTGCTGGACGAACCTACCAACGACTTGGACATCGTGACCCTGAACGTGTTGGAAGAATATCTGCGCAACTTCAAGGGATGCCTCATCGTGGTCAGCCACGACCGCTACTTCATGGACAAAGTAGTGGACCACCTGCTCGTCTTCAACGGACAAGGAGACATCCGCGACTTCCCCGGCAACTACACCCAATACCGCGAATGGAAGGAAGCCCGCGCCCAACTGGAGAAACAACAAGAAAAGAAAAACGCCAAACCCCAACCAGCCTCCCCCCAACGCCAACGACCGGAAGGGAAACGCCGCCTGACCTACAAAGAACGCAAGGAATTGGAACAACTGGAGTTGGACATCGCAGCGCTGGAAGAAGAAAAGAAAACGCTGGAAGACGCCTTGTGCAGCGGAACCCTCTCCGTGGCCGAACTGACGGAAAAGTCCAAACGACTGCCCCAACTGACCGAAGAACTGGATGCCAAGACGCTCCGCTGGCTGGAACTAAGCGAAATAGAAGAATCATGAATCTGACAAACTATCACAGCCATTGCCTGTATTGCGACGGACGGGCAGATATGGCCGCCTTTGCCCGCTTTGCCGCCGCCAAGAGATTCAGTGCCTACGGCTACTCCTCTCATGCGCCGTTACCCTTCCCCACGGCCTGGACCATGGAATGGGACCGCATGGACGACTACCTGAGCGAGTTCCGCCGCCTGAAAGAGCAATATGCCGGACGCGTGGAGTTGTGCATCGGCCTGGAGATAGACTACTTGAACGAAGAGAGCCATCCTGCCTCGGCCCGCTTCCAAGACTTGCCGCTGGACTATCGCATCGGCTCCATCCACCTGTTGCGAAACGAGCAAGGCGAAGTAGTGGATGCCGACCTGTCCGCCGACCGTTATGCGCAAATGATACAAAAGCACTTCCATGGAAACCTCGAACAAGCCGTGTACCAATACTACGAACGGGCCAACCGGATGCTGGAGTTGGGCGGGTTCGACATCTTGGGCCATGCCGACAAGATGCACCACAATGCCGAACGCTACTGTCCGCACGTGACCGAAGAAGATTGGTACACCCGCTTGGTGCACACACACTTGGCTGAAGCGGTAGAAAGAGGATACTTGATTGAAATAAATACCAAAGCCTTCTACGAACTGGGCGTATTCTATCCTGACATCCGCTACTTCCCCTACTTGCACTCCCTGAAAGCCCGGGTCGTGGTGAATAGCGATGCCCACTATCCCGAACGTATCAACTACGGACGGCTCGAAGCGTTACAGGCACTGACACATGCCGGATTCACCACCGTAGCCGAATTGCACGGGGGCACATGGCAGGATGTCCCTATCGATGCGTGCCCCCGGCAGGCTTTATAAAAGAACAAGAAAGCGCAGGCTTCACTTCAGCAGGAACTCGTCGATGGCTTTCTTGAAGACATCCTTTCCGGCTGCCCCGCGAATCACTTGCGGCAAGCCTTCCTTGGGGATAAGGACGAAAAGGGGGATGCTGCTGGCATTGAACAAAGCGGCCAGTTCCTGTTCTTTGTCCACGTTCACCTTATAAATGACAATCTTCCCGGCGTATTCCTTGGCCAACTCCTGCATGATGGGAGCCGTGCGCTTGCAAGGCCCGCACCAATCGGCATAAAGGTCGATGATGGCCGGCAACTCGCCTTTGTATTGCCAATCCTCCGACTGGGTGTAGTCGCACACCTTGTCCAGGAACATCTGTTTGTCCATCACCACCACGTCTTGCGCGGAAAGCGACAGGGCAGAAAAAAGAAACGCGAATAGAAATAAACTCTGTCTCATAATCATCTATATGCTAAAATTATCGGTTGTTCTTTTATGGGGTCACTCGCATTCGATGTCCAACTCGTCGATAATGTGCCGGGCATCCGCATACTTCTCAATAACAAACAAGGTATAGCGGATGTCCACGCACAAGGCCCGTTGCAAAACGGGATGGAAAGCGATGTCGCCCGTCAGGCCTTCGTAATTGCGGTCAAAGCCCGTACCTATCAACTCGCCCCGGGCGTTGAAGACGGGACTCCCGCTGTTGCCGCCGGTCTGGTCGGTATTGACAATGAAGCAGACGGGCATCTCGCCATCAGGCAAGGCATAACGGCCAAAGTCCTTCGCGTGGTAGAGTTGCTTCAGCTTGTCGGGCACGATGAACTCATAGTTCGTGGAGTCTTCCTTCTGCATGACGCCCCGCAGCGTGGTATAATACTTATATGTCACTCCGTCCTGCGGGCTATACGGCAATATCTGCCCATAAGTGAAGCGCAACGTCAGATTGGCATCGGGATAGACAGGACGGCCTTGGGCCAGGCGCATGTCCGTCATGCCTTTCACCCAAATCTGGTGGGCACGGTTGTAATCGCGGTTGGCATCCTGCATGGCGAGGGCCGTCTGGCGCAAGCCTTCGTTGATGGACGATTTGAACTTCACCATCCAATCCGACTGCAACGCACGGAGCGAGGGGCGGGCCATGAATTTGTCGAAGTTTGCCCGGCTTCCAAAGATGGATTGGCTGAAACAAGCATCGATAAAGGCATCCGTATCGCCTTTGAAATGTTTGTCTATCTCCCGGAAAATGCCGATACGTTGCCCGGCAGGGATGTAACGCATATACACCCGCATCATCTCTTTGGCCACGCCGCGCTCCACGTCGGGGAAGGGGACGCTTTCGAAATAACGGCCGGCCGCTTGCTTCAGGTCGTCCGTAGCCCGACGGATGCGTTTCTCGCTCTTCTCTTCCAAGGCATTGGCCAAGTCGTCGGTCGAGGGGATACGCATAAAGTCCATGCCCGTGACCAACGCTTCCTGGATGGCTTGCTGATGGTAAAGGAAAGGACGCCGGTGGGCGACGATGCCCTCTATCGTGCGGTAAGCCGAGGCGCAAGCCGTGTCGCCCCGCGAGGCTTCCCATTGCAGCAACTCTTGCTCTTGGTTGCGCTTCGCGTCGAACACGTCGAGGCTGACAAGGCCTTCGTTCATGCCCAAAGCGTTCTTCCAATAATTGGCGCTTTTGGCATAGACGGCGGCATAGTGGATGCGGATGGCGTCGTCGGCCTGCATCTCCTTCATCAGCAGGCGTTGGCGGGCATCGCGGACGTGGTGCCGCATGAAGTTGGTCGTCTCCATCCGCTCCTTCACCTCGTCGCTAATCATATAACGCCACGTGGTGCCGGGGAATCCCATGACAAAGGCGAAATCCCCCTCCGAATATCCGTCCAAACTGATGCGCAAGTGCTTCTTCACCCGCAAGGGCATGTTGACGGCAGAATATTCGGCCGGCTCGCCGGTGGGCGTGGCATAGATGCGGAAAAGGCTGAAGTCGCCCGTATGCCGGGGCCACATCCAGTTGTCCGTATCCGCGCCAAACTTGCCGATGCTGGAGGGGGGAGCCAGCACCATGCGGATGTCGCGATAGATTTTCTTAATAAAAAGGTAATACTTGTTTCCGCCGTAGAAGGGCTTCAACTCCAAGGCATAGCCGCGCCCCAAGTCGAGTTTCTCTTTCTTGGCAAAACGTTGGGCCACCTCGCCAAGATACTTGGGCGACAAGTAGTTGACGCCTTGCGGGTCGGGATCGGTTTGGAGCTGCTCTTGCACGTAGGAAGTGACGTCCAGGATACGGTCGATAAAGGTGACGCTCAACCCCTTGCACGGCAATTCATCGGCATGGGTACGTGCCACGAAGCCATCGGTCAGGTAATCATGCTCCACCGTGCTGTGCTGCTGGATATACTGGTATCCGCAGTGGTGGTTGGTCAGCACGAGGCCCTGGCTGGAGATGACTTCGCCCGTGCATCCGCCTCCAAATTGCACGACGGCATCCTTCAGCGAGAGGCTGTCGGGGTTATAAACAGATTCAACGGGAATCAGCAAGCCCAATTCTTGCATGGCGGCGGCATTTTGCGCCTTCAGGTCGGTCAGCATCCACATGCCCTCGTCGGCACGGGCAGCCAGCAACGAAGCCGCAAGGGCAACGGTCAGTAAATATCGCTTCATATATCTAAAATATTAGGATGACACATGTTTGGGGAACAAAGATAGTACAAAAAAGTAAGATACCAAGCAACACGACACAGGTTAGTGGGTAAAAAGGACTGTTTGCCGTCCAGGACGGATACGGCATAAGAGGTTTCACAACGGCGGCGTGAAGATGTAACATCCGTAGTGTGACTTGGTTCCATCCGTACTGGAACTCGGTTCCATCCGTACTGGAACTCGGTTCCATCCGTATTGGAACTCGGTTCCATCCGTATTGGAACTCGGTTCCATCCGTATTGGAACTATCTCCATTGAAAAGGATAGGGCGGCAATATCCGCTTTGTCTCCTTGGGATTGTAATAAAAATGTAACCTGTGTTTCATCTCCACGTAACAAAACTGCCGCACTTTTGCCGTGCAAAAGAAATAAAGCCTATCTTTGTAGGCCGTTCTTGAGCAAATATGAACGAACTAATTAGACAAAAGTTATGAGCAATTATCGAATATTGGTCGTGGACGACGAAGAAGACTTGTGCGAAATCCTGAAGTTCAATTTAGAGAATGAAGGATACGAAATAGACACAGCCAACTCGGCCGAAGAGGCTTTGAAAATGGACATCAGCAGCTACGACCTCTTGTTGCTGGACGTCATGATGGGCGAAATATCCGGTTTCAAGATGGCCAGCATGCTGAAAAAAGACCGCAAGACGGCCGGCATCCCCATCATCTTCATCACGGCCAAGGACACGGAAAACGACACCATCACGGGCTTCAACCTGGGGGCGGACGATTACATCTCGAAGCCCTTCTCCCTGCGCGAAGTCACGGCCCGCGTCAAAGCCGTATTGCGCCGGACGAAGCAGGAGGAATCCAAAATAGACCTGCCCGAACAACTGACGTACAGGACATTGGTGCTGAACATCGTGAAGAAGAAGGTGAGCATCGACGGCGAAGAAGTGGCGCTGACCAAGAAGGAGTTCGAAATCTTGCTCCTCCTCTTGCAAAACAAAGGGCGCGTCTTCTCGCGCGAAGACATTCTGCACCGCATCTGGAGCGACGAAGTCTACGTGCTGGACCGCACCATCGACGTGAACATAACCCGCCTGCGCAAGAAAATCGGCGCGTATGGCAAATGTATTGTAACCCGTTTAGGATATGGATATTGTTTTGAAGCCGAATAATATTAATAATAAGAAAGGAAATAGGAACAGGCGACGCATATCGTTCAGCAGGAAATTGTTCTTGTCCGTCCTCTCGCTGTTCATCGTTTTTGCCTTGTGCTTCATCGCCTACCAATACCAGCGCGAGAAGGATTACAAGGTAGAACTGCTGGACATGCAATTGCAAGACTACAACGAACGGCTGCACATGAAGCTGCATGACCTGGACATAACATGGTGGGACAAGACGCTGAACCCATACATCGCCCGCTATGTCAACCAAGATTTGCGCGTCACCATCATCGACCTGCGCGGCCGGGTGTTGTTTGACAACTTCGGGGACAGCCTGAAGATGGAGAACCACATCAGGCGTCCCGAAATACAGAAAGCCTTGCGCGATGGCAAAGGATACGACGTCCGGCGCATGTCCGAGACGACAGGCGTGTCCTACTTCTACTCCGCCACGCTCTATGACAAGTTCATCATCCGCTCGGCCTTGCCCTACGACCTGAACTTGCTGCGCTATCTCTCTGCCGACCCGCATTTCATTTGGTTCACCATCGCCGTCACCTTGTTGCTGGCCTTCTTCTTCTACCGATTCACGGCACGCTTGGGGAAAGCCATCAACCAGCTGCGCGAATTTGCCAAACGGGCGGACAAAAACGAACCGATAGACACGGATACGGACTTCCCCCACAACGAACTGGGCGAAATCTCAGAGCACATCGTACAAATCTACAAACGGCTGCGCGAAACCAAAGAAGCCCTGTACATCGAGCGGGAGAAGCTGATCACCCACCTGCAAACATCCCGCGAGGGGCTGGGCGTCTTCACCAAGGAGAAGAAAGAAATACTGGTGAACAACCTCTTCATCCAATACAGCAACCTGATTTCGGACTCCAACTTGGAGGAAACGGAAGACATCTTCGCCATCAGCGAGTTCAAGAGCATCACCGACTTCATCGACAAAGCCTCGAAACGCTTCTCCAACGAAGAGAAACGCATGTCCCTCAACATCAACAAGAACGGGCGCGTCTTCATCATAGAGTGCATCATCTTCCAGGATCGTTGCTTCGAAATATCCATCAACGACGTCACCCAAGAAGAAGAGCAAGTGCGCCTGAAGCGCCAGTTGACGCAAAACATCGCCCACGAACTGAAGACGCCTGTCAGCAGCATACAGGGTTATCTGGAGACCATCGTCAGCAACGAAAACCTGCCCCGCGAGAAGATGCAAATCTTCCTCGAACGATGCTATGCCCAAAGCAACCGCCTGACACGCCTCCTGCGCGACATCTCCGTCCTGACACGCATGGACGAAGCCGCCAACATGATAGACATGGAGAAAGTGGACATCAGCCTGCTGGTGGGAAATATCGTGAACGAAGTGGCCTTGGAGCTGGAAGAGAAGCACATCGCCGTGGTCAACTCCCTGCGCCCCAAGATACAACTGCGCGGCAATTACTCGCTGCTCTACTCCATCTTCCGCAACCTGATGGATAATGCCATTGCCTACGCCGGCACCCACATCCGCATCAACATCTCCTGCTTCCGCGAAGACGAGAACTTCTATTACTTCAGCTTTGCCGACACCGGCGTAGGCGTGCCCCCGGAGCACCTGAACCGCCTGTTCGAGCGATTCTACCGCGTAGACAAAGGCCGCTCGCGCAAGTTGGGAGGCACCGGGCTGGGACTCGCCATCGTGAAGAATGCCGTTTTGATTCACGGAGGCACCATCTCCGCCAAGAACAACCCGGGAGGCGGGTTGGAATTCATCTTCACCTTGGCCAAGGAGAAATAGGGTCAACGCACAAACTCCAACGCCATCACATCTTCATCATATACCTCGCGGAAGCCGATGCCACGCTCCACGAGGTATTCTTTTAGGTCGTTGAAAGCGGCAAGGTCGCCCAGCAATATCTCTATCTCCTCGCCCGGCCTGGCTTGGCAAATGGCCTCCACCGCCGGGACGAGGGGGCTGTAAGGCAACGGGCCGCGCGTATCAATGGTCTTCATCGGAGGCGGCATTGGGGTCTTCCGCATCCTCGCCGGATTCGGAAAGCCATTTCAAATAGAGTTTGATGAGTTGCTGCAGGCCGAACGCCTTCATATTATTGTGATAAATCACGTCGATGCACAAGTCCAACAAGTCTTTCGAATCGTCCACCTGGGCGGCTATCAGCGAACGAACGTTCAGCTTCAGCTTATCCAAGACGGATTCGTCCACGATGCCGTTGCTGTCGATGAGGTGCCGGAAAAGGCCATATTTCTCGATGGTGCGCAGATGTTCGTCGGACACGGCGATGCGACGCGTGCCGGTAGGATTCGCCTGAATGTTATATGTATTCATTGCCATAAATGTTTTTAGAGTGATTGTATGCGCCAAAGATAAGACTTTTGCCAGACTAAGGAAAGAGTTTGAGGAAGAAAAATAAAGATTAGGCCGAAATTCTGAAGCGGCATAGGCATTCCGCCTGCCCGGCAAGTCCGCGCCTCCCCTCCATCTGCTTGCCGCCGCCTAAGCAGCAGGAAAGAATCC
>CALUOW010000077.1 GCA_944322365.1 uncultured Bacteroides sp.
AGGTGCCACCTTTGCTATAAAGAGGTGCCACCTTTGCTATAAAGAGGTGCCACCTTTTTTATAAAGAGGTGCTACCTTTATTCAATCTTGAACACTTACTTAAACCGAATCCCCCTACTTATACAGGCAGTCAGCCCGTCAGCTGTTGCGGTATTCCAACGGGCTCATGCCGACGTATCGCTTGAAGTATTTGCCGAAGAATGAGGCGCTGGGGAAGTTGAGCGAATAGGCAATCTCTTGCACGGTCATGTCCGTGGATTTCAGCTTGGCCTTTACGTCCATCAGGACCACGTTGGCAATGATGTCCAGCACGTTCTTTCCGGTAGCTTGCTTCACGGTGGTGCTGAGGTGTTGCAGCGAGATGCCCAAGCGGTCGGCATAGAATTGCGCATGGCGCTCGTGCGTGTAGTTCTCGATGACCAGTTGGATGAGTTGGCGGCAGATTTCCTCCTTCCGGCTTTTGGGCCGGCTCTGTCCTTGCGGATGGGCCACGTATATCTTGTCCGCCACATAGAGCAACCCCTCCATAATCTGTTGCGCCATGCGCGTGTCGGGCGGATAAGGCCCCGTGGTGAGCCGCGCCAACAGGGCGAAGTAATCCTGCAAATACGATGCTTGCGTTTCGTTCAGGCTCAGGACGGGATATTCGAGGATGGTGGAAAAAGAACTCAACGTGGATTGAATCAGGTTGACCCCCGTCAGGCAATGCGAAGAGAAGCCGACGAAACCCACGCGGACTTTCTCTTTCTGTTCGTAAAATTGGATAATGGAGCCGGGCAGAAGGGTGATGAAGTCTCCTTGCCTGACTTCCGTTTCCATCAGATTGATAGATACTTTGATGGCTCCTTCCAGGCAGAGGGCGAAGATGCATGCCTTCAGCCGGCACGATTGCTTGTATATATTCAGGACTTCCTCCGTCACGTCCGTCCAGGCTATCACGTCCACGGGCAAGTCCACTTGTGGAAAATCCTTGCGCATAATGTCTGAATCTTTTAGGCGGGCAAAGATAGCCTTTTCGGAGAATTGTTCCTATTTTTGCGGGACACAATTAAACGTATAGCTAAGAAATGAAAACAGAATTGTCAGACTGGGGCCTCATTGACTATGCCGAGGCTTGGAGGTGCCAGACGGATTGCTTCGATGCTCTGGTGGAGGCCAAACAGGCGGGCAGGGAGTATGCGAACCGTATCGTCGTGTGCCAACACCCGCCCGTCTATACCTTGGGGCGGAGCGGGAAGCCCTCCAACATGTTGCTGGGCGAGGAGCAGTTGAAGCGCATCGGGGCTACCCTTTTCCACATCGACCGGGGAGGGGACATCACCTTCCACGGGCCGGGGCAACTGGTGTGCTATCCCATCCTCAATTTGGAGGATTTCTCGTTGGGCCTTCGCGATTATATTCATGTATTGGAAGAGGCGGTCATCCGCACTTGCGCGTCCTATGGCATCGAGGCCGGGCGGCTGGAAAAGGCCACCGGCGTTTGGCTGGAGGCTCATTCGCCCCGTGCCCGTAAGATTTGCGCCATCGGGGTGCGCTCCAGCCATTTCGTCACCATGCACGGCTTGGCTTTGAACGTCCAGACCGATTTGCGCTATTTCAGCTATATTCATCCTTGCGGCTTTGTGGACAAAGGCGTCACTTCGATGCAGAAGGAGCTGGGCCGCGAGGTGGACTTCGAGGAGGTCAAAAGCCGCTTGTGCGCAGAACTATTGTCCTTGCTGGGAGCATGAACCGGGCATAAAAAAAGTATTCCGAACGTGCTGGAGGCAACGTCCGGAATACTGCGATACATGTTTCTTGCCCAGGTCTTACTCTTCCCGCAAGTCTATGGCATAATAAGCGCTTCTGCCCGAAGGATATATGCCGGTGATGAACAATACGGGTTCGGTCGATTCGTTGGCTGCCTTCAGCGCATCTTCCAAGTCGGCCACTGTCTTCATCCTCTGGTCATTGATTTTCAGGATGATGAATCCTTTGCGGATGCCTTGGTCCTTCACCTTTCCGTTGCTGACGCCTGTCACTTCGAGGCCATAGCTTAGGCGGAGTTGCTGCTTCAATTCATCGCTGACGGGCTTGAAGGCGGCTCCCAGGATTTCCAGGCCACGGTCTTTGATCACCTTCGTGGTGCCTTGCGAGTTTTTCAGCGTGATGCTTACTTCCGTCTCTTTCTTGTCGCGGACGATGGTGGCCTTCACCTTGTCGCCGGGGCGATGCTTGGCCAGGACTTGCTGCAAGTCGGAGAACTTATGAATCTTCTGGCCGTCCAGCTTGATGATGACGTCTTTCTCTTGCAGGATGCCGTCGGCCGAACCGCCTTCAATTACCTCGCCCACATAGACGCCGTCTTCCACGCCCAGTTCTTCTTTCATCTGCTTGATTTGGTTGATTTGGGCTTCCTGCATTTGCAATTCGGTGGTCAAGTCGATGCCTTTGATGCCCAGCATGGCACGTTGCACGGTTCCATATTGCTTCAAGTCGGCCACTACCGTCTTCATCAGATTGGTGGGGATGGCAAAACCATAGCCGGAGTAGCTGCCCGTGGGCGAATAAAGCATCGTGTTGATGCCCACCAGTTCGCCACGCGCATTGACCAAGGCGCCTCCGCTGTTGCCCGGGTTGATGGCTGCGTCCGTCTGGATGAACGATTGGATGGTAGCCGCTTGGCCGTTGGCTGCTTGCGCGCCAATGTCACGTGCTTTGGCACTGACGATGCCTGCCGTGACGGTGGAACTGAGGCTGAACGGATTGCCCACGGCCAATACCCATTCGCCTACCTTCAGGGCATCGGAGTCTCCTACGGGAATGGTGGGGAAGTCTTCTCCTTCAATCTTCAGCAACGCCAAGTCCGTAGTGGGGTCGGTACCGATGATGCGCCCTTTCATTTCGCGGCCGTCATTCAGTTCGACGGTGATTTCGTCAGCATCTTCCACCACATGGTTGTTGGTCACGATGTAACCGTCTTTCGAGATGATGACGCCCGAACCGTAGCCCACGCGGGGTTGCGTCTTGATTTGGCGTTCTTCTCCTTGCGGGTTTCCAAAGAAAAAGTCCCAGATGTCCGGCATGGTACGTACTGTCTGCGTGCGACCCAATTGCGTGGAGCGGATGTGTACCACGGCATGTACGGAGGCTTCGGCTGCTTGCGTCAGGTCCACCGGTTGGACATTGTTTCCGCTGAATCCTGCCAGACGCAAGTTGTCGGGATTCTGTTGGAACAGTTCGCTGAACGTGGCTGCGTCATTCCTTTCCTTGCTCAGGAGTTGGTAGGCAGTCGCGCCGCCCACACCTGCGCTGACCAACACGATGCCGGCCACGATCGCTGCATTTCTCATTGTCTTTTTCATAATCCTTATTCCTTTAAATGTTAATATTCGAGTTTGTTTTAAGATTTCGGCGTTAAAATAACGACAAAAAACATTCACTTATTCCGCTTGTCACGCTTTTTTGTTCTCTTTTAACAGAGGCTGTCAGGGGCTTAACGGCGCTTAACGGCATGAACTGACAAATTTGCATTTCTACAGGATGGGACAAATGTTAAAATGCCTATGGGATGCTGTTGCAAAAGGCAAGGGTTGCACTCGGATGAAAAACATCTTGAGCACAACCCTTGCCGCTTATCATGAAGACGTGGAAACGTGTCAGGGCAGTTGGATTTTGAGCAGTTTGCCACTGTAGCCGCCCACAGACACTTCCGATCCGTGGTAGGATACGAAACTGAGGATGGTGGTTTCGCCACTAAGCAAGTCGGTGGCGCGGCATTGCTCCAATTCCGGCATTTGCAGGTATTCGAAGGCGTGGGCCGGGATGTTGACCGAGATGTCTACGGGTTGCGGGTCGAAGTTGACCACGCCCAGTACTATTTCTTGTCCCCACTTGCGCAAGAAGGCGTATTGTCGATGCTCGTTGAAGCGCCATCCGCCCCGGTTGACGTAGGTCAGGTCGAAGAAAGCGCCTTGACGGATAGCTGCCTCGGTGTTGCAAAGGGTGAGGATGCGCCGGTAGGCAGCTTGTAGGGATTTCTCTTCATCGGTCAGCATACGGCCATTGAACGTGCCTCCGTCGCGCCAACGGCGGATGGTGTCCACGCTCCAATAGTCGAAGATGGTGGTGCGTCCGTCTCGTCCGCTGAAGCCTTCGGCGTCCATGCCTCGCTCGCCCAGTTCCTGGCCGAAGTAAAGCATGAATGGGTTCGTGTTCTGGCAGGCGGAGACGATGAGGGCGGGAAGGGCCTTCCACGGGTTGCCGGCAAAGAAGTCGGAGGCAATGCGTTGCTCGTCGTGGTTTTCGAGAAAGTTCAGCATCCGGTCGCCAATGCCGTCCAGTTCTTGCCAACGGTAGCTGATGGCCGTGGCCGATTCTTGGCAGCAGACGATGGCACGCAACGTGTCATAGAGTCCTACTTTGTCGTAGAGGTAATCGAAATGCCCCCGGCGCAGGTAGTCGCGGTAGAGCATGGGGTTATAGATCTCGGCGATGAACAGCAGGTTGGGGTATTGTTCCTTGACTTGCTGGATGGCCCATTCCCAAAACTCGACGGGAACCATCTCGGCCATGTCGCAACGGAAGCCGTCGATGCCCTTGGCCGCCCAAAAGAGGAGGATGTCCAGCATCTTGTGCCACGTGTCCGGCACGGGCGAGAAGTAGTGGCGGCGTCCGCCCAGATAATCCACGCCATAGTTCAGCTTGATGGTCTCGTACCAATCATTCACGGACGGAGTTGCGTCGAAGCGGTCGTTGCCCGTGGCCTTGGCGGGTGATTCGCAGTAAGGTTCGGGGGCGGAGGCTTGCATGTCAAACTGGCCTTGGAGGGCTGTGCCGGGGATGTAGTAGAAGTTGTTGTCCGGGTCGAAGGTGCGCGAAGTGTCGTCGTCTTCGCCCAATTGCTTGCGTCCGGCGGGCATGGCGTCGGAGTGGTATTGGCGCGCCACGTGGTTGGGCACAAAATCCATGATGAAGCCCAATCCGCTGCGGTGGGTGCGTTGCACCAAGTCTTCAAATTCCTTCATGCGGCCCGGCACGTCCTTGGCCAAGTCGGGGTCGATGTCATAATAATCCTTGATGGCGTAGGGAGAGCCTGCCTTGCCTTTCACCACGGCGGGGTGGTCCGGGCGGATGTTATAGCGGCGGTAGTCCGTCTGCGTGGCGTGCTCGATAAGCCCGGTGTACCAAATGTGCGTGGCGCCCATTTGTCGGATTTCGCCCAAGGCTTTCTGCGTGAAGTCGGCTATCTTGCCACATCCGTTGGTTTGTATGTCGCCATGGGGTTGGCAACGGTTGTTGCCGTTGCCGAAGAGGCGGGTGAATACTTGGTAGATGATTATTTTTTTGTCATTTGTCATAATTGTAAGTATAAAGTGGTTTTGACACGCCGAGAACTTGTGGCTGCCTCGCCGAGCATTTGCGGTTGCCTCGTCGAGGACGTGTCTTCGCCTATAGTCCTCAGATTCGTTTCAGGGCTTTCAGCAGGGCGTAGCCGCCTATCCATTGCAGCAACATGCCCGGCACGCCGATGCGGAAGTCCTGCACGGCCAGCAGGAAGTCGCCGCACAAAGCCCACTCGAACGCGGTGCCTACCGTCTGATAGGCCAATACCACGCCCAGCAGGGCCATGAACGATATTGTGCCCGTGCGCCGTGCGGTCCATGCGGCGGCTCCGGCCAACAGGCTCGACTTGATGAGGATGGCGGGCAATACGGCCACGGCCGGCATCCCGAACAAAAGGTTGTTGAGGATGGGGGAGAGCAGGGCGGTGAGCAAGCCCACGCGGAAGCCGTACTTATAGGCCGCTATCAGCGTGAAGAAATAGATGGGCAAGAAAGTGGGACCTCCCTGCGGCAGAAGGTGGCACAATTGGGGCAACAACAGGTTGCCTGCCACAAAAGCCGAAGCAAACAGGTAAGTCCGCACGTCGCGGAGGGTCAGGGCGTAGAGTTTTGAAGTTGTTTCCATATACATATTATTATAGTCTGTTTCACATTTTGATGAGTTCATATTGCATGGTGCCGATGCCAATTTTCTCGGCATGGCGGAGGCCGGCTTGCCAGTCTGTGTCGGGGTGCACCAGGTGGAATTTATCCTGTCCGCAGAGGTCGTCGTGCTCGTGTCCGGGCGCCAAGACGTTGTTGCCGTGCAGGATGGGCGCCTGCATCACCATGTCCGCGCAGGCCATGTCCAATGCCACGGGGTCGGCAGAGGCCAATATGCCCAAGTCGGGGACGATGGCAGCGTCGTTGTGATTCCAACAATCGCATTCGGGCGATACATTCATGATGAACGAGAAGTGGAAGTGGGGCTTATCCTTCAGTACGGCTTTGGTGTATTCGGCAATCTTGTAATTGAGACGCTCGGAAGTGTCCCAATCGCTTATTACGGCCGCGTCATGTTGGCAAAGGGCCACGCATTGGCCGCAACCCACGCATTTCGTATAGTCTATTTCCGCCTTGCGTCCGGCGTTGAGGTGGATGGCATCGTGGGCGCAATGCTTCACGCAGATGTTGCATCCGATGCAGTTCTCCGTCGCAATCTTGGGTTGGGACGAAGCATGTAGTTCCAGCTTGCCTCCCACGCTGGCGCAACCCATGCCCAAGTTCTTCAATGCACCGCCGAATCCGGCTTGCTCGTGTCCCTTGAAGTGGTTCATGCTGATGATGACGTCCGCGTCGGCAATGGCAGCGCCAATCTTGGGAGCGGGGCAATATTCTGCGCCCTCAATGGGGATTTCCCTATAATCCGTGCCTTTCAATCCGTCGCCGATGATGACCTGGCATTGCGCCGAGATGGGGTTGAACCCATTCTCCATAGCGCTTTGCAGATGGTCTACAGCATTGGAGCGGCGTCCCGAATAGAGCGTGTTGCAATCGGTCAGGAAGGGTTTGGCGCCCAGGCTGCGCAGGAGGTTGGCCATTCGTGCGGCATAGTTGGGGCGGATGTAGGCCAGGTTGCCCGGCTCTCCGAAGTGTATCTTGATGGCCACGAAGCTGTCCTTCAGGGGCAGGTCGGTCAGGCCGGCGCGTCGTGCCAGTCGCTCCATCTTGTCCAGCAAGTTGCTGGTGGGCGAAGTGCGCAGATCTGTGAAGTAGACTTTTGATTTTTCCATGATTCAATCAGTTTTATCAGTTAGTCGGCACAAATGTAACGATAATCTGCCAATCGGCCTTGTGTTATGATTAAAAAAAGTGCCATAGGGGGCCTTGTCCGTGTCCGATGTGCAAGGGGCGGGCTTCCACGATGGCTTGGTGCACGTAGTTTTTGGCTCTCCGGACGGCCTCTTCCACCGGGTTTCCCAAGGCTAGGAAGGCGGCGATGGCCGACGAGAGCGTGCAGCCCGTCCCGTGCAGGTTGCGGCTGTCCACCTTGGGGGCCGGATAACGGGTGATGTTTCCCTTCTTATTATATAACAGGTCGCACATCGTATCGCCCTCCAAATGTCCGCCTTTGACCAGGATGGAGAGACCAAACCGGGCGGATAAGCGGCGGGCGGCTTCTTCCATTTCCGTCATGTCTCCGACGGGGCGTCCCGTCAACAGGCCTGCCTCGTGCAGGTTGGGCGTCAGCAGGGTGCAGCATGGAAGGAGGCGGGCACAAACGGCTTCCACCGTGGCCGGCTCCATCAGCCGGTGTCCGCTGGTGGAAATCATTACGGGGTCGTAGACAATGGGGCAATCCATTCCTTGCAGTTCTTGAGCCAAGACGCGGACGATGGACTCGTCGTGCACCATGCCTATCTTGATGGCATCTGCCCGGAGGTCTGTCAGCACCGCACGCAACTGGGCGGCCACTTGGTCTGCCGGGATAGGATGGATGGATGACACGCCGCACGTATTCTGTGCCGTCAAGGCCGTGACGACCGAAGCCGCATACACGCCCAAGCTGGTCAGTGTCTTGATGTCGGCTTGGATGCCTGCCCCGCCCGAACTGTCCGACCCGGCTATGCTCAACACCACGCGGGGCTTTCCCTCCGTTTGGCGCATCAGGCGGCGGAAATTGTCCAAGAAGCCGGCTCCCGATGGGGACCACACGCTGCCCAATACGGCCACCCCTCCGAAACCCCAGTCGCGCACAGTGTCTATCTTATCCGCGTCGATGCCGCCCAAGGCAATGACGCGTGAGTCTATCAGCTTGTCGGCCGCACGGAGATCGTCCGGGCTGAAAGCAGAGGCATATCCCGCCTTCGAGATGCTGTCGAAGATGGGACTGAGGAAGACGTAATCGCACGTGTCTTTGTAGCGGCGCACCTCTTCCAGCGAATGGCACGAGCGGCTGATGCGTCCTCCGAAGCCACAGGGAGCCATCGGGTGGCGTGCGTTCAGATGGATGCCTCCGATGCCATAGGCCGTGGCCAATTCGTGTCCGTCGTGCAGCGAGATGCGGTCGTGGTAGACGGCAGGGATTTGTTGTAGCAAGGCTTCTATTTCCCCGATCTTGGCGTGGGGCTTGCGCAGGTGCAGCAGCTCCAGGCCATTGGCCAAAAGGAGGTTGATGGCTTCGGCTTCTCCTTCGAAGAAGTCTGGCCTGGTGATGGCAATCAGTTTCATAGGACGTCAGAAATCAAGCAAGTGGGATTGCATGGTGCGCATGTCGATGGTCCAAAGCCGGCCGCTCAGCACTTCGCCGAAACCGGCGATGATTTTCAGCGCTTCGCCGGCCTGCACGCAACCAGTCAGGCCCGTGACGACACCTACGACGGCCTTGTCCATGTCGAGGCTGGTCATCTCCGCTTCGTCGGGGAAGAGGTCGCGGTATGTGCGGGGATGTGGCCCGTAGTTAAACACGGATACTTGCCCCATGAAACCTCGGACGGCCCCATAGACATAAGGGATACCCACCTCCCGGCAAGCATCGGACAGGATGTAGCGGGTAGAAAAATTGTCGCATCCGTCCACTACGAGGTTATACTTGGACAATAGTTCGTGGGCATTGCGTTTGTCCAGCCGGTAGGGATATATCTCCACGTGGATGTGGCTGTTCAGCTCCCGCAGCCGGCGGGCGGCAAAGAGCACCTTGGGTTGGTCCACGTCGGCTTCGCTGTAGAGCACTTGCCGTTGCAGGTTGGTGCGGTTGATAATATCGTTGTCTACCAAGCCCAGCGTGCCTATGCCTGCCGCCGTGAGGTAGAGGGCAACGGGGCTGCCCAGTCCTCCTGCGCCGACGATGAGCACCTTGGCGCGTGACAACCGTTCTTGTCCCTCGGCGCCTATTTCGGGCAGGGCCATTTGTCGTTCATATCGATTGTTCATGTTTTATTTCTTAAGTAATTGCTTCAAGTTAAAATGATAGTTTATCGTCTTGCGGATAAAAAAGAGAGATAGTAACCTTCTTGATATAGAAAAGGTGGCGCCTTTTCCTACAATCTGACTATACTGCAGGTGTCAGCTTAGGATGGTCGAAGGCGGCATCCCAGTCTTTCCATACCGGCTCCCGTCCCATACGGCGCAGGGCGGCATCCACTTCGTGGGCAGTGCGCTCGTCGCTGACGTGGAATTGCTCCAGTGCTTGCGGGTAAGTGTAGTAGCCTCCGGGTTCGGTCTTGCTCTCGGCGCTCATGGTGGTGACGCCCAGTGTGGCCATGTGGTCGCGGATGTGTGCCGGTTCGCGGGTGGAGTAGGAGATGTCCACGTCGTGGTCGAAGATGCGCATGGCAAAGGTGACCTGCGCCAGTTCGCGGTCTGTCATGACTACGTTAGGTTGGAAGCCGCCGTTCTCCGAGGGACGCATACGAGGGAAGTTGACGCTGTACTTCGTGCGCCAATAATGCTTTTGGAGGTATCGTAGGTGGTGGGCCATCATGGTGATGTCCGTGCGCCACTCTTTCTCCAAACCGATGAGGACGCCCATGCCGATGCTGTGCACCCCGGCCTGCCCCATGCGGTCGAAGCCGTTCAGCCGCCACTCGAACTTGGACTTCATGCCGCGCGGGTGGTAGATGTTGTAGTGCGCCCGGTTATAGGTCTCTTGGAAGCAGATGACGCCGTTCATGCCGTGGCGTGTCAATTCCTCGTATTCCTCTGCCTTGAGGGGCATGACCTCTATCTTGAGGTTGGAGAAGTAGGGTTTGGCCAGGTCGAGGGCGCGGGCCAGGTAGGGGACGCCCGCCTTGGCAGGGTTCTCGCCGGTGACAATCAGCAGGTTCTCGAAGGGTGCCAGCCGCTTGATGGCCTTGTATTCGTTGACGATTTCCTCCTCGGTCAGTATCGTCCGCTTCATGGGGTTCGAGATATGGAATCCGCAGTACACACACGAGTTGGTACAGGAGTTGGTGAGGTAGAGGGGCACGAACATGGAGATGGTTCGTCCGAAACGTTCCTCGGTGTATTTCTTGCTGAGCCGTGCCATCGTTTCCAGGTATGGCTCGGCTGCGGGCGAGACGAGGGCCATGAAGTCCTCGACGTCGCAATGTTCCTTGCTCAGGGCGCGGCGCACGTCGGCATCGGTCTTGGCGAGGATGCGGGCGGTGGTGTCGTCCCAGGATATTTGGTCTAATACTTCGCTAAACATGTTTTTGGTGTTATTGGTTTTCTTTCTTGATGCTTCGGCTCAAGCGCATCGCGCAGAAGTTCGGGCCGCACATCGTGCAATATTCTCCGTCCACGTGCTTGCCGGCGTGGAA
>CALUOW010000078.1 GCA_944322365.1 uncultured Bacteroides sp.
ACGTTGGCCCATTCGGCTCCGAATATCTTCTTGATGCGTTCGATGGCCAGTTGCTCGCTTTGGTCCACCACTTCGCATCCGCCGTAGTAGCGTTTGCCGGGATAGCCTTCGGCGTATTTATTGGTCAGGCAGGAGCCCATTGCCTGCATCACTTCGTCGCTCACAAAGTTCTCGGAGGCAATCAGTTCGATGCCTTTCAACTGGCGTTGGTGTTCTTTCTCGATGATGTCGAAAATCAAGTCGTCTCTTTTCATATTCTTAATATGTTAAATGATAATTTCTTTTTTCCATCGTTTGCAAAGGTAGGGCAAATTAATGAATTATGGGTAATAATTCGTCGAAAATCCCAAGGCAAACGCATCTAATCTTTCTGGATTTTCAAGAAAGGGGCCGGAAAAACGCTTAAGGTACGGGATAAAACCATCGTTGTAGGCTCGGAAAGTTTAAACTTAGGCTGCGTTTATAAAAACTTAGGTTGCGTTTATATAAACGTACGGTGCGTTTTTATAAACTTAGGCTGCGTTTAAACTTTTCCAGCGGCATTGGCAGTTTTTTCCGAGGGACTTTAAAGTTTTTCTTGCGGGTAAGGCCGGATTTTTCCGGCAGAATGGATGCCTTCAAGCAAAATGTTCAGGTATGTTTGCTTTGTGGGAGGTCTTGCTAGAAGAATACGCCGAGCGAGAAGCTCAGCACGTTGTCGCGTCTTCGATAATTGATTTCATCGCCTTTTGTCCCGTCTGATGCGCGGCGTGCGGTTATGCTTTTCGACATGTTGAGCAAGCCGATGTCATAACGGAAATCAAAGAAAATGCGTGAAATCGTGACCGCTACCCCCATGGTGAAGCTGACGTTGAACGGACGGAGTTTTTCGTTAATGTCTTGTTGGTCAAAGTTTACAAATGTGATTTGGCTCTTGTGTCGCCAAAGATAGCGGAATTTGGGTCCCCCGAATACGGACATGGCGTAAGGGTCGGTTTTGATAAAGTTGTAGCCATAGATAATGGGGATGTCTATACTATGGATTTTGGCATTGATGGAGGCTTTTGGGGGTGTCGCCGATCCGATGGGCAGGTCGTCTGTCTGGGGTTTGTTGAAGGTGACTCCGCATTGGTTTACGTTGTAAGAAACTTCAGGTTGGATGAAGTGGCGGTCGAAGTTGACGCGCATGAAGAAAGAGGCAAAATATCCTACTTTGTAATCATTCTGCACTTGCTCTATAGGCATCCCGCCGATGTTGAAGTCTTGGAGGAGGGAGAGCGCGGCCGTAAATCCAGCCTTGGCCCCGAAGTTGGTCGTGACGGTTTGGGGCTTCGTTTCTTCTTTTCCCGTTTGCGTGTAGAGCGTAGTCGGAAGGGCGAGAAGCAGGCAAAGGAGAAGGATTGTCGTGCGCATGTTGTTTTCCTCTATCTGTTTTTCTCGTTTTTTTTCTTTTCCACTGACCAACCGAACTTGCCTATTGGTTTGCCCAATTCATAATAATGGCCGTGCACGTACACCAGCGGATTGCTGGAGGCGAGGTCGAACTTGCCTGTTGCGGGGTTGAGGTATTGGTCGTCGGCGCGCACGTTTACCACGTCGGCAATGAACAGGTCGTGCGAACCTAGGGAGAGGATTTCGCGGACACGGCACTCGATGCATAGGGGCGATTCTTCTATTAACGGCGCGTTGACCACGGTGCATCTGCCGGGGGTGAGGCCCATTTCTTCAAACTTGTTGTAATCTCTTCCCGAACGCACGCCGCACCAATCCGTGGCGTGTGCCAGTTCCTTGTCCGTCAGGTTGATGACAAATTCCATGTTGCGCCGGATGATGTCGTATGAGTGCCGTTCGGGGCGCACGGAGATGTAGCACATGGGCGGGTTGGTGCAGAGGGTGCCTGTCCATGCCACGGTGAGCAGGTTGTATTCTTCAGGCGTGCTTCCGCAACTCACCAATACGGCGGGCAGGGGATATATCATGGTGCCGGGTTTCCAATCCGTTTTCATCTTAGTCGAATGATTATGAATGAAGAATGAAGAATTTTGCTGATTTCCCGCAAAGATGATTCTTCATTCTTCATTGGATTAAAGTAAGGTGATGTCCTTTCTCTCCTGCTCTTTCTCGCAATAGTGGCATTTGATGATGCACTGCTCCTTATCTATCACGTGGAAGCGGGTAGGCATGGGTTCGTTGTTGGTGATGCACTTGGGATTGGCGCACTTCACGATGCCGATAAGTTCGTCCGGCAAGGTCAGTTCGCGCTTCTCCACCACTTCGTAGTTGCGGATAATGTTCAGCTTCACGTTGGGCGCCACTACGGCGATGCGGTTGATTTCGTCGTCCGTGAAGAATTTGTCGGCAATCTTGATGATGCCTTTCTTGCCCAATTTTTTGCTTTCCAGGTTGAAGCCGATGGTGATGTTGTTGCTCATTTGCTTCAGGCCGAGGAGGGATACCACGCTGAAGAGCTTCTCGGAGGGGATGTGGTCGATGACAGTGCCGTTCTCCAACGCGGCTACCTGCAATTCTTTTTTATCGTTAGCCATAGGTTTGTTCATTTATATTTTTCCGAATCCTTTTTTACTTCTTCCAGTGTGATGCCCAATACGTCGCACAGGATGGCTTGGCGGGCATAGAGGCCGTTTTGCGCCTGTTGGAAGTAGTAGGCCTTGGGACTTTCGTCTACGTCGTAGGCAATCTCGTTGACGCGGGGCAGAGGGTGCAGAATGCGCAGGTTGGGGCGCGTGCGGGCCAGCATTTTCTCTTTCAGGATGTATACGTTCTTTACGCGTTCATACTCCATCAGGTCGGTGAAGCGTTCGCGCTGTACGCGGGTCATGTAGAGGATGTCCGCCTCGGCGATGGTCTCTTCGGTGAAGTCTGTGTGCTCTTCGTAGCGGATGCCGTGCTCGCGGCAATAAATCTTGTATTCTTCGGGCATTTGCAGTTCCTTGGGCGCAATGAAGTGGAAGGTGGGGTTGAAGTGGCGCATGGCCATCAGCAGGGAGTGGACGGTGCGGCCGTACTTCAAGTCGCCTACGAGATAGATGTTCAGATTTTCCAGCGTGCCTTGCGTTTTGTAAATGGAGTAGAGGTCCAGCATCGTTTGCGAGGGATGCTGGTTGGCTCCGTCGCCGGCGTTGACGATGGGTACGTCGGTCACCTCGCTCGCATAGCGTGCTGCTCCCTCCAAATAGTGGCGCATGACGATGATGTCGGCATAGTTGCTCACCATTTTGATAGTGTCTTTCAGCGTTTCGCCTTTCGACGAACTGGTGGCTTTGGGGTCGGTGAATCCGATGACGCGTGCTCCCAGGCGGTTGGCAGCTGTCTCGAAGCTGAGGCGCGTGCGGGTGGACGGTTCGAAAAATAGGGTGGCTACTACCCGTCCGTCCAGCAGGTGGCGGTTGGGGTGTGCTTCAAATTCTTTGGCCATGTCAATCATGTAGAGGATTTTCTCCCGGCTATGTTCGGCAATGGTAACTAAACTTCTGTTTTCCATATCGTTGGTGTGATTATCGTTTTCCAAAGCGTAAAGGTATGGATTTTCTTGTTCTTATGGAAATCTTCGGTTGGAAAAGTTGAGTCGAATCCATGATTTTTCTTCTCTTTTCTTGTTTTTTGCATCTCTCCGCTTCCGATGCTTGGAGAATCCGTTGGTTTGTTTTGTGCGAAGCGTCTGGAGATGGATGAGAAAAGCCGACGCAAGATACGAGGAGGATGTGTCCTTTTCTTGCATCGGCTTGCAAACTTTTATCTATCTTTCTCAGATGATATATTGAGAACTGATGGATTCGTTATTCATCACGCGGCGGATGGTTTCGGCAAACATGGCGGCAATGCTCAGTTGTTTTACTTTATCGCACTTCTTGGAGTACGGGATGCTGTCCGTGAATACCATTTCCGTCAGGGCGGACTCTTGGATGCGGAAAGAAGCCGGATCCGACATCACGCAGTGGCTGGCGATGGCGCGCACCGATTGGGCGCCTGCATCCATCATGATATTGGCGGCTTTGGTGATGGTGCCGGCCGTATCCACAATGTCGTCCACCAAAACGACGTTCTTGCCTTTCACATCGCCTATGATTTGCATGCTGGCCACTACGTTGGCTTTTTCGCGCGTCTTGTTGCAGAGCACCAAGGGCACGTTCAGGTATTTGGAGAAGGTGCTGGCGCGCTTGGAGCCGCCCACGTCAGGCGTGGCAATGACCAGATTGTCCAAATGAAGCGATTCGATGTAGGGCAGGAATACCGTGGAAGCGTACAAGTGGTCTACCGGGATGTCGAAGAAACCTTGAATCTGGTCGGCGTGCAAATCCATCGTGATGAGGCGGTCGATGCCGGCTACGGACAAGAGGTCGGCCACCAGTTTGGCGCCGATGGATACGCGCGGTTTGTCTTTGCGATCCTGGCGGGCCCATCCGAAGTAGGGGATAACGGCCACAATGCTCTTGGCGGACGCGCGCTTGGCCGCATCAATCATCAAGAGCAACTCCATGAGATTGTCCGAGTTGGGGAAAGTGGATTGTACCAAGAATACGTGGCGTCCACGAATGGATTCTTCGTAAGACACGGCAAACTCCCCGTCAGCAAAGTGGGTAATATTCATATTGCCCAGCGGGCAATCCAAGTTCGCGCAGATTTTCTCTGCCAGGTATCTCGAGTTTGTGCCCGAGAAAACCATGAAAGGTGCTTTTTCGCTCATTGTGTAGTAGTTGTTATCTGACAAATTGATTAATATGCAAAGGTATAAATTTTCGCCGACATGAAACAAGAGTTAGGTTGACAAAATTTCGAGGAGGCGTCCTCTTTGCAGACAAAAGCTGCGGCCAATGTCAAAGATTGCTTCCGTACATCCGTTCGCGGGTCGCTTTGATGGAGTCGGACGAGATGTAATCGTCATACTCCATGATTTTGTCGATGATGCCGTTGGGCGTCAGTTCGATGATGCGGTTGGCCACGGTTTGGATAAACTCATGGTCGTGCGATGCAAAGAGGATGTTGCCCTTGTACGTTTTTAAGTTATTGTTGAAGGCTTGTATAGACTCCAAGTCAAGATGGTTGGTTGGCGTGTCCAGGATGAGGCAATTGGCGTTGCGCAATTGCATACGTGCTATCATGCAGCGCATCTTTTCGCCTCCGGACAGGACGCTGGCCTTCTTCAGCACCTCTTCGCCCGAGAAGAGCATGCGGCCCAAGAAACTTTTCATATACACTTCGTTGCCTTCGCCAAACTGGCTGAGCCACTCCACCAAGTTCAAGTCCGTGCGGAAGAAGGCGGTATTGTCCAGCGGCAGATAGGCCGTGGTGATGGTGACGCCCCAGTTGTAGTGCCCCGCGTCGGGTTTCATATTGCCGTTGATGATTTCGAAGAGGGCGGTCATGGCGCGCGGGTCGTGGGAGAGGAAGACGATTTTGTCGCCTTTCTCTACATTGAAATTGACATCGCGGAAGAGGACGGTGCCGTCGTCCAAAGTTTTGGTCAATCCGGATACCTCCAGGATTTGGTTGCCCGGCTCGCGTTCGGGTGTGAAGATGATGCCGGGATACTTGCGCGACGAAGGTTTGATTTCGTCCACCGTCAGTTTTTCCAACATCTTCTTGCGGCTGGTGGTCTGTTTGCTCTTGGCCACGTTGGCGCTGAAGCGGCGGATGAATTCCTCCAATTCCTTGCGCTTTTCCTCCACCTTGGCTTTCTGATTCTGCTGTTGGCGCAAAGCCAGTTGGCTGGATTCATACCAGAAGCTGTAGTTGCCGGCAAAAAGATTGATTTTGCCATAGTCGATGTCCACCGTATGGGTGCAGACGGAGTCTAGAAAATGCCGGTCGTGGCTCACCACCAGCACCGTGTGCTCAAAGTTGGACAAATATTCCTCCAGCCAAGTCACGGTGTCCATGTCCAAGTCGTTCGTAGGTTCGTCCAGCAACAAGTTGTCCGGATTGCCGAAGAGGGCTTGCGCCAACATCACGCGCACTTTCTCCTTGTTGTTCAGGTCGGCCATCAGTTGGTAGTGCTTGTCCTCCTTGATGCCTAGCCCGCTGAGCAAGGCGGCCGCGTCGCTTTCGGCATTCCATCCGTCCAATTCGGCAAACTTCTCTTCCAATTCAGAGACTTTCAATCCGTCCTCGTCCGTGAAGTCTTCCTTGGCATACAGCGCCTCGCGTTGCTTCATGATATCCCACAAGACGGTGTGCCCCATTAAGACGGTGTCCATCACCGTGAAGTCATCCCATTTGAAGTGGTCCTGGCTCAAGACGGAAAGACGCTCGCCGGGACCTAGGGCGATGCTGCCTGTGGTAGGCTCCAATTCGCCGGAAATAGTCTTCAGGAAAGTGGATTTGCCTGCCCCGTTGGCGCCGATGATGCCATAGCAGTTGCCGCTCGTGAATTTCAAGTTAACCTCGTTGAACAATACTCTTTTACCAAACTGTACCGATACGTTAGAAACTGTAATCATACCTATTTATCATTAACCATTGGCGCAACGCGCGTGAATTTCCATTTTTCGGGGCGCAAAGATAGGAAATTTCCATGAATTAGCAGTGGGCGATGCTGCCAATGTGACGCAAAAGCACTACCTTTGCGCCGCTTTTGCGTGAATGCGCCATTTTGGCAAACTTTTTGTAGGGGCATGAATATCTCTTAATATGTACAAATTGCAACGATAATATGGATAAGAACGAAAAAACAACCAAGCAGGAAGAAGAACTGAAGACCCTGAACGAAAACGAAGGGGTTGCCGATTCCTGCGATGAGAAGCCTGCGGAAGAACAAAATCCGCAAAACGAAGAAGAAAAACTGTCCGCCGAATTGGGAAAGGCCAACCGGCAGGTTGAAGAACTGAAGGATAAATACCTGCGCCTGTCCGCCGAGTTTGACAACTACCGCAAGCGGACGATGAAGGAAAAAGCCGAACTCGTCTTGAACGGGGGCGAGAAGACCATCGGTAGCATTCTGCCCGTCGTGGACGACCTGGAGCGCGCGTTGAAGAACATGGAGAGCGCCACGGACGTGAAGGCCGTGAAGGAAGGCGTGGAGCTTATCTACAACAAATTCATCACCGTGTTGGGGCAGAATGGCGTGAAAGCCATCGAGACGAAAGACCAACCGCTCAACACCGATTATCACGAGGCCATTGCCGTCATCCCCGCTCCTGAGGACGGACAGAAGGGAAAAATTCTGGATTGCGTGCAAACGGGATATACGATGAACGATAAAGTCATCCGCCATGCCAAAGTCGTAGTGGGCGAATAATAAAGATTTAGGTATGGAAAAGAGAGACTACTATGAAGTTTTAGGCGTTGAGAAAAACGCATCGGCAGACGAGATAAAGAAGGCTTACCGCAAGAAAGCCATCCAATATCACCCCGACCGGAATCCCGGCGACAAGGAGGCTGAGGAGAAATTCAAGGAAGCGGCCGAAGCCTACGACGTGCTGAGCAACCCGGAAAAACGCGCCCGCTACGACCAATTTGGCCACGCAGGCATGAGCGGGGCAGCCGGCAACGGAGGCCCGTTCGGCGGATTCGGGGGCGGGATGTCCATGGACGACATCTTCTCGATGTTCGGCGACATCTTCGGCGGACACGGAGGGTTTGGCGGATTCAGCGGATTCGGAGGCGGGGGCGGTGCCCAGCAACGCCGCTACCGGGGCTCGGACCTGCGCGTCAAGGTGAAGCTGACGCTGAAAGAAATCTCCACGGGCGTGGAAAAGAAATTCAAACTCAAGAAATACGTGCCTTGTCCTCATTGCCATGGATCGGGCGCCGAAGGCAGCAGTGGCGTGGAAACGTGCCCCACGTGCAAAGGTTCCGGGTCGGTCATCCGTAACCAGCAAACCATTCTTGGCACCATGCAGACTCGCACCACCTGCCCCACCTGCGGCGGCGAGGGACATATTATCAAAGACAAGTGCAAGGAATGCGGCGGCGAAGGCATCGTTTATGGCGAAGAAGTGGTGACGGTGAAAATCCCCAAGGGCGTGGCCGACGGGATGCAACTCTCGATGGGCGGCAAGGGCAATGCTGGCAAGCACAACGGCGTGCCGGGCGACTTGCTCATCCTCATCGAGGAAGAACCGGACAAAGAGCTGATTCGTGATGAGAACGATTTGATATACAACCTGTTGCTTAGCTTCCCCACGGCTGCCTTGGGAGGAACGGTGGAAATTCCCACCATCGACGGCAAGGTGAAAGTAAAGATAGAGCCGGGCACCCAACCGGGCAAGGTACTCCGCCTGCGTAACAAGGGCCTGCCCAGTGTCAATGGCTATGGCACGGGCGACTTGCTGGTGAATGTCAGCATCTACGTGCCTGAGACCTTGAGCAAGGACGAAAAGAAAGCCTTGGAAGACATGGAGGCGTCGGACAACTTTAAGCCCAATGCTTCGATGAAAGAAAAAATCTTCCGCAAGTTCAAAAATCTGTTTGAATAAAACTTCATGTATCCAGAAATACCTGCTTCAAATAGAAGAGGGGGCTGCCGAAACGGTGCGCTCCCTTTCTTTTATTCGGGCTATGGCTTGGATAAAGTTTAAACTTAGGCTGCGTTTATATAAACTTAGGTTGCGTTTTTATAAACTTAGGCTACGTTTTTATAAACGCAGTCTGCGTTTGAACTTTATCCGGTGCTTCGGGCGTTTTTTCCGTGGATTTGGCGTTTTTTTTCGCTTCATAGGGCTTGTTTAAAGTGCCTGTTGTTCGCATAAAGGCATTGCGGCGGGCTTTTCAGGTGGAGCGTGTCGAACATTTTCTTTGCACGATTTGTTATTCCTTTGTTTTTAATCGAGTCTTATGAATAGGTTTAGTTACTCTCTCTTGCGTGTTGTGTGCGCATTGGTCATCGGCCTTGTGCTGGTGCTATTTCCTCATCAGGCGGCCGAGTATTTGGTCATTACGGTCGGGGGCGTGTTTTTGGTGCCGGCGTTGGCCAGCATTGTCGGCTATTTTGCGTGGCGGGGCGAACGTCCTCTTCGATTTCCTTTGCTGGGGGTTGGCAGCTTGCTTTTTGGCTTGTGGCTTATTATTATGCCGGAATTCTTTGCGGATTTGTTGACATATGTGTTGGGCTTTATTCTTGTCATGGGTGGGGTACAGCAGTTGGTTTCTTTGGCTTCGGCCCGGCAATGGATGCGGGTACCGGTCGGGTTTTATGTCGTCCCCATGCTGATATTGTTGGCGGGGCTTTTCGCTTTGTTCAACCCTACGGGAGCTCGTTCTACGGCATTTATCATCATCGGGGCGAGCAGCCTTGTCTATGCGCTTTTCGAGTTGGTCGATTGGTTTGGCTTTTCCCGCCGACGGCCCAAAACTCCACAACCCCGGCATGGCGAGGTGGAGGATGCCGAGGTGGTGGATTAAGTTTTGTTTTCGTCAGTTCTTTTTCAGAAGCTGTTGCAAAAGGACAGGCTCATTGGTCGTGATAAAGTCTACCTTATGGTCGATGAGCCATTGCATGTCTTCGGCTTTGTTCACAGTCCAAGCATTGACTTTCATGCCCAGGCGGTGGCACTCGTCAATCCATTCGGGGTGTTGGCGGAAGACTTTAAAGTGATAGTCCGCACCGGCGCATCCCCAATCTTTCAGTTCTTGCGGGGGCAGGTCTCCGTTCAGGTAGTAGACGGGCGTGCCTTGCGGGGCGAGGCGGATGAATTCTTTGGTGGCATGACGTGAGAAGGTGATGTATTCCACGCGCCCTTCCAATCCGAAGTCTTTGATCATTTGGACGATGCTTTGGATGGCGCGTGTTTCTTGTTCGGGCGTTCGGTGAGGTTTCAGTTCTAGGATGAGGCGCGTGTTGGTTTGTTTCCCTTTTTCTAGATATTGGCGTAGGGTGGGGAGAAGTTCACCGTTGTCCAGACGTACCGCAGTGCAGACGTTGGCAGTAGCGTCTTGGATAGTGACTCCTTTGAACGTGTCGTCATGATTTACCACTAACTGGTTATCGTTTGTCAGCCAGACGTCAAATTCCGAACCATAACAATGAATTGAGTCGGCCTTTTCGAGGGCGGCTATGGAGTTTTGGGCAGAGCCGGTCGTTTTCCAGAATCCTCGGTGGGCAATCACTTGGGTTTGTTGAGCCTGTGTGGCGCTGTAGGCGGTTATCCACAAGACTGATGTCAATAAGATGCTTTTCAGTTTCATGATGTTTTGTTTTTTTATGCGCCTCAAAGGTACGGAACGAAAGTCTTCCGGCAGGTTACATTTCCATGAAATCTTTTCTTGCTTCCCCCTATCTTCCAATTATAAAAAAAGAAAGAGCCCGGTGGAAATGCCGGACTCTTTCGTATAAATTGCTAAGGGGTTAACCTTATTTATTCAGCATGGTGTCGGGCGGGCATACACCCCAGCTTTCGGCAGCCATGCGCTTGTAGCTGGCGTAGCGCCACTTGGCGTTGTCCTCGGCAGCCTGGAAGAGCTCTTCGGCTTCCTGCGGATATTGCTTCATGACGGAGGCGTAACGAACCTCACCCTTCAGGAAGTCCTTGAAGCCTTCCCATTCCGGCTCCTTGCTGTCCAAGGTGAAGGGGTTCTTGCCTTCGGCTTCCAGGGCGGGGTTGTAACGCCACAAGTGCCAGTAGCCGCACTTCAC
>CALUOW010000079.1 GCA_944322365.1 uncultured Bacteroides sp.
ATCATGATTAGTCCTTTAGCATACGTTGATCCTGCCGCAAAGCTCGGCAAGAACGTAACAGTACAACCTTTCGCCTACATCGAAGGCGACGTAGCAATCGGCGACGACTGCACCATCATGGCGGGCGCGCACATCTTGAACGGCACCCGCATGGGGCGGAAAAACACCGTGCACCACGGAGCCGTGCTGGCCAGCGTGCCGCAAGATTTCCATTACGAGGGCGAAGACAGCGTGCTCGTCATCGGCGATGAGAACGACATCCGCGAAAACGTGGTCGTGGCACGCGCCACCCACAAGGACGGAGGCACGCGCATCGGCAACGGCAACTTCCTGATGGACGGCACGCACCTCTGCCACGACGTGCAGATTGGCAACAACTGCGTGCTGGGCATCCGCAGCATGGTGGCCGGCGAAAGCCGCGTGGACGATTGCACCATCCTGAGCAGCAACGTCATCGTGCAGCAGAATTGCCACATCGGCAGCTGGGTGCTGATCCAGTCGGGATGCCGCATCTCCAAAGACGTGCCGCCCTACGTCATCATGGCAGGCAACCCCGTGCAATACCACGGCATCAACGCCGTCGTGCTGCAACACAAGAACCAGGTGGACGACCGCATCCTGCGACACATCGTGAACACGTACCGCCTGATCTACCAAGGCAACTTCAGCCTGCAAGACGCCGTGCTGAAGATTCAAGACCAAATCCCCAAGAGCCCGGAGATTGAAAACATCGTGAACTTCATCAAGGCGTCGAAGGGCATCATCCGCTGACGCCCGACCCCGGAAGCGACATCCGGCTCAAAAGTTCGCTATCGTCGCAAAAACAACCGCCGGAGGCGTGTCTGCACCCAGTGTACGACATGTCTCCGGCAATATTTTTTAATTGTCAATTCTCAATTGTCAATTTTTAATTTTTAATTCTCAACACACCGTTATCCACACCCCCTCGCCCAGCGGCCGCTCCGCCAACTTCCGCTTCAGCCTTTGCAGCCACGAGCGCGAGTTGATGAGCATGCCCTCCTTCGGGCTAAGCCCCACGAGGATGCACCCGGCGGTGTCCTCCACCGCATTGCCCGCATGGATGCGTATGCCCGCGAAGCCGGGCACGTGCAGCAGCAGCGGCAGCCATTGGCCGAACTTCGGCAAGCGGGTCACCACCAGCGGATAACGCCCCTTGGGGATGTTGCGGCGGGTAGGTTCAAGGGTATCGCAGAAAGGCTCCCCCTCTATCGAGAGGATGCCCATGGTGAAGTCTTTATGCTTCTTGGTTCGGGTCAAGGTCAATTCCATCGTTGCGGTATTTTAGTTTTCGGTAATTGTCGTTTGTCGTTTGTCGGATGAATCCGCGTTTTTCCCAGCGGTAGAGCAAATCCTGTGTTCCCTTGGTACTCATGCCCCTCTTCATGCGCAGATGTTCCAATTCTGTCCGCGAGAAATCATCAGACAAATCCTCCAGCAGGTTGCGTCGTCCCGGGTGACGTGTGAACTCCTGCCCCATGCTCTCCGCCTGGTCTATGGCTGTCCCGAAGAAGCGCAGTTTGCACCACAAGTCATACTCCACCGACCATCGCGTGAAGTCCTCGATGGCGGCCTCCCAACGGCATCCGTTGGCCACGTAGAGCACGCACGCCTTGAGCCACCCGATGACCAGCGCTCGACGTGCCAGGTTGTCATAGACGCGGTCCTGTGTCAGGAGGGCGCGGTCTTTCAGTTCTTGATGGAGCTTGCGGGCGAGTGCCTCCAGTTTCGGTTCGTCAATGAATCCGGTGGCTTGCGTGAGGTGCTGGATGTAGGGTCGCAATTCTTCGTCAAAGCTAACGTCGTAGGTGCCGTAGACGGGCATATCCGCGCCGATTTCCTGCTCGGGCAGGGTGCAGAAGTTGATGCGCGACACGGGGCCATCCACCACGACTTTCCGGAAATACTCCTGCACGCGCCCCGGGGTGCTGGATGCGTTCCAGTTGAAGCGCACGCGCACCTGCTCGGACACGCTCTTCTCGCCCACGCGCTCCTGTCCGTATTCGCCCGTGTCGAAGGCCAGGCGCATGATGACGAACTGCTGCGGGTTGCGGCTGGATCCTTTCAGCGCGTCGAACGCCTCGATTTCGTTCATCCGTGTGTAGAGGAAGTGCTCTTCACTCTCCGCGAGGCGCATCACGAAGGCGGCGTTGGTCATGTCCGGGCTGACCCACTGGATGACGAGCCCTTCGGGGCGGTTCGCCTTGTTTTTGTTGGCGCCCTTGGCGTTGTTCTCCTCCTTCCAGCGTGCCTCGCGCTGGCGGTTCAGCTCATCCTTTGCGCGGATGTCGGCCATGATGTGGTCGATGGGCGCGTTGACGCAACTCTTGCCCGAACCGGTGGGTGCGGCCAGCACGCACATCAGCGTGGCCTCGTGCTCCTCGTTGTCGATGTAGCGGAAGCGCGTGCGGTGCAGGTGCGTGGCCAGGGGCGGGAAGATGGCGTGGGCCACGGCGGGGCGGTAGGCCTCCGGCGTGCGGCTCACGAGGAGCTTCACCAGCGCGGGGAGCTTGCGGGGCATTTCGGGAGGGGCGTCCCCCTGCGATGCGCCGGCGGCGTCTGGAGAACCGAGGTGGGCCAGCACCGTGTTCATCAGACGGGGCGTTCCGCCCCACTTGGCCGTGCAGGCGGAATGTATCAGCCTCTTCATTTCTTCTTCGGAAAGTCCGTATCGCGGCATTATTTCCAGCAAAAGACCTTCGTCGTTGTCCGTGATGTGGCGCAGGTGGTAGGCCAGCTGGTGCAGCTTCGTGTTGCGCTCGCCCTGGGCGGGTTCGCCGCCCGCCAGGATGAACCATTGGCGGATGATTTCGCTGTAGGGGATGCCTTTGAAGGAAGCCGTCTGTTGTTGCGGCGTTTCCGTTGGTTGCGGCGTTTCCGTTGGTTGTAGAGACGCAAAATTTTGCGTCTCTACCGGGAGGCGTGTGAATAATTTTTCCTCGTCGATATACAATATGTAGTCCTCCGGCACGGCGAACGACGAGCGGGCCAAGTCCTTGACGCTCTGGTCGTAGTTGGGGTCGTTCAGTTGCGCGGACATCCACCGTTGCGCCTCCTCCAGCGACATGCCGGCGGGGATGATGAACACCAGGCGGAGGCCCTCCATGGACGGCGTGACGTGCGCCAGGACGATGCCCAGCTCCTCTTTGCGTTCGTCCACCACGTGCGCCCAATATTCGCGCGGCGCGTCCAGGTGGTCGATGTCATACATGCACAGCCCGCTTGGCGTGGCCTCCGCATTCAGCCTCCTGCCGCCGGCGAAGGTGGCGTGGAATGTAAATATAGGCAACTGCTTCTTTTCGCGGTTTTTCAATGTGTCGTACTCCTCGCGCGTCAGTTCCCCGCGCTTCCATTGCTCCCAAGCGTCGGCAATGCCCGCACAGATGCGCGCTACATAATTGGAGCGCACGGCTTTCCAAAACAACTCCGGCGTGCACGTCCGCACCGCCCGGCTTCTTACACTGTTTGATATTCCGAAACTCATAGTTGTAATGATTATTGGTTGATTTTTTGGCGCGGATTTCACGGAAACCTATAAACCCGTAAACTTATAAACTTAAAAAAATCCGCGTCCATCCGCGTAATCCGCGCCAAAATTCCTTATTCCCACGTCCCTCCGAACACGTTGTCCACGAAGGCGGATGCCTGGCGGCTCTCTTCCTCTATGGTTTGTGCGGGCACGATGTCCGCCTCGTCCAAGCCGATGGTAAGGGTCAACCGTGCGTGCTTGCGGGTGATGCTGGCCCGTCCGTGAGGCAGCTTGATGTATTGGCTCCCCGGTTGGGGCGTGCTTTTGGCGTGTTCGTTGAAGTTGCCCTCCGTGGGGCTGACCAGCCCGATGCTGCCGCGCAGGCGGCCGCCTCCTGAGACGAGACGTTGATAAGTGCTGTCCGAAATCTGTAAATTAATATTCATAGTCGTTCAAGTTAAAAAGTAAAGGGATTCAAATTTCTAATTTTCAATTTTCAATTTTTAATTTTTCTCACGCCAGCCGCGTGATGTAGATTTGGTTCTCGTAGCGTGTCGCGCCGTTCTTGTCTTGGTAGGCGCGTTGGCGGATGGTGGCCTGCACGATGTGCAGCATTGTGCGATCCATCTCCGGGCAACTGAGGGCGGCGTCGCCCGTCATTTCGGCGTAGAACTCGTCGATGCCGTCCGTCAGCAGGAAGCCGCGGCTGTGGAAGGTGCGTTGCGTGCCGTCCTGCGCGGTGTAGGCGCGCGAGGCCAGCGGGTGTTGGTCGATGATTCTGACAAGTTTTTCCATACTCTTTGAAATTTTTAGAATGAAACAATAAAAAATCCCGTAACCGCGTCTTGCGTTGCGATTACGGGAGCAAAGTTAGGGAGGTGTCCACACCGGGACAATGGCCTCTCAAAGGTTCGGAAAGGAGCGCGGAAGAACGGAAAAGATTTCGGAAGATTCCGCGGAAGTTCCTGTTTTTTCGCGGAAGTTCAGCCCTTGCGCAGGAGGCTGAGGAAGCGTTTGCCGACGTTGATGCGGCGGTTCACTTCGAGGGTGTCATCCGTGTCATGGAAGGTCCAGTTGGGGAAGTACCCGCGTGTTTCGCCATACTTCTTTTGCAAGGACGATGTGCTGGGCAGTTCCTCCAAGCCGATATTCGTGTGCAGATATTGCAGGAAACCCTTTGGGGTATCGAAGTGGGGCAGGTCTTTCTCGTTGCTCAATGCGAGCATCAGCCAGAGGTAGTCATACTGTTTTTTCAGCAGGTTCTCCTCTCGCATCGTGCGGATGGCGTGGCGGATTTTGTCCTCCATGGTTGGGGCGGGAGGCTCTTCTGTGTTCTCGTCTGCCGGGTTTGTCACTTCCTCCGCCTCCACGATGTCGCAAGACGCGGCCTGCGGTGTCTCTGCCGGGGTGTGGGCAAAGTTATTGTTGTTGATAAATGTTGCTCCTATCAGGGTGCCACCCATGATATTGTTGCCGCCGTTGATGGTGATGTTGATGTGGTCGTTCATGATTGTAGGGGTTTACTATCGCATTTGGGAAAATTTGGTATCGTCCATACGGTTATAGAGGAAGGCGTTGCCTCCGCGGTTGTCGATGTTCATTACGGAGGCTTGCTTCTTCTCTTTGGCCTTCTCTCTGCGCACCTTGCGGAAGCAGTCGAGTTGCTGTTGGAAGCGGTGGTCGGAATCATCGTTCAATGCGGACAGGGCGATTTCAAATTGCTTCATGGCTTCGATGTCCAGTTCCTTGTAGGCTTGAAGGAGAATATCCAGAATGTTTTCGCCGTCTTTTTTCATCTTGCTGTCGGTGTTTCTGATTTCAATGCGTATTTGTCTTAATTTTCCCACTGTATTCTTCAAGCTGGAATTTTCGCTTTCTAATTGCGTAATACGCTCTTTATTGGATTTATACATCTTCTTTGTTTCATCCAGCTCGTTTTTGTATTCAACCAGTTGTGTTGCCAATCGTAAGTTTTCCTGCAGAGCCTCTTCCAATTTCTCTTGATTTCGTTCGGCCTGCCCGACAACTTCCTGCATTCCACTCAAGAATCTCTTGAAATCGTCGAGTGAATAATTTGCTTTTTCCAGTTTTTCGCTCGTGCGGTGATAGTTAAAAAAATCAGCCATTTCGTTTTGATTGTATTATTCATTCTACATCCATTGTTTCTGTTCCCAGTACATACACCGTCTCGTCCCCGCAGATGTTGCGTATCTTCAGGCGGAAGGGTTGGCGGGTGCTACGTATGGCGCCGTCCCAGAGGTCGGCAGTCTTGCGTCCGTTGTCCACGACGCGGCCCGTGCGGTCTATCTTCAGTTCGCAGTCGCTGTGCCAGGGGGCATCCTTGTCGGCGGTGGTACAGTCCAGGCTGAGCCACTCGATGGTCTCCAGCCCCTCGTCGCTCAGGGTGATGTGGGCGTAGCGCTTCTTGCCGTTGCTGGCGGAAGCCTGTTCTTGGTTCTTGAGGTTGATTTCCTCAATTTTCTTCTGCACGCGCTCGCTTTGGAACTGGCGGATGTCCACCTTCCAGCGGCTGAAGAGGCCGTCCTCTTCCGTCGTCACGCTCCACTCGGCATAGTCCTCGGCCACCACGTCGTCCAGCACTTGCTTCAGGTCGCGCAGCTCGATCTCTATCAGCGTGTTGTTCTGCTCGTGGATGAACTGCTCCAGGGCGGGGCGGTCGTCGATGTCGATGTAGTAGACAATGACGCGGCGGGTGTCTTCGGGCAGGTCGGGCATGGCCTCGTGGATGATGCGGTTCATCAGCGGCTTGTCCAGCAGTCGGGTGGTGCCGTCCATGAGGTTGGGCAGGTAGACGGGGGTCATGCCATACCGGGTGTCCACGATGCTGCCTTCCCAGAATTTGTCCAGGGCATCCTCGTTGCGCAGGCCGGGGATGAGGCTTTTCAGCTTCGCCATGGTCTGCACGGGGTTGCGGTAGAGGGAGACGCCGTCCTTCACCTCCAGCACGTCAAAACGGGCACCGGCGGCCACCAGGCGGTCGCGCGTGGTCTGGATGCTGTTCAGGTTGACGTCGGCGTGGATAAACTTGCGGCCCAACCGCGCGGCCACGGCGGCCGTCACGCCACTCCCGCCGAAGAAGTCGGCCACCACCATGCCTTCGTTGCTGCTGGCCTTGATGATGCGCTCCAGTAGGGCTTCGGGCTTCTGCGTGGCGTAATTTACGTTTTCATTAGCTCCTCCTTGCACGGCAGGTATATCTGTCCATATATCTTGCAGTGGTACACCTTCTGATTCATCTATGTATCTTTTTCTTTGAGGTACAGCACCAGGTTTTGTTTGAACAATAAGTCCTTGTTCAATCATCTTCTGCATGCTTTCTTTGCTAAAAGCCCAGTATCTGGTAACTCCCATTACTTCATAATATGGATTACCTTTACTTGCTCCCCCTGGACCTAAAAGAGATACTAAACGATACTTTCGGCCATTTTCATCTTTATATTTGTAGAAATTCTTTATGTAATCATCTGAGTATGGGGTATAAACAACATTCATTGTATAAGTTTCGGCCTTGGAATATAAAAAGATTACATCATGAAGTCGTCCAAAATGTTTTGCACCTTGTCCTACATCAGAATGCGAAAAGGTCCTTTTCCAAATAATTTCATTTATAAAATTTTGCTCTCCAAAAATTTCGTCCAACAAAATTTTCACATAATGACCTATATGGCTATCTACTTCTACATAGATGCTGGCCGTGTCGCTCATGACGGACTTGATAGCCATCAGATTCTCGTACATCCAGTTCAGGTAGCTTTCCTTGTTCCAGATGTCGCCATACATCTTTTCTTCGAAGGCACGCAGCTCTTCGATGTCCAGTTCGTTTTCAGCCTCACGTATCGCCTCCGCCACGCGTGGATTTCGCCTGAGGTACACCTTCTTGGCATAGTCCGCGCCGCTGGCAAAGGGCGGGTCGATGTACACCAGGTCCACGGTGATGCCGCGGTTCTTCAGGTAGGCGCAGGCGGAGAGGCATTCGCCGCGGATGACGAGGTTGTCCGCCGGGTCGGCGGTGTCGTCGCCCACGTGTTCGCGCAGCTCGGTCTCGTAGTAGGGCATGCCGCGTGTGATGCGCTCCACCACGCGGTCGTTGTCCCGGTAGCGGAGAACGCGGCGGGTGCGGACGAAGTTGTCCAGCAAGGCTTGTCCTTCCAGCGTGTCGGGGAAGTAGGGTAAGTATCTTACAGCCATACAGTCAGTCCTTTCTTGTTTGTTATTCTTGTGGTTCGTTGAAAAATTCGTTGATGGTTCTCAGGGTCCGTTGCAGGAAGGCTTCGGTGGTCTCGGTGTCCTCCAGGTAGACGAATTGGAAGCGGCGGTAGCCGAAGCGGTCGTTGTTGAGCCGGATGAACTCCCCGTCCATAAAGCGTCGGCGGTCGGCAAACTTGGCGGCGAAGCCCTCGCCCTTGGTCTCGATGATGGCCACACGATGGATGGAGCCGTCCTCGTGGCGGTCCAGCAAGAGGAAGTCGGGCACGTAGCGGCCGATGTACACCCATCCCCGTCCTTGCTGCCGGTAGCAGTCTATCTTGAAGTCGGTCAGCGTGTCGTCACCGTTGAAGTACAGCTCCAGCTGGCGGTCGCCGATCAGCCGGAGGGCACGGGCGAAGTACTCGCGCTCCAGGCCGCTGTCGAAGCGGTAGGGCAGGTAGTGGTAGGTGTGGGCGCGTTCGGGGTGCGGGTCGGCGACGTCGGGCACGGGGATGCCTTGCGCGCGCAGCAGGGCGATGGCCGCCTGTGCTTCGGGCGTGAGGGGTTGTGCGGCGGGTCGGTCGTCCCACGCCACGATGTCGCGCACGGTGTCCTGCGGCGGGTAGTAAGGCGTGTCGTCCGCCACCAGCAGGGGCGATGTCAGGCGCTCCACCTGCAACAGGCTGGCGTGGGTGTGCACGGTCTCCTGGCGCGTCTCGAAGTCGCGGCGGGGCAGGAAGGCGCGGCGGATGCGCGAGCGGATCTCCGCATGGTCGTAGCGGGGACTGGGGAGGGTGAGTCCGTCGGGCTGCACCACGGTGATGCGGCGGAAGATGTCGCGCAGCTCCGGCTCATACCGCTGCAGCTCGGGGACGGACGGCTTCTGGAAGCCCTCGCGCGAGATCCGGCAGAGCCACTGGCGGAAGGTGACGGGTTGCTGCCCTTCCTCGCGCAGAGCCGCATAGATGGCCGTCTCCTCGCCCGTCAGGTCCTGTTCGTGCACCAGCACCTCGTCCGTCTCCTGCAGGATGTCCGCTCCGCGCAGCCGCTCGGCGGTGTGGGGGTCATCATCCACGACAAGGGTATCGTAGGACACGCGCAGTTGGTAGAAGTCGATGGGGGGCACGCGGAGGCGGTCCATGCGCGAGTGCCGCTCGATGCGCTTCGTGTCCTGGGGCGCGTGTCGGTTCAGCTCCTGCAGGGTGATGTCCTGCTGCTGCTTCAGCTGCTTGTTCAGGATGTCGGCGTTCTGCTTGTTCAGCCACACGAGGGCTGTCTCGTCGGCATGGCGGGAGACCTGGCGCAGGCAGCGGCAGCTGGTCTGCAGCACCATGTTGGTGGGGCAGACGCCTTTCTGGGGCAGGATGACGCCCGTCAGGCTCTTGCAGTCCCAGCCCTCCTTGCCTATCTGCACCAGGAGGACGATGCGCACGCGGGACAGCTCCGTGTCCAGCGAGGCAAAAGCCGTCTCCGCGCCTTCGGGCTGTGGATAGGCCTTGTTGCCGCGGTGGTACTTCAGGATGGCTTCGGCGGGGTTCAGTCCATGGTCGGCCACCAGTTGCGTCACCAGCGGGCAGACCTGCTCTTCCAGCGTCTCGATTTGGCCGCAATAGATGGCCAGTTTGGGGAGGGTGCCGTTGGCATAAACCTTATCCCGGTACAGGTCGAGAAACTCGCGCACGCCGTTGCGCACGATGGTCTCCGGGTCGCTCTCCGCGAACTTCACGGCGGGACGCTTCAGGAAGTTGCCCACGCCGCGGATCAGCGGGTAGTGGTAGACGACGTTGCTCAGCTCCGTGTTGCGGATGGCGAACTGTCCGGCCAGCTCCACGCTCTCGGCTTTCTCCAGATAGGGCGTGCCCGAGAAGCCCAGCGCGCCGCAGAACGTCTCCCGGCGGGTCCATCCGTTCACCACCTGGCGCAGTTTGATGTCGCTGTCCGCAGCGTGATGCACCTCGTCGATGTAGACGGCCAGGCGGGGCAGGCGGCCGATGATGTCGCGCAGCTCGTTGGCCGTGCGGATGCGCTCCTGCTCTTCGCGGCTGAAGAGTTGGCTGTCCGGGTCTTGCCCCACGCGGTCCAGGATGACCTTCTCGGCATTGGTCACCGCCACCAGTCCCATCAACTGGTCCAGCGGTTGGTGTTGGCTGATTTTCTGCGCGTTGGGGTTGCGCACCAGGTTGCTCTTCTGCGCGGACTTCTGCTCGTCCAGCACCTCGAACTTGATGAGCCGCTTCAAGCCCGACGCGGCCGGTTCGGGGATGACCCACGAGGGGTCGAATCCGCGGATGTTCTTCAGGCTGGGCACGATGGACGATTTCAAGCCGGATGGAGCCAGTATCAGGAAGTTGTGGGCAAAGGCGGGATTGTCCGGCTCGGTCTGTGCGAAGTACAGGTCCAGGTAGATGAAGGCCGCCATCAGGTACGTCTTTCCCGCACCCATGGGGAGGCTGAACAGGTAGTCCGAATAGTCCACACCGTAGAACAGCCGGCGGAAGGCCTGCTCGTAATCAATTTCGCCCGTCTGTTCGCGGATGAACCGTTCCAGTTCCGGAGCCAGTTGGCGGCCGTTGCGGTCCTTCAGTCGCGCATATTCCAGCAAGGCGACGGCGGCCGGTGTGGCTGTCAGCACCTCGCGTGCGGACGTGCTCAGCGGCAGGGCGTCCAAGTCCAGGCTGTTGAAAGTGCCCTGCACGAACAGTTGCCACAGAGGGGCGTTGCCGCACGCTATCTTCAGGTAGAGGTAGGTACGGATGGCCTC
>CALUOW010000080.1 GCA_944322365.1 uncultured Bacteroides sp.
CTGCGATAGATACCGGGGCTGACACCCGCCCAGACGACGTAGTATTTCTGTTTCTTGCTCATAAGCAACCAATCAAATTTAGCTTATACGATAATGAGATTTTAGGCCACTGACGAACACGGATTAAACAAAACGAGCGCCAATGTGATCGGTTGCAAATGAATAATTTGTGTAAATCCGTATCATCTGTGGTTAATCGCTGATAAATTATAATCTATTTTGAACCTATACTTAAGTCAAACGTATACACCCGGATAGCTTGTCCCTTGTCTTCCAAAACCACGTAGACGTGTTCCTCGTCGCTGGCAATGGACGAATAGCCGAAGGTCTCGTCCTCTTCCAACGTGAGCAACGGGAAGTAATGACGGAAATCCGCCGTTTTGTACAGCGTCAGGTTCTTGCGGACGAGGCTGTCGCGCGGATTGACAAAAAGCCCGTAAGTTTCCTTGCCCCGCCTTATCTTGTGGAAACTTCCCTGGCAGGCTTTAGGCTCCACCAGCGTGCCGTCGGCGGGGGCTTTGCGCCAAGTCTGGCCCAAATCTTCCGTGATGTAAACCCGTCTTTTCGAGATGTATCCCCGGCTGTTTATCATGAGCTTGCCCCGTTCATACTCCACAATATTGCATTCGGAGCTATAACAAGGCAGTAGGGTGGCCGATCGTTTCCAAGTCCTCCCGCCATCTTGCGAGTAGAGCAATCCGGATTGGATGTTGAACAAGCCATCGCCGCTGTCCGTCTCGCCGGTAGGGCCTCCGGTGTTCGCAGTGGCCATTTTGCATTGGATAGGCAACACCAGCGTGCCGTCCTCCATCGTGATGCCGTGGCCGACGCCGCCGAAAAGGGAAACCACGTTGTCGCCGAACGAGCCCATCGCCTCCTTCAGGCTGAACGGTTCGGACCAAGTCTGCCCATCGTCCGACGAGCGTGTCACCACGCAATCGAAACCATGTTCTCCGGCCTGATGTATCTGCTCCCAAACCTCTTTGCCGGCGATGCGATGAGCAAAGACAAAGATGTCTCCATTCTTCCGGTTGACCAGGATAGTGCCGTCCATGGCCCTGTCCCAGTCCGACTGTCCGGTGTGGGGGATAATGACTTGAGGGGCAGTGAATGTCGCTCCCTTGTCCGTGCTTCGGACAATGCCGATGCTGATTTGCGTCTGGTCGGCCGTGGTCCTTTCGCGCAAGTCGGCGCCCACAATCAGCGTGCCTTGGTTGGTCACCTCGGCAAACGGTATGCGCAGGTAATAAGGTTGGGGGACGATACCCGCAAAAGTGTTCGTACCAATGGCTTGTACGTAGGGGATGGAGTCCGTAGCCGCATCTGCCGCACGAGCCGTCCGGATGCCGGCAACCAAGCATCCAAACAGGAGAAACAGGAAAAACTTCTTCATTTCTTTTTTTGCACGCAAAAATAAGCCGTCCGGATTGATTTGCCAAACGGCGGACAAAAAATCTGCCTCCCCGCCCTTGCATCTTCCACGCAAATGCGTACCTTTGCGGGAAAACGCAACGCAAATAGTATGATACGAATATTCCTGACCGGCTATATGGGCGCCGGCAAGACCACTTTGGGCAAGGCTTTTGCCCGCGAACAGGGGTTGTCCTTCATCGACCTGGATTGGTACATCGAGGGACGCTACCACAAGAGCATCCCGCAGCTGTTTGCCGAACGGGGCGAGGAAGGATTCCGCACGCTGGAGCGCAACATGCTGCACGAGGCGGGCGAGTTTGAAGACGTGGTGATCTCCACCGGCGGGGGCACGCCCTGCTTCTTCGACAACATGGACTATATGAACAGCCACGGGCAGACGGTCTTTCTGGACGTATGCCCCGACGTCCTTTTCCGCCGCCTGCGCGTGGCCACCCAGCAGCGCCCTATCCTGCAAGGCAAGTCCGACGGCGAGCTGCGCGCGTTCATCGACCGTGCCTTGGCCGAAAGGATGCCCTACTACACGCAAGCCCGCTACCGCATGGACGGCAGCCGCCTGGAGAACCGCTCGCAGATAGCGAACTCAGTGCGGCAATTGGGCGAGATGCTGACCATGTAGCTGCCCTCCTTATGTAAAGTTTTATCATTACACACTTTTTTTTCTTCTCATTTCAAACGGACACAGGACAAGTTCGGGACATGTTCGTTCCAAGTTCGTTCCATGTTCGTTCCAAGTTCGTCTCCATGGAAACGAACAAAAAACGAAGATGGAACGAATTTGAGACGATTTAATATATACATTTTTTACCTTCAGCATATTATATCCCTGCTTGTCCTATGATAGATTGCCATAAAAGTGGCCGGCAGAAGATGCAAACAAGCCAAAAACTACAAAAAGAGATGTTTAACAATTATTTCATTCCATTTTTTTGTCAGCTATTAGACTTTCGGTAACTTGTGCCCGTTTTCCATAGGGATAGATGATGCAGCACTCCGCATAACTTTCTCCATAGAGACGAACCTGAAGATTTACGCTAATACCTCAATCAATGAACATTGACCAATACACGGACGAACAGATTGTGGACAAGATTCTTGCCCATGACCAATCTGTGATAGAATATTTCTTCCTGAAGAAGTGTTCGCCCGTCTTCATGTATATTCTGCACAGCGTATTCGATGGCAAAATCAATGTAGAAGAATTGGTCAATGAATTGCTCTTGTATCTCTCTGAAAACAACTGGCATAAGCTCCGGCAGTTCGACTTTCGCAGCCGCCTTACGACTTGGGTGCGTGTGGTGGCCGTTCGCTTCTTTGTTAAAAAACGCAATGAACTGATAGAACGAGGCGGCTATTCCGCTCTAGATACGATGAAAGAGCAAGGATTTACTCCCCATGCTTTCATGGACCGGCGGATGGATTTGCAGAAGGCATTGAATGCCATGCCTAACGAACGCTATCGGAAAGTAATCGTTGCCTTGGACTTGAAGGAAATGACGCCTGAGCAATTGGCCAAGGAAATGGGCATTACGGTGGACAATTTGTATAACGTGCATCGCCGGGCACTCCTGCAACTGAGGTGCGTCATGGGCAGAAAGGAGGACTATTATGATTGACTTCAATGAATATAATCCGGACGGAGGCATTTCGGACGAATTGTTGGCAGCCTACTTGGATGGGAATACGACACCGGCCGAGACGAGTTGGATTGAAAGCGCCCTGCGATGGGATGATTCGCTGGCAGAAACGTTGGAAATTGCTTCGGACAGCCAGGTGGCAGAAGAGGCAGGTTTTACTGACGCCTGGCAACACGCGGAAACCGATGCTTGGGAACAAAGAATGGGATGGGATGCTTTCTCGATGGCGGATTCTTCCGCAGATGTTTTCACGTTGCCGGTTGATGATGGTAAGGATGATTGGGGCAATGACTCCTCGCTCGATTGGGCAGCTTCCAATCCTTTCTCTGATTCGGACGACACGGATCTTTCGAGTGAAAATTGGGGAGATAGTTGGCAGAATGATGGTTTAAACAATATGGAACAAACAGATACGGATTATGACAACAATTGATTTTGAACCGACAGGCGATGTGGCATTGGACCAATTGCTATACGAAGCCCAATGCGAGATACAGGCTACGTATGACTTTTTGTTGCCGGACGAGATGGTGACAGAAGCCATACACAAGGCTTGCGACTTTTTCGGCTTGCCCGAAGTCCCGGTTATCCATAGTTCCGGCGTATGTGTTTGGCCTCAGGACACAGATACGGTTTGGGACGATGTATTCGGGTTCAGCCGTGCGCAGCTGATGGAGATGGGCATCCAGGGCGAAGATACATTAACCTTGGTCTATACGCACGAATGCGCCCATCGTGCGTTGCAAGACGTGAAGGGATTGGATGGGAAAGCGGAAGAGTTGGCATGCGACTACCTTTCGGGCGTTCACGCCGCCATGGCCGACATAGAGGCGATAGGGTTTGAGCAGGCTTTGTCTCAAACCATGGAAAGCGACAGCCATCCTTCCGGCAGTTTGCGGGTGGCGGCCATTGAATACGGGCAAAAAGTGGTCGAAGAAATGGAGTCTCTGCATATTCCTCTGACATTAGAGAATTGTATGGAACTATTTGATGGTTTTCTGGATGAACATCCGGAAGTGAGATATTAATGGTATCATATAAAACGAAGTTAAGTTTATGGGTAATTTCTTGGAATATTTTGGACAAACAGGTTGTGCCATCGTTACAAGCGGTTTGTTGAGTGCAACTGTCAATGCTTACATGCAAAAAAGAATGTTGAAAGCCCAACAGGAATTTCAAAAGGCCTTGGAAGAAAAACGGGAAGCTTTCCAAAAAGAAATGCAAAAGGAAAGAATGAATTTTGAATGGGAGTTAGCGAAATTTCAAGCCAACTTCATGCGGCAGACCCAAATACAGATTGCGCAGGAGAATGCACGTCTTCGCTTGCATGAGATGTATATAAAGAATACTCTTCAAACATTCCCATTGAATATCTCGCCGAATGTATTATTGGAAAATCAATCCCATCCTTCTGATTCCTTGCGGAGATTCTATGATGCTGAGGAGGATAAAGAAGGTGGGACATCTTCTCCCGTCGATTTGATGCAGGCATATAAGGATGTCAAGCATCGCTGCTTACACCCGGATGCGTTGAACGTGTTCATTGCCCCTATCCATGTGAGTACTTATGTCCAAGGATGGAAAGTATTGAGTGAATTGGTGTGGGATAAGATTTACCAGAACCTGGAGAGTTTTTTCACCTTGAATTATAATCGTTTGGGCGACCATCCGATTATCTTCTACCCCACAGCATGGAATGACAAACAGGGTGCAGGTTTACATACCAGCGATACGATTCATCATTTCCTGAAAGACCTGCCATGCCTCGTCATAGAACCGCGTTTTGACGGCAATGTTTTCCGCATGATGCTTTCTGCTTGGAATATCGGTTATCTTTCCAACGAGCACGAACACCATCGTGCAGAGTTGAGCTTTCCCATCAGCATGGATGGAGCATTGGTTACTGCAGCCTATCAGCGTTCGCAGCAGGCATTGAAAGTCATTGAGGAAGTAGACAATGCATTGGAGGATGCCAATATGTATGGTTTTGACCCTATCAAAGACAAGTTGCGCCGGAATGTAGAGTTGTATGAAGCCTTGCATGTCGAACAGCGCTTGAAGGAAGGGCGTTTCAAAGAGGTGGAAGCATTGGGAATTGGCAATCTTTTCGGCAATATCTTCAAGATAGACCCGGTGCAGGATTTGGCGCCTTTGGCGGATTATCTTTCTTCCCGCATCGGGCTGAACTTGGCCTTGTTGGCGGACATCCATCACCTGCGTGCCAATGATGCCAATCCGTTGCTCCCGTTGTTGTTCAAGGACTGTTTCCCGGATTTGTATGCCGACGAGGAGCTTCGCCGTCAGGTTGCCGATGAATATCGGCGGGCGTATTACTTGTTGGAGCAAGAAGAGAAGGCATATAATTCATTCCTGAAAGGACAAGAGAGGGACGACTTGAAAATAGACATGGAAGGCATCCGCAAAGCACAGATGCTGGAGGTGGATACGCAGCTGGCCTTGGTCTCGAAAGAAGAGGCGCACGAGGAACTGGAGCAAGAGTGGCGTCGGTATGCTTCCCAAGAAATGGGAATTGAGGGGGCGGACGATTTGCCGTTCGAAGAGCTGGTGGATAGGATTTGCGACAAGATGGAGATGAAACACCGGTCGTTTTTTGAGGAATGGCTACCTAAAATAGAGGATAAGAAAATATCTCTGAAAATGAGGAATAAATTATAAAACATAAAAAATTATGAAGACATTATGCATACGAATTACATCGGTTTTGCCCCCGTCATTGACGGAGATTGACGGACTTACTGTATTGGATTGCAGGCAGGAAGATACTTTCTGCAACTATTTGGGTTACGAGTTGGCAGATGGCATCAAGATGAACAATGTGCTTTGTTATCAATATATGGAGCCGAAGGAATTGTTGCTGGATTTTGCCGATAAGAATCCGGAAGCTTATCAAAACATCCTCTTTCAGTGGGAAGCTATCCAGAAACAACTGCTGGACAAGAATCCTGCATCGGAGAATGAGGCGATGGAGATTGTGATGCCGCAGGAGTACGTAGAGTGGTTGTGCAAACACACTTGTACGGACCGGTATCGTGATTACAAGGGTTATGCGTGCCGCCAGATAGGAGAAAGGTTGAAAGTGGACAATAAGCTCAAATTCCGGGTCAAGGAACTGCAAGAGGAATTGATTCAGCCGATTGAGTTTAAACTGAAATCTTTCTTACAGGAGCACAAGGGGGAATTTGACCGCTTTGCTTTTAGCGATAGAGGTCTCAAAAACTCTGCGCAAATTGTAAACCGGATTCACGAGTGGGACGAGAAACCTGTTTACTATTCACTGATAGGTTTGGTAAAAGAAGGTATTGAGAAGAGACGTCTTCGTTCAGACCAAGATTTTACCGTAAACGGCGTCACCTTCACCATGGTCTATGTCAAGGCGGGTTCTTTTTATATGGGTTCGAATGAGAGTAGTGATGAGAAGCCCATCCATTTGGTGACCCTGAGTCGGGATTACTACATCGGGCGTTTCCCTGTGACGCAGGAACTTTGGCGGGCGGTGATGGGTGCCGATGCTATTTGTAATTTCAGGGGGGATAAACTGCCGGTGGAGTCGGTATCTTGGGAGGAATGCCAGGTGTTTGTGCAGCGTCTGTCTCAACTGACCGACAGGGATTTCCGCTTGCCCACCGAGGCGCAATGGGAATTTGCAGCGCGTGGTGGCGTGGAGTCCAAGGGATATAAGTATGCAGGCAGCAACAACTTGGATGAGGTGGCGTGGTATACGGAGAATAGCGGTGGCAAAACACACGAGGTTGGCACCAAGCAGCCGAACGAATTAGGCATTTATGACATGAGCGGAAACGTGTGGGAATGGTGTCTGGATTGGTATAGCTCATCTTATCCTACGGCGAGTCCGGTGACAGACCCTAAAGGGAGCAGTAGCGGAAATTGTCGGGTGTACCGTGGTGGCAGTTGGGACTGCAATGCTGCTTATTGCCGCACTGCTGATCGCAGCTGCAACACTCCCAGCCATCGTTATAGCCACTTGGGGCTTCGCCTGGCCTTGGCCTTTTAGTTTATGGGCATTCTTCCTCTCTATAAGCTAAAAGAAGCGCAGTAGTACTGCCTTTGTTGGAAAATATATATCCGCAAGCGGCTGCAGTATATATTCATACGCTTGTGCAGTATATATTCATTATATTTTTATGTTTAACTAAATAGCAATGATTATGAGTGATTACGATTATTCTACAGGAAATGAAGCCCTGAATGACTATCCGCAGGAAGACAACCTGTACGGACAGGAAGACGGGCAAGACTGGTTGAACCACACAGAGGACAGCGGAGCGATGAATGTGTGGGATGGAGACATCTCCTTCGAGGGCATGGAGGCTTTCGGGGCGGACATGGGGCACAGTTATGGGGCATATATGGAGACCGGGTATAGTGCGGGAGAAGATTTCCAGACTTCGCCCACTACGGATTCGCACACGACAGGCGAACTGAGCTTTACGGGCAAGTATTCCCAAGCCGAGATTGACCACCTGAAGAGCGAAGTGAATAGTGCCAAATATAGTGTGAAGTGCCGGGAGAACGATGTCCGGAATTGGGAATCGAAAGTCAGCCTGAACGATACGAAGAAAGGGCATGAAAATGGGGATTATGACCATGCGGTGCGAAGGTTGAACCAGGCGAAGTCTGCCTATAACGAGGCTGTCTCTCGCTACAACAGCGCCCAAAGCAGATTGTCGAACGCATTATGATGCAGGAAATGAAAGAAAACAAGTTATGTCATTATGAAGTCATCCTCCAAAACGATGCCGAGAAAGATCCGGACATAGCCATGGGCACGTTGGTCGTGATAGGCTATGAGAACGGGCAATTCTTTATGCACATCGTGAACTGGGGGGCAGAGGAGGACTACGAGCGTTCGCGGCGCGGCATTGTGGAGCAAGATTGGCTGTATAACGAAGAGAACACGCGGAAGTTGATGGAGCATTTGAGGGTGCGCACGGGAAAAGGTCTGGTAAACAAGATGTACAGACGATTCAAGGGGCGCACATCGCCCGATTGGGCCATTACCCGTTATTGCAAGGAGAGAAGGATAGAGGGGCAATATTTTGTGCATTACTGATGATAGATTCCGATTGGGTGCTGGCTCTAATAAGGTAGAGAATAAGAACTGTTTAACGACCTTTAAAAAAACGAAGTATGATGCGTATAATCAATTATGCAGCCCTGTGGCAGAAAGTGGGCGAGTATGCCCGAAGAGCAGGACGCGTCGGTGCACGTCCCGTGTTGTTGCTCTATTATGTGATGAAGAGTCCGCATACGCCCAAGTCGGACAAGTTGCTGATATTTTCAACCCTGTCCTATCTGGTGTTGCCCATCGACTTGATTGATGCCAAACGTTTGCCCATCATCGGGTGGATAGACGAGGTGGTGTCGTTGTCGGTGGCTTATCAGCGAGTGTGCAAATACATCACGCCGGAAATTGAATGGAAAGTGGACAGGCTGCTGGACAAGTGGTTTCCGGTGTATGCCAAGTATGAATTATTAGCGGAATGATTTATGTGGGTGAAAAATATCGGAGTGGGGCTGTTGTTGCTATGTTTCGGGGTGACAGCCTCAATGGCTCGACAAACGGACGGCTTGCCGAAAGATAGCCTGAAGATGGGGCAGCAGGTGCCCTTGACTTACTATGACCGGATAGAACCGACTGTGAGCGAGAAGTATGTCATTGTCTATAAAGACAGTTTGTGTGGCGTTTATGACATAAAGAGTTTGCGCAACGTCACTGATATCAAGTATACGGATTTGCGGACAAGAGACCGAAGAATGAGCGATGAAGGCGCCGTGACTGTTTTTGTGTATGCCTGTGGCAAAAAGACAGGCTTGATCAGCCTGTGCGAAGCCAACAATGAATATGTTTCCATTGAACTATAAATAAGCAAAACAAGAACATGGGAAAGATATTATTCGTAGGCGGAATGCTGTTTGGACTGACGGTAGGGATGCTGGCAGGTTGCCAATCCGGACAACAGGAAGAAGCAACATGGAATGAAGGGGATTATGCAGGAGATGAGCGGGAGGCATTTATAGATAGGATTATGAACGATACGACTACGCTGAGTATGGATTTGACATCGGAAGCCGATTGGCTGGACATACGGATAGCAGAATCGCCCGACAAAAGACTACGGGTGTATTCGTGGATTTCGGGCGGCGGTACAAGTCCTGAGTGGACTTGCTATACCCAGTATCGCGACAGCCAAGGAAAGGTCAAAACCTACGAAGGCGTCCCTATCCCTGAAGAAGAAAATTATGGCACTATTACCCAAATTCTGCAAGCAGACAACTTGGGCGACAAGACGCTTTATCTGGTGCTTTCGTATGGAAAAGCGTCCAGCGTAGATGGCTACGAGGCGCTGGTGCCGGTGTTCTTGGACGCAGACACTTTCGCCTTGGGGCCAAAATTCTGCTATGAAGGAGGAGCCATGTTTAATACAGCCGAAATTAATTACAACATACCGGACTGGTATTTTCGGGCAAATAATGGAGAAGGATGGGATTGGCAGTTCGACTACATTCCTGAAGATAAAGAAGTTTGGGTCGCTTGGGTTGACGATTATTCTCGAATTACAGATCGATATGAGGTATTTAAATACGATGGCAAGAACTTCATTACAAAGGGAATAAGAGGCCCCAGGCGTTTGCATCCAAGTGTGCGTGAGTTTGAATTTCTAGAAGCCGTTTATGACACGGAGCAACATATTGTAAGAGTAGACCAAATGTCAGACGCTTCTTTCCGGTTGACTTTATGGACAAATCCTTCGGTTGCTTCTACTTCGTCAATTCCTGATTTAATCATTCCTAAAGGGAAATATGATGAGGATGAAGGCTGTTATGTATTCAGAATGGGGAGATGGTTGTTTTCTGTCCCTGATGCAAATAATGGAACAGCCATGCGCGTTTATAATGAAAATAGGCTGTTATTTACAGACAGGAAACGGACTTGTTCCCCTTGGTTAAGACAAAATGTGGCAGATGGCATAAGGAGGGCAACAGATGGGATGGAAGGCGATTTTAATCCTAAACTTCTATACGTTATGGACAATCATATTGTACTGGTTGATTCAATAGCACAAGAAGGTTATCGTTATGTATCATGGAAAATTTCAGAAAATTTTGTTGACATAGGTGAGAAGCCTGCATTGGAATTGCGTCAAGGAATGGTAACTTCAACTTATTATCGGTTCAAAAACGGTGATTATGTGTATTGGGTTCCGAAGAATGACATAGATGTTTTTCTGGTAACGCACAAAGATAAAAAGATAAGCAGGGAACAAGTGAAATGGAGCTATGCTCCTGTTGTAATCAAGCAGCTG
>CALUOW010000081.1 GCA_944322365.1 uncultured Bacteroides sp.
GGAAGCTGAATGTGCTTCCTTTTCCTTCGGCGCTTTGCACGCTGATGCGCCCCTTGTGTTCGTCGATGATGTATTTGGCTTGCGCCAAGCCGATGCCGTATCCCTTGCGGGTATGTGCTTCGTCGCGCGGCACTTGGTAGAATTGCCGGAAGAGTTTCCGTTGGTAGCGCGGCGCGATGCCCCAGCCGTTGTCCTGCACGTCCACTTGCGCTTCTCGTTCGGTGGCGGACAGGGTGACTTGCACCTGCACGCCGTCGTCGGCATACTTCAGGGCGTTCTCCGCGAGGTTGCGCAGCACGCTTTCGATGTACATGCCGTCGGCGCAGATGCGGATGCCGCTTGGCAGTCGGTTGACGATTTGCAGGCTGTGCGGCTTGGCTTGGTAGAGGGTGTCGAGGCTGCTTTTCACGATTTCCGCCAAGCGGGGCAGGTCGACGGCCTCCTTTTTGAGGATGAGGCGGTGGCGGTCCTTCCGCACGGTGACCAGCAGCGATTCGATGTTGCACACCAGGTGCTTCACCTCCGCGCGGCTGATGTCGAGCGCTTTCCGCTTGGCCTCGCTCCCTTCTCCCATGGCAATCCAACTCAGGGTGGCGATGACGCTGTTCAGGGGCGACTTCAAGTCGTGGATGGTTCCGTTGATGGTGTCTTCGCGCCGTTGCAGCACGTTGGCCTGGCGGCGGATTTTCCCCAATTGCAGGGCTACGCACAGCAGGACGGTGAGCATCAGCAGGAGCGAGGCGGCCAGGATGCCTACGTTTTGCAGGATGAAGTCCGAAGGGGGGATGGCGGCTTCCAGGCGGAGGTATTGCAGCTCGAAGTCGCTGAGGGGGATGAGTTCGGAAGTATAGTTGGCGCGATGCCCTTGCAAGCTGTCGACCGAGGCCGTGATATGCTTGTCTTTATCCAGCAGGTGAAGGGCATAGCAGTGCTCTTGGGTGGGGAGGTAGCCGCTGAAATAGCGCGCCACTTCTTGGATGTCAACGGAAAAGCCGGTATAGAGTCGGGCATCTTGCAAGAACCGCAGACTGACATCCGCCATCGTTTCTCCCATGCCTGCTTGGGGCAATTGAATGCCGCTTGAATCATGCTGTTGGGCCAACTCTTCCAGTTTCTCCGCAATCAGTCCTTTATCAATGCCCTCCCACGTGTTGTAGACCAGTTCGTCGTTAATAGCTGTTTTCAGCGCGCGGTGCATCTCGGCAACCTTTTCTTCCTTATAGGTCTCGTATAAATGATATATGTAGCTTGCTTGCAGGCAAACCACTGCCAGTGCGGCGAGGAATGTTATATAATAGAATCTCTTCATGATATAATAGATTTTGCCTGCAAAAATACATAAGAAATCTGTAATTTTTATGCCGATGCAATAAGAAAACGCCTCCTCTGCTTTATTTTATGATACAACTTCTTGATAATATAAGCGGTTGTGAGGTCAATATCTTTGTGAAGTTATGGCACATTTGCAAATAACTAGGTGATGTAAATAGCATTTGGATATCTCTATAGAAGAATAAAACTTGAAGAGGGGAATAATGCTTATTGTACTTATTATTAATTGATTAGTACAACAATTCCTATGGAATTATTGTGCCTTTACTCTTTGGATAGTTTCTATCAAAAAACAAAAGTATGAGCATGGTATTTTTCTTAGATAAAACATAATCAAATTACCGCGAAAATATTATATAAAGATTATGTTTTTGTTATCGATGATTATAAAAACGTGCTGTAACTTTGCAGTAAACAAAATCAATAAATATTGTTTCACCAAATTACGGAGGTTGATATGATAAAAAAACTATCCTTATTAATGTTTCTTGTACTGTTTCATGGACTATATTCCATGGGAAAGTCGATATCTCAGGAATCGTTTTTTGAGCAAAACGAAATTAATTTAGGGACAATTGATGCGACAAAGGAGCAAATTCAAACTGTGCGTTTTAGCTATATAAATAATACTGGTAAAACAGTATGTATCGCTAAAGTAAAAACTTCTTGTGGATGTTTATCTGCTAATTATACTCACAAACCTATTGAAGTATTTCAAAAAGGGAGTTTGGAAGTTGTCCTTGATTTAAGAAACATCAAGGGCTATTTCCGGAGGACCTTGCTCGTATATTTAGAAAATGCATCTCCTGTGTTACTTCGTATCACTGGGAATGTCTCAAATAAATAATTCTATTGTTTTACATTTAATTTTTAAAATTATGAGAAAGAATTTTTTGTCTTTGTGCTTGATCGGCGCAATTGTGTTGGTTGCAGGTTTTATCGCTTGTAGTGAAAATGGTGAAATGAATGATGGTGTAGAACATCTGTATCGCACTAAACTCGAAAGAGATTTATTCGCTTTTGCAGATAAACATGCGGAGCTGATGAACGAGTTCCTAGTTCGTCATATTGATGGAGCATTAGAGGAAATGGAAGATCCTTCTGAAACTATTTGGTATGATAAAATGGAACAGAATCTGCATAATTTCTTTGAGAAATACGATGTAACTGTTTTAAGTAGGATGGAAAATGAGCCTTGTTTGGATGAAGATTCTTTGGACATGTTGGTATTGGATGAAGAAATGTTTTTGTCCTATATCGAACAGCATGATACGAAGGCTTTTTATATGTATTGTGAGCAAATATTTGTACAAGGGCAAGTTGACTTAACCAAGGAAGAAGTGATTACACATCCGGATTTGCGTTTGGATGAAAAAATAAAATTGCTTGTGATTTTACCTGTTCTAGAAGAAATATCAGAAAGTAATGTTCAAACTAAATCTGAAAATCCATGTTTAGATCAATATAATAGTGATAGAACCAAATGTGCTGCCATATATGCACTTGAATGTATTGTGGGATGTGTAACTCAACACTATTATGAAGTTGCTACAGCAACTATCAATTATGCAAATTGTTTGGATGAAGCACATGATACTTATATGGATTGTTTGAATGCTCAGAAATAACCAACTTTAAATATGTATCGTTATGAAAACAAAGTTTTTTTACCGTTTGTCGCTCATGGCATTGGCCATGTGGTTTATGGGTTCACTCCGCGTGTCTGCGCAGGGCGTGAGTGAAGAATACAAGGTGCAATTGCAAGAGATGCTGACTGTGTCCGGCTCTTTGGAAGGGATGCGCGGAGTAGTGCCCCAATTGTTGGCCTATGTCAAACAGCAGCAACCGGATATGCCCGATGAGGAAATCCACCGGTTGGAAGCCCTAATGAATGAGACTATCCTTGACCGCATCATAGATTTATACGCGCCTGTCTATGCCAAGTATCTGACATTGGATGACTTGAAGCAGATTGTGGTTTTCTATCAAACTCCCATAGGAAAGAAGTGGGGGGACGCGACGCCTGATATTGCGCTAGAGTGCAGTCAATTCGGACAGCAGTTGGCCGAGGAGTTTATGCAGAAAATGGAAGATAAGAAGTAAAGGCGTGTCCCCTTAGTTCAAGGGGGCTGTGTGGCTGTCGATGTGGATACACAGCCTTTTTAGAATAAAATGGAAGAAGTTAGCCAAGATAGCTTCCACACATTCGCTGAACTGGGATACGCGCAAATAAAGCCCCCGACTTGCAGGAAGCAAACCGGGGGCTTGGAAATTAATCGTGTAATCGTTTATCAATGAATTTCGATAACGCGGTTGTTCTTGGCTTTTTCTTCGGGCGTGCATTTCGGCAGGTCGATGGTCAGGACGCCGTCGGTGACGTTGGCGCTGATCTTTTCCTTCTCCACATCGTCCGGCAGAACCAGGCTCTGTTGGAACTTCGTGTACGAGAACTCGCGGCGCAGATACCTTCTGCTTTCCTTGTCTTCGTCCTTCGTCTCGTTTTTCTTTTCCATGGTGATGACCAATTCGTTGTCCTCGCCCAGTTGGATGTTGAAGTCGTCTTTCGTCATGCCCGGTGCGGCCACTTCCACCTTATAGTCTTTCTCGCTCTCGGTGACGTTGATGGCAGGCGCCGTAGCGTTTGTCCGAACCATCCAATCGTTATCGAAGAAGTCGTTGAAGATACTCGGTAACCAATTCTGATTGTAATTTCTTCTAGTAGGTGTCATAGTCTTAATCTCCTCTATTTAATGGTTGTTTGATTAATGTTTCTCTGAAACCCTCCGCCTTTCGGCTTCGCGCTTCGCTTGCTTATAGGCAAATGCTGTGCCAATGGGCAAAGTGTCAGCAAAGCACCCTCCTTTTTAAACTTATGTAGCCTATTTTAAGCAATCATTCCCGATTTTTAAACCTCCTGCCTTACTCTTTGCTGACAATCTGCTACGATGAATGGGAAAATGGCCATTTTGTCGTTTTTCGTGCAGATTTGTCATGCTCGTTTGGGGAAAAGAGGAGCCAAGTGGGCGCCCGACCATGCGAATGAATCCGTCCGGATTGACGTTTTATTATTAAATAATCAAAATATCTCCTTTGGATGATGCTTATTTGAAAAGTTTGCCTATATTTGCAGTGTCGGTTGCTTACACTTTGAACGGTAGCAGCCGGCATGTGTTTTTAAGTTTCACTTTAAAACGAAATATCATGAATATCGAACGAATCATGGCCTCTTTGGAGGCAAAGCATCCCGGTGAATCCGAGTACCTTCAGGCAGTGAAGGAAGTTCTTCTTTCCATCGAAGATGTCTACAACCAGCATCCCGAGTTTGAGAAAGCCAAAATCATTGAGAGGTTGGTAGAACCCGATCGTATCTTCACCTTCCGCGTGACGTGGGTGGACGACAAGGGCGAAGTGCAGACCAACTTGGGCTATCGCGTGCAGTTCAACAATGCCATTGGCCCCTACAAAGGCGGCATTCGTTTCCACGCATCAGTCAATCTGTCCATCTTGAAATTCCTGGGCTTCGAGCAGACATTCAAGAACGCGCTGACCACATTGCCCATGGGCGGCGGCAAGGGCGGTTCGGACTTCTCGCCCCGTGGCAAGAGCGATGCCGAAATCATGCGCTTCTGCCAAGCCTTCATCTTGGAGTTGTGGCGCCATTTGGGTCCCGACATGGACGTGCCTGCGGGCGACATAGGCGTGGGCGGCCGCGAAGTGGGCTACATGTTTGGCATGTACAAGAAGTTGACGCGCGAATTTACAGGCACTTTCACCGGCAAGGGCTTGGAGTTTGGCGGCTCGCTTATCCGTCCGGAGGCTACGGGCTTTGGCGGCTTGTACTTTGTCAATCAGATGTTGCAGACCAAGGGCATCGACATCAAGGGCAAGACGGTGGCCATCTCCGGCTTCGGCAACGTGGCTTGGGGCGCGGCTACCAAGGCTACGCAGTTGGGCGCCAAGGTAGTGACCATCTCCGGCCCGGACGGTTATGTGTACGACCCGGACGGCATCAGCGGCGAGAAGATTGACTATATGCTGGAGCTTCGCGCATCGGGCAACGACATTGTGGCCCCGTATGCCGACGAGTTCCCCGGCGCCACGTTCGTTCCCGGCAAGCGTCCGTGGGAGGTGAAGGTGGACATCGCCCTGCCTTGCGCCACGCAAAACGAACTGAACGGCGAAGACGCGCAGCAGCTGATAGACAACGGGGTGCTCTGCGTGGGCGAAATTTCCAACATGGGTTGCACGCCCGAAGCCATCGACCTCTTCATCGAGCATAAGATGATGTATGCTCCGGGCAAGGCCGTCAATGCAGGCGGCGTGGCTACCAGCGGTTTGGAGATGAGCCAGAACGCCATGCACATCAGTTGGAGCGCCGACGAGGTGGACCAACGCCTGCACGGCATCATGCACGCCATCCATGCACAGTGCGTGAAGTATGGCACCGAGCCCGACGGCTACATCAATTACGTGAAGGGCGCCAACATCGCCGGCTTCATGAAAGTGGCTCATGCCATGATGGGACAAGGCATCATTTGACATAAACTTTGTTTAGTTGTATTTGTATTTGTGGTTTATGCCGCCCGCGCCTGCGAAGGTAACGGGCGGTATTTTTTTGCGCTTGGCGCGAAATTGCTAACTTTGCGGGCGAGAAAATGGGTATTTGCTTTAGGCGCGGATTACGCGGATTTCACGGATTAATATTTATATGGCCAATGGAATCCAACGATTTAGAATAAAAATATCCGTGACTATTCCTTGGCATAATCAAACGATGTTTTGAGCGAAGCTAAATCCGCGTAATCCGCGCCTAAAAACACCGACAAATTATTGTTTATATGTTACAAAGTGAACTGAAACTGCGGCGCGACAAGATTCGTGCCCTGATGGCGCAGCAAGGCATAGACGCCGCTTTGATTGCTTGCAATGTGAATCTGATTTATACGTATGGCAGCGTGGTCAGCGGCTATTTGTATTTGCCGTTGCACGAGCCGGCACGCTTGTTCGTCAAGCGGCCCAACAACCTTGCGGGAGAGTTTGTGATGCCTATCCGCAAGCCCGAACAGTTGCCCGACTTGCTGAAGGAGTGCGGCCTGCCGCTTCCTGCCCGGCTGATGCTGGAGGGCGATGAATTGCCTTTCCGGGAGTATAACCGTTTGGCGGCGTGCTTTCCGGATGCCGAGGTTTTGCCCGACGGCACGGAACTTATCCGTCGGGCGCGCAGCGTGAAGACCGAGTTCGAGTTGGAGTTGCTTCGCCGTTCGGGCGCGGCTCATGCCCGTGCTTATGCCCGGATACCGTCTGTTTATCAGTTGGGCATGACGGACCGGCAGTTCTCCATCGAGATTGAACGCCTGATGCGGCTGGAGGGATGTTTGGGCATTTTCCGCGTTTTCGGGCGGAGCATGGAGATTTTCATGGGCAGCGTATTGGCGGGCGACAATGCTGCGGCTCCCAGCCCGTATGATTTTGCTTTGGGAGGCGAGGGGTTGGATCCTTCTTTGCCCGGCGGGGCGAACGGCACGTTGTTGCAGGCCGGACAGAGCGTCATGGTGGACTTGGGCGGCAACTTCTTTGGCTATATGTGCGACATGAGCCGCGTCTACTCCTTGGGCCGTCTGCCGCAACAGGCGTATGATGCCCATCAGGTCTGCCTAGAGGCGCAGGAGGCTGTCGCGGCGATGGCCAAGCCGGGCGTGGCGTGCGAGGATTTGTATAACAAGGCCATAGAGGTGGTGACAAAGGCGGGCTTTGCCGACCGCTTCATGGGCGTAGGGCAGAAAGCGAAGTTCGTCGGCCATGGCATCGGCTTGGAGATTAACGAAGCGCCCGTGCTGGCTCCCCGCATCAGGCAGGAGTTGGAGCCGGGCATGGTCTTTGCCTTGGAGCCGAAAATCGTATTGCCCGAAGTCGGCCCCGTCGGCATTGAAAATTCGTGGGCGGTGAAGGCCGACGGGGTAGAGAAACTGACACAGGCTCCCGAAGAAATCGTCGAACTTTAATCGCCTTCATAATATTCGCCCAAGTAATAGCGCGCCACGAAGTCCCAGTTGTCTTGCAGCAGGGGCTTGCCGTGGTGGAAGGGGAAGCGTGCGTCGGGCAGCAATCCCAGGCTCATGCCCAGCTTTAGCAAGTCGAAGGGGCAGCGGCCGGGTTGGCAGAAGAGGGTATAGCCCTCGTCGGCGGCGCGTTGGGGATTGTACAGCGGGTTGTGTCCGTCGCAGAAGCAGGCGGCTACGCTGTGCGCCAGCAGCATCCCTTTGGCATTGGCATAGATGACGAACTCGCGCCGGCCGGCCAAGTCGGGCAAGAGGTTCGAGGGCTTGTCTTCCCAACCCAGCACGCCGGTGAAGAATCGGCATAGCTCCGCATAGTCGGCAAAGTAAAGCAGCGGGTAGCCGTCCGAATGCTCCAGGCAGCGCAAGGCATGGGCGGGGGTATGGGCAGAGGGACGGGCATCGGGCAGGGGCGTGGCGGCAATCCGCAAGGAGGCCGTCCCTTCCATCCAGTCGGCAGAGGGTGTGTCGATGATTGGAGCATCTTCGAACGAAGCGTCCATCAGGTCATAGGCCACCCCGCTCAGTACGGTCAGGCGTTCGTCTTCCGGGCTGAACAGCGTGTAGTCGTCCGGTCGATGGAGGGCGGGGCGTGCTGCTTGGGTCCATAGCACCAGGGCGATGTCTTCGAGGTTGATTTCGTCGTCCACATAGGTTTCGTCGGTGGAGTAGAAGGGCAGGGCGCGGCTGTAGCGTTGGCGGTAGAGTTGGGCGAAGCGCGTCCAACCGCCATGCTGCGCAATGGCGTCGCGGAAGTAGAGCGTCAACGCCAAAGTCGCTTGTTCTTGTGCTTCGGTGCCCCGTTTCTTGAACAGGGCCGATTGCCTGACCGCCGGCAAGAGCAACGAGGCAAAGTCCGCATACCATTTGTCACCGGGAAGCGTTTGCTTCCTTCCATTGGCTTTGAGCCATTTGTCGAGGGGGATATCCATATCTTATAATCTTTTCAGTGCCAGTTTGATGACCTTCTCCACCGGTGCGGCAGGCTCTTCTTTCAAAATGGCCAACACCACCTTTTGCGACGGTCCTTGTGCAAAGCCCAGCATGGTCAGGGCGGCCACGGCTTCGTCCATCACCTCGGCGTTGGCCGTAGGGGCAGTTTGTGCTGTGCCCGAACCGGTTGCGGCGGCCACGGCATCCGTCTTTATCTTGTCCCGCAGGTCGACGATGATGCGTTGGGCGGTCTTCAGCCCGATGCCTTTCACGGTCTTCAGCAAGTTGGCGTTCTCGTTGCTGATGACATTGATAAGTTCGTTGGGCGAGAGGGCGGAGAGAATCATGCGCGCCGTGTTGCCTCCGATGCCCGACACCGAGATGAGCAGCAGGAATAATTCGCGCTCTTGCTTGTCGGCAAAACCGAAGAGAACATAGGCATCTTCGCGGATGGCCTCGTAGACATAGAGTTTGCAGGAACTCTTGCCTTGGATGGCAGAGTAGGTATTCAGGGAAATGTTGGCGGCATAGCCCACTCCGTTGCAGTCTATGACGGCTACGGCAGGAGTCAGTTCGGCTATTTCGCCCTTGAGGTATTCTATCATAATCAGGAAGTTTGCGCGAAGGTACGGATTCTTTCCCAATCTGCCTAATATATAAAAAAGAAAAAATAGAAGTGAACTGATGCGCGCTTCATGCAGAGGTTTGCGGATAATTGATTACTTTTGCGCCCGAATCAAAGAAATATGTCTAATATAAATAAGAATAGTATGAAAAAAGTAAGAGCAGCCATCGTTGGTTATGGCAACATCGGGCACTATGTGCTCCAGGCATTGCAGGCAGCGCCGGACTTCGAGATTGCCGGTATCGTCCGTCGGGCGGGCGCCGAGAACCGTCCGGCCGAACTGGGTGAATACCCTGTCGTGAAGCATATCGGCGAGTTGGAAGGCGTGGACGTGGCCATTCTTTGTACCCCTACGCGCAAGGTCGAGGCGTATGCCAAGGAGATCCTCGCCATGGGTATCCATACGGTGGACAGCTTTGACATCCACACCGACGTGCCCGCCCTGCGTCGCACGTTGAACGAAGTGGCTAAGGCGCACAACACCGTTTCTATCATTTCCGCCGGATGGGATCCGGGCAGCGACTCCGTAGTACGCGCGTTGCTGGAGGCCATCGCCCCGAAGGGCATCACCTATACCAATTTCGGTCCCGGCATGAGCATGGGGCATACGGTGGCTGTCAAGGCTGTGCCGGGCGTTAAGGCTGCCTTGTCCATGACTATCCCTGTGGGCACGGGCATACATCGCCGCATGGTCTACATTGAGTTGGAAGACGGCTACGACTTTGCCCAAGTGGCTGCCGCCATCAAGGCCGATCCCTACTTTGTCAACGACGAGACGCATGTGCAGCAAGTGCCCAGCGTGGATGCGTTGTTGGATATGGGCCATGGCGTGAACCTGACGCGCAAGGGCGTGTCCGGCAAGACGCAAAACCAGTTGTTCGAGTTCAATATGCGCATCAACAATCCGGCACTGACTGCCCAAGTGCTGGTGTGCGTGGCACGTGCCGCCATGCGCCAGCAGCCCGGTTGCTACACGATGATTGAAGTGCCCGTCATCGACCTCTTGCCGGGCGAGCGCGACGAATGGATCGGGCATTTGGTATAATCTTGTAGAAGTTATGCTTCTTTTCCCCTGTCGGGACCTTTGGCGTCCGGGCAGGGGATTTTTGGTATGTGTCCATGAAAGGCAGAGTTTGTTGGTTTAACACTGGCATTCGGCATAAATCTTTTTTAGCGCTACTGCGAAAACGCTGAATCATGATTATCGCTATTTATATGATAACCAATATATTGCTTCCCGAATAGCGATTCCTGCAACACCAAAATGATTTTTATTAACCATTAATCGCAGGAAAG
>CALUOW010000082.1 GCA_944322365.1 uncultured Bacteroides sp.
TGCTGGGGTTCTTCGAGGATGGAGCCTACCTTCTGTGCGATGTAGAACTCCACGCGGTTTTCGGGTTTCTCGTTGTGACGGATGTAGTACGTCAGTCCGTTGTCCAGTTTGCCGATGCGGACGTTCTTGTCCACCGGCAGGGGCGGTAGCTGCATCTGGGCAGCCACCTGTTGCAGGCTGCAGCACAAGATGAGTGCCACCAGCCAAAGGGTTCTTGTTACTCGTTTCATACTTCTATAAGTGTTTAATAAAACTGTTATGCCTCATATGTCGCTGAATGTTATAGATAATCACAGCAGCGGGAAAAATATTTCAAGAGAAATTAAGGGACTGAACTATTCAATAGCCTTTTGAGCGAGTCAGGATTCCGCCTTGTATCCCATATGGGTCCAATAAGGATATAGGTAGGGAATACAATGTAGTAAATCTTGTAATGGCCTTTGACAATATATTGATAGTTGTGAATCTGGATATCTACTGGTTCTTTTTGTCCCATTTCTGGGAAGATAAGGAGATAGCGTGTTTCTCTTTTCAGTTCATTCACGATATTGCGTGCTTTCTCTTTACCCGTATTTGGCAAATAAAACTGATAAATTTCTTTTAGGCTCTGTCGAGCCAAAGAAGACCATTTGATTACCATGACTGAATCTCCTGTTCCATTTCTTCGTCACTGATGCTCAGCCCTTCGGCATCTTCCTGTAGGGCTTCACTAAGCAACTGCTCCAGCAGATAGGCAGGCATCGTTGGCAAATTGCCTACCGCTTCTTCGCTTTTTATCAGATGGCATGCGGTCCCCAATCTGCTGAGTGCCTTCTCTGTGTTGAAGTTGTTGATGATTTCTCGAAGCAACTCCATTTTATAAGTGGTAAGTTCTATGGTTGTCATACGCTGTTTTTTATTTGTTTCAAGCAAAGTTAGTAATAATCTTCTTATGTACGGAGGTTTTTCACGGAATAATCAGCGACACCGCCTCGTGCAATATCCCGATGTTGAGCGGGAAGTGCCGCTCCAGGATGCGTCCGTCCAAGTCCACCACGGCATTGCGGGCGCGCAGCACCTTGACTTGCTGGGTGCGGAAGGGCTTCACCAGCCGGTGGTTGAGGATGCGGCCTTGGATGAGCATCCACAGCCCGCCCCAGAGTTGCCGCAGTTCGGGGCGGTAGATGACGGACACGTCCAGCCAGCCGTTGTAGGGGACGGCGCTGGGCACTTGTCCGTAGCCCGTGGCGCTGCCGATGCAGACGGTCATGATGCGTCCACGGATGTGCTCGTCGTTGATCTTGAGGTGCATCCGATAGAGTTTCCGCTCGAAGATGAGCGAGAGGAAGGCCATGAAATAGGACAGGTATTTCACGCCCCAGAAGCGTTTGCACTGGTCCGTCACCTTGACGATGCGTGCGCCCAAGCCTATGTTGATGGCGTTGAGGAAGTAGCGCGTCACGTGCTTCGTGCCGTCGTAGTACTGGCAGGTGCCCACGTCTATCCGCCGGCGCCGCCCCCGGACGAGGCAATCCACCGCTTCCTTGTATTCATTGCTCATGTCCCAATAGTCTGCAAAGTCGTTGCCAATGCCGTTGGGAATGATGCCCAGAGCAATGCTTTCCTTGTGTTCGGCTTGGGAGTGCATGATGCCGTTGATGGCGTCGTTCAGCGCGCCGTCGCCTCCTACGATGACGATGGTGCGGTAGCCGTTGTTGGCTAGGATGCCGGCCAAGCGCTCCACCGAGCCGAATCCTTCGGATTGCACGTAATCATAGGCCACGCCTAGGCTGTCCATGTAGCTTTGGATGGCTTTCCAGCGTTTCTGCACCTTGCGGGTGCCGGCCTTGGGGTTGTAGATGATGCCCCATTTATTGGGTTCTGCCATGGTTTCTATGGGTTAGGGTTGATTGATGGGTGATAATTCGTTTTCTGTTTCCAGCAGCCGGCGCGCGATGGCCACCTTCTCGGCAGTGGGCAGGGAGGCGTCTATCCAATGGATGGTGAATCCGCGCCGCTCCATGCCTCGGAACCACGTCATTTGCCGTTTGGCAAACTGGTGGATGGCAATCTCCAGCTGCCGGACCATGTCGTCGTACGTCAGCCGGCCTATGGCGTAGAGCGTCAGGAACTTGTATTCCAAACCGTAGTACGTCAGGTCTTCGGGCGCGATGCCTTCGTCCAGCAGGCAGCGCACTTCGTCCACCATGCCCTCCGCAAGGCGTTGGCGCAGGCGTTGGCTGATGCGCGCCCGGCGTTCGTCGCGCCCGATGTCCACGCCCAGGATGAGGCTCCGCAGTTGGGGGAAAGGCCGCTCGGCTTCGGGCGGGACGTGCCGGTAATATTCTTCTATCTCGATGGCGCGGATGGCCCGCTTGGGCGTGTCCACGTCGGTCGTATTGTGCAAGGTCTTGTACTGCTTCAGCCGTTCGGTCAATTCGGCCAACGACTTACCGGCCAAGGCGGCGCGCAAGGCGGGATTCTCCGGCACGGGCAATAGCCGGTAGCCGCGCAGCACCGATTCCAGATACAATCCCGTCCCCCCGCAGACAATGGGCGTCCGCCCCTTGGCGCGGATGGATTTGTAGGCGTGCAGGAAGTCGCGCTGGTATTCGAAGACGTTATATTTGGTCCCCGGCTCGGCAATGTCTATGAGGTGGTAAGGCACCGGTCGGCCGTCCACCACGTAGTCGGCCAAGTCTTTCCCCGTGCCCAAGTCCATGCGGCGGTACACTTGGCGCGAGTCGGCGCTGATGATTTCCGTGTCCAGCGCGGCGGCCAGGGCGGCGGCAAAGGTGGTCTTGCCCGAGGCGGTTGGTCCTAATATGGAGATTAAATCATAGGCTGGCATGATGTCTTATAGTTCTTATTGCCCCGCAAAGATAAGGCAAATTCGGATAGAATAGCAATCCGGAGCATTAAAAAAATCCTTGCGGCCGGCTGATAGATGTCCCGCTTGCGGGCTTGGAATTGAAAAAGGAAGTAAAAGGATCGGTTTATATCCTTAAAATATGTTTTAAAACACATTTTTCTGCCCGAATAATTTGCAGGTTTCCCGAAAGTCCGTACCTTTGCAGCGTGTTTTTCATGGTATTAGATTTAAGGTTAACAAAGGTTGGGCTCAGCGGAGCCCTTTTTTTATGCCCGTACGTTTCCTTGGCCGGGCGTTCAATAGGGTTAGGGGAATCGTGCGATAGGTCGAAAAACAAAAATAGGAAGAAAACCGTTTCGTTTTCTTCCTACTTCATTCTCTTTCGAGCCGTTAGCCAGACTTGAACTGGCGACCTACGCGTTACGAATGCGTTGCTCTACCGACTGAGCTATAACGGCAAGCGCTTCTTTTTCTTTTTTGCGCTGCAAAGGTACGGTATTCTTTGGATATACCAAACTTTTCACCTGTTTTTTTTCAAAAAAGTAAGAGTCTGTCGTTTCAAAATCGCTTTCTCTGTCACGTTGGTAGGGAAGAAAAACGAAGCCGGCACATCTCCTGGATGCCCTTGCCGCATGGGGAGATTCTTCGTTTCATTCCCTTAGAGCAAACGAGAATTAAACAGGCTCGAAGGGTGCATATAGGCAGTTGTTTTGTTGATAATTTTAATTAATATAAATATTTGTGATTTATTACAATAGAAAATCGTGTTTCCTGACAAAATGCGGCTATTTCCTTGTCGGGCCGGCTTCCCGCGTTTTCCGCCCCGCAGGGAAAAAGAGGGCCTTGAGGATGACAATCCGCCTATCTAAGGCTCTGAAAATGCAGGAAATCGGCTAATTTTCGCCTTCGGATTTGCTATCCCTTCGTTACCCCTCCTATTCCTCTCCTATTCCCCTCCTATTTCTCGCCTATTTCGGGCTTATCTAGAAGCGGCGATTTGTATGTCCGGAGAATGTTTGAGAATAAATCGAAAACTTGGAAATATGAATTGTTTACAATACTGGTGAGGTACGTTTGTTGATTTTTAAACAGCTTTTTAGGAAAGCCGGTAGGCAGAGCCGGCACGGGCCAATCGGAATGTGTTAGTTCAAACCGAGGAAGCCCGCATGGCTTTTCCCATCCAAATCCGTTTCACTTTCTTTTGAATGAAGCGCACGTTCAGCGCGGCTAATAGTGCGGCGAGCGCGATGCCGGTTGTCAGACTGGGCCAAAGGTTGGCCGTCTCCATTTGGGGGAAGAGCAGGTGTAAGCCTTCCAAGTAGTTGGCTCGTGCCCATATTACGCAGCCCAAGGCGGCCAATAGTCCTGCGGCATTCAGCCCGATGGCCAGCCATTGGTAGGGACGGGCCACTTGGGCCGGACTGTAGCCCAGCAGCAACAGGTTTTCCAGCTTGGCGGCGTTCTTTTGCAGCAGCAGAAAGATGCTGAGCACAAGCAAGTAGAAAGCCAACAGGCAGATGATGGCGCCCACGGCCAGTACGATGCCTGTCAGCAGGCGCAGGAAGTAGCTCGTCTTGCCGTCGTCTAAGCCGTTCCCTTCTGTTTGGTAATGTTTTTGGGCGAAGTATTGGGCGATGCGGCTGTCCGACGGGTTCTTTACTTCCACAATAAGGCGTGACGGGGCAGGTTTGTCTTCCGGTGCAAGGCGGCGGTTGGCTTCGTCCATGAAAGTTTGGGGGATGAGCAGCGTGTTTAGCCGGTTGGAGAAGCCCGCGATGCGTCCCCGGTAGGTCTCGCGTTTTCCGTTTCCGCTTAGCGTAATGTTCAGTTGCAAGAGGCCGGTCAGTCCCTCGGACAGTTGAGGCAGACCGCGGCTTTGGGCGAATCCGAAGTTGTAAAGATTCAAGTAGTTGCGCGGGATGATGATGGGCAGGATGCCTTCGGCCGGGTCGGCTTGCCATTGTGCCAGGTCCGCATCGATAAACTCGTCGGGCACGGCCTCAAAAAACATTTCCGTGGACAGATGTATTCCCGCATTGGGCAGGCCCATGCTGGCTGACACGTCGAATAGGGCAGGGGTGAAACGGCCTACTTTCGCCGTGAAGTCCTGGTTTTGCAAGTCGGCTATTTCTTCGGGAGTGAAGGTGGAACTGCTGCCCAATAGGTTGCCCAGCGTGCTGACTTCCTTGGTGGCGATGAGGTAGTCCTTCTTCAGGAAGCTATCGCCATGAACGAAGATGGGACGGATGTCGCAATAGGCCTGTATGCCCAACAGGATGATGGCCATTCCCAGCAGGTGGGCTAGGAAGAAGCCTGTCAGTTGTCCTGCACTGAGGTGTTGGCGCAGAAGTTTCCAAACCAGTTTGTTCATTGGTGAGAGGTTGATGGATTATAGTTTCAGGATACGTTGATAGTTCATGGGCAAGCGCCGTCCGATGGAGGTGACTATGATGCCCGCTCCATCGGCTTCTTCAGTCAGCAGTCGGGCCAAGATGGTGGCATTCGGGTCGTCCAAGTGGCTGACGGGCTCGTCCAGCAGGATGAAGTCGGCAGGCTGGCAGAGGCAACGGACGAAGGCCACGCGCTGCTGTTGTCCGAAGGAAAGGCGACCTGTTTTCTCATCCATTTTGTCGCCCAGGCCTACCGCGTCGAGCAAGGAACGGATTTTCTTTCTGCTTCGGTGGTTCGTCAGGCGGTTTTTCAACAGCACGTTCTCTAGCGCGGACAATTCGGGGAAGAGGCGTAGTTCTTGGAATTGCAGGCTGAGCGCGCGGCGGCGCATCTCCGTCCATTCGGCCACGGACAGCGCGCGGATGTTGCGCCCGTCAAAGTTGATGATGCCTTCGTAATCCCTGCGGTAGCCGTAGAGGAAGCTGCACAGCGAGGACTTGCCCGTGCCGGACGCTGCCTCCACCAGGCAATGCTCTCCCTTACGGAAGGTGATGTCCCGGTGCCAGACGTCCGACACGATGCTGTCCTGTCCGGCAAAGACCTGCGGAAGGACTTGCTGCAAGCGGATTTCGTTCATGGGGGCGCGGGGTTAGATAATTCCTTTGCCCAATTCGGCGATTTGCTTCAAGGCGTTGGTGTCTTTGTCTTTCAGTTGCAGGCTGATGGTGCCTTGTGTGCCGTCGCTCTCGCTCTTCAGGTAGGAAATGCCGTCGAGGATTGCTTTGTATGGAGCGGTTTTGGCTCCGCCCAAGCCCAGCAGCATCTTGACGACAGGCAGTTCGCTGACAGCTTCGATATTCAGGACAATTGACATTTTCTTGCTTTTCATGCCGTCGGCGTAGGCGGTTTCTGCGGCAGATGGGTCGCACTTCTTGAAAATGTCTTTATAAAGCAATTCGTCGTTGGTGGCATAGAATTGGCGGTCGCGTACGCCGAAGAACAAACTTTCTCTACCCGAATGCCAGACGTACTGGTCTTCGCCCAATTCCATGAGCTTGCCTTTGCCGGGCAGGCGGCGCAGCAAGGCCGGATCGTTCAGCTTCTTCAAGGGGGCAGCATCCTTCACGGTGGCATAGGCAAGGATAGCCGGCGACTGATTGAGAGACCAATTGACAAGACCTACCGTCAGGTCGTTTTCAAACATGCCAAATATGGCTTTCATGCTTTCGGCTTCCTTGGCAGACAGGTCGTTGCCCATGGCCGTGTTTTCCAGCAACTGCTCGTATAGGGCGGCGCCGTTCATGCCGGTGCTCAGCAGGGCGAGCGACGATTGGGGGAAGTAGTCGATGAATGTATTCTTGATAGGTTGGGCGGCTTGGGCTTGTTTTTCCAAGAAAGTTTTCAAGTCTGCGTTTTCTGTATAAGGGGCCAGGTGCAGGTCGATGCTTCCCTTTTCGAACGATAAGGCAGCGATGAACGATATGTCTTTCAATGGCAGGTCTTGAGGGATGCCATAGCTTTGGGCGTAAGACGAGGGAATGGCGGTGTAGGGAAGTACGGCTTTGATGTCGCCCTTCTGTTCTTGCATCTGTTTGAAGGCAGGCTTGCTGCTGTAGCTTTGTTCGGCAGTCTGCTGTATCCAGACGGCGATGCTGTCTTTAAGCGCGGCTACTTGCGGGCCTTCTTGTGCTCCCAGCATCAGCAGGGTGGAGGCGTTGTAGGCCATTAGCAGTTTGCCTTCTGTCAGGGTGTAGCCGTCGGCGGGCGTCGTGCCGCTCACCAAGCCTTGTTCTTGCAGGGCGTTTACCAAGGTTTGTACGTTTGCCTCGTCGGAAACTTTGGCTACGGCGATAAATCCATTCTTGAGCAGTGACTGTATGTTGAAGAGATACAAAGGCGATTCAAAGTCGATGCCTGATTGAGCAGGGTCGTTCAGCAAAGTTTCCAAATATTCTTGCATGGAGGCATCCGTGTCTTTCTTCAACAGTCCTTTCAGTTTTTGCAAGGAAGTTTCGTCCAATCCGGCTTTGTCGGCCAATGCGGCAGGCTGGATGGCAATGACGGTTTCTGCCTTTGCCGGGATGGCGTTGGTGTACTCGGTTTTTTGCGAACAGGCGCTGACCACCCATGCCAGTATGGCCAGTGCGGGGAATAAAAGTTTTTTCATATCTGCGTTTTTTATTGGTTTTGCAAATTCAAGATGTGGCAGGCCACGAGCGCGGCGGTTTCCGTCCGTAAGCGCGATTTGCCCAAGCTGATAGGTTGGAAACCAGCGGCGATGGCTTGGCTCACCTCTTCTTCGCTGAAATCGCCTTCCGGACCGATAAGCACCAGCGCGTCTTCGCCTTTGCGGACAAGGTCTTTCAGCAAAGGCTTCTCGCCTTCATGGCAATGGGCAATGAATTTTTGTCCATCAAACGGTTGGGAGATAAAAGACTTGAAGTCTGTCATCTCGTTCAGCCGGGGCAGGCGGGCTTTGAGCGACTGCTTGATGGCCGAAACCAAGATCTTGGCAATGCGGTCCGTTTTGATGACTTTTCGTTCGGAAAAACGGCAGTTCAGGAAGGTCAGTTCGTCGAAGCCAATTTCCGTGGCTTTTTCGACAAACCATTCCGTACGATCCATGTTTTTGGTGGGCGCCATGGCTATGTGCAGATGGCCGCTCCATAGAGGCGCTTGCGGCTGCATATCCAGAATGTCTACCTGGCAATGCTTGTGGGCCACGAGGCTGATGCGGGCATGGTAGAAGTTGCCTTTCCCGTCGGTCAGCATGATTTCATCGCCTGCTTGGAGGCGAAGCACCCGCAGGGCGTGGGCAGCTTCTTCTTCGGGCAACTCGTGAAGGTCCTGGATGTCGGGTGTATAGAAAATGTGCATGAGAATAATATGTTAAGAGGTTTTCATCTGGTTGATTAAGTCGCGCAGGTGGGCGGCCAGTTCGTAATTCTCTTCCTCCACGGCCTTTTGCAAGGCTGTTTCCAAGGATTGCATGGCATATGGACCGGATAAGTGTTCGTTTGCCTCAGGATGAAGGGCAATGTCGCTGTCCTGCATCGTACATGCAGCATCCAACACGTCTTCATAAATCAGTATGGGCACTTTCATCCGCAGGCTCATGGCCACGGCATCGCTGGTGCGCGAGTCTGCACGGAGAAATATCTCGCCAGAGTGCAGATATAAGTAAGAATAGTATACGCCGTCTTCTGCCTTATAAATGAGCATACGCAACAGACGGATGCCCAGTGCCTCCAATACCGAAGCAAACAACATATGCGTCAAGGGGCGCGGCGGGGTGATTCCCCTCAACTCGATAGCAATGGCTTGCGCTTCTGACGTGCCAATGATGATGGGCAACATGCGTTTGCCATTCACTTCGTTGAAAAGCAATGTGTAGGCGCCGGCTTGCAAACGGCTGCTAGCCAAGCTAGAGACTCGCATTTCTATTTTTTTTCTGCTCATGGCTTTTCTTGCTTGATTTTTTCCGGTATGTGCTTATAGCGGAATACCACTGCAAATAAGATGCCAATGACCAATGCGTAAGCGGCGAAAATCATCCAGATAGGCGTCCATTCGCGACTGACTAGTCCCCCGCCTTCGGCATATACGGAAAAACAGTCTACCACTGCCCCGCTGGCATAACCGCCAATGAAGGCGCCGAAGCCGTTGGTCATCATGAAAAACAGCCCCTGTGCGCTGGCGCGGATGCCTGCATGGGCTTCCATCTCGGTGAACAACGAGCCGGACACATTGAAGAAATCGAAAGCCATGCCATAGACTATCATCGAGAGGATGAGCATCCAAAGCCCGTCGCCGGGATTGCCCAAGCCGAATAACCCGAAACGGAACACCCACGCGAACATACTGATGAGCATGACGCGCTTGATGCCAAAATGGCGCAAGAAGAATGGGATGGCCAGGATGAACAAGGTTTCGCTCATTTGAGAAATGGAAAGCAAGATGACCGAATGTTTGACTCCAAACGAGTCGGCATATTCGGGAATGGCAGCGAAGGAGCCTAGAAACAAATCGCCATAGGTATTGGTGATTTGCAGGGCAGCCCCCAGCAGCATGGAGAAAAGGAAGAATATAGCCATCTTCTTTTGCTTAAATAGCACCAGCGCATCTAGCCCGAAGGCGGAAAGCCATGTTTTCTTTTCATTGCGTTCGGGTGGACAAGGAGGCAAGGTAAAAGCGTACAATCCCAGCGCTACGGCCGAAATGGCTGCTACATACAGTTGCGCCGTGCTTTCTTTGAATCCGGTGAGATCCACTACCCACATGGCGCAGATGAAACCGACGGTTCCCCACACACGGATGGGTGGAAAATCCTTGACCAAGTCTAGCTTGTATTTCTCCAAGGCATTGTATGACACGGTGTTGGCCAGTGAAAGCGTGGGCATGTAGGCCAACATATTGAGCAACATGGCCCAATACATCTGTTCGTAGCTAGTGGCTGTCGAGGCGTAGAACAGTGCGCCGGCACCTATCAGATGAAGCAAGCCGTATAGCCGTTCGGCGTTGACCCATTTATCGGCAATGATGCCGGTCAGGCCGGGCATGAAGAGGGCGGCCAATCCCGATGTGGCAAAGATGGCGCCGATTTGTCCGCCTTCGAAGTGGAGCGTCCGTCCCATATAGCCCCCTAAAGAGATGAGCCACGCGCCCCACACGAAAAATTGCAGAAATTGCATGGCCGTAAGTCTTGTCTTTATGCTCATAGATGAATGTTTTTATGGATTCCTTATCCAGCTTTTACTAATAGTTGCAAATGTACAACGTTGGCGCAAGAAAAGCAAGCATGTGGGGGGAAAACATACGGATGGACGCGCGAGGCTTCTGAATAGAAAAAGAAAAAAGAGAGCAAGCGATTGCTCTCTTTCTTTGTATTCCTGTCGGAATGAGGCGACTCGAACGCCCGACCCCTACGTCCCGAACGTAGTGCGCTACCAACTGCGCTACATTCCGATGCCTCTCCGGAAGTGGTGTCACCAGG
>CALUOW010000083.1 GCA_944322365.1 uncultured Bacteroides sp.
TGAACACCACGTCCTTCTCCTTCACCCCGGTGCGCATCACGGAGATGAGCACGCTGATGACCACGATGACTGCCGCCACGCTGATGCCGTAGCGGATTAATTTCTTGTTGCGCTCCTTCTGGCGCACTTCTTTAGGAATTTCTCTATCCATACTTTATAGTTTTTATGTTTCTTCTATCTGTTCGGAAAGCCTGCCCCACCCCCGTCCGACAAAAACGGACAATGCGCACAAACTTCATCCTCTATCCCGCCAAATCCGTGCCAAAACTTAAAGCGTTGATATACAAATGAGAAGCAAAGAAAGAAGTGTTCGATATCGGACAATGTGTGCGTTTTTGAGACATTGCCCTAAGAGATGAGAATGCGTCAAAACAAAAAGAATACTGGCAATCCGCGTCTAAAAAAAGATAATCCGCAAGGAAAAAACTTCCGAAGCCTCGAACAAGCTCCATCTTCAGCCTACAGATGTCCATCTTTACCTTGCAGATGCACATCTTCAGCTTGCAGATGTCCATCTGTAGCCTAAAGATAGAGTTTAATCCACGCTTTGCAAAGGTTGTCGCATCACTTATCCTCCTTTTTTCTACTGTTTTCTTGGATTTTTCCTCCACGTTCTACTCCGCATCCGGCAATTCCTCCGTAAGTTATGCGAAGGCAATCTTGCTGAAAAACGAGAAGTTCATTATCTTTGTCCCGTCAAATGCCCGGAAAAGAGTTGCGAAAACGCGGGCTATGTGAGAATTGGATTCTGAACATTATGGAAGAAAAAGAAAAAAAAGTCGCCGAAGGCCCCGTGCTGAACGCGCATAACAAAGAAGAACATCGCCCGTCGCACACGACGGAGCACATCGTGAATCAGACGATGATCCGCCTCTTCGGCTGCGGGCGTTCGGTGTCGGCGCACATCGAGCGCAAGAAGAGCAAACTGGATTACCGGCTAAGCCATCGCCCCACGGACGAGGAGGTCAAAAAGCTGGAAGAGGCTGTGAACGAGGTTATTGCCCGCAATCTGCCTGTCACCACCGAATACATCACGCAGGAGGAAGCCAAGGGACGTTTCGACTTGGATCGCCTGCCCGACGATGCTTCGGACACGGTGCGCGTGGTGCACGTGGGCGACTATGACGAATGCCTCTGCATCGGGGCACATGTGGAGAATACGGCCGAGATAGGCGCCTTCCGCATCATCAGCCACGATTGGGACGAGGAACGGCAAGTGTGGCGGATGCGCTTCAAGATCGTCTGAAGGAGCGACAGAGGCCCACCCGCCGGCACTTTCTTTCGCATTAGCTTGGCAACCCTATTTTTAACACAAACAAGACATTTTCATGAAGGCACAGACCACTTACCTGGCTTCGAAGCCGCACTACGAGATATTGGACGGCTTGCGTGGCGTGGCTGCGCTGATGGTAATCATCTTCCACCTGTTTGAGGCGCATTCGGGCGGCAACCATTTGACGCAAATCATCAACCATGGCTATTTGGCCGTCGATTTCTTTTTCATGCTTTCGGGCTTCGTGATTGGCTATGCCTACGACGACCGTTGGGACCGCATGACGTTGGGGACATTCTTCAAGAGGCGCCTCATCCGCCTGCATCCGATGGTCATCATGGGCAGCATCGTGGGGGCCGTGTTCTTCTATTTCCAGAAGTCGGACGTTTGCTTCCCGCTGATAGGCGAGACGCCGGCGTGGATGCTGTTGCTGCTGATGGTGTGGGGATTCACGCTGCTGCCTCTCCCGCTGAAATGGGATGTACGTGGCTGGACAGAGATGCACCCGCTGAACGGCCCTGCCTGGTCGCTTTATTATGAATACATCGCCAATATCCTCTATGCCCTCTTCGTGCGCCGTTTCAACAAGACGGCTCTCACGCTGCTGGTAGCGCTGGCCGCTTGCCTGACGGTATACCGCAGCCAGACGGCTCCCTTGGGCGACATGGTAGGCGGCTGGGCCTTGACGTGGGAGCAGCAATACGTAGGCTTCACGCGTCTGCTCTATCCTTTCTTCGGCGGTTTGCTGCTCTCCCGGCTGGGATGGCTCATCCGGCTGAAGAAACGCGCCTTCTGGTACTGCTCCCTGCTCATCGTGGCGATGCTCTCCGTGCCCCGCATCGGTGGGGAAGAGCACTATTGGATGAACGGGCTTTACGAGGCTTGCTGCATTCTATTCGTCTTTCCGGTCATCGTGTCGATGGGAGCGGGCGGCAAGGTGACCGGACGGCATTCAACGGCCATCTGCAAGTTTTTGGGCGAGATTTCTTATCCTATCTATATCACGCACTATCCCTTGGTATATGTCTATACGGCATGGGTATGCAATACCGGCGCCAGCCTGAAAGACGGCATTCCTTACATGTTATGTGTGTTTGCCGGCGCCGTGGCATTGGCTTATGCCTCGCTGAAATGCTATGACATCCCCGTGCGCCGCTGGCTGACCAACCGGTTCCTCAAACGAGCTTGAGCGGGCATCCCCGGATACAATAAATCCTAGCTCCCTGTGAGCCTACGCAAGCATCTCACAGGAAACCAGGATTACAAATTTTCGGGATTCTCTTGTGTTTAATAAGAACGAGCAAAGATGACCCGGCAAGCAGAAGGTTTGCCCGTCACCATGCACTTGCCCGGCTCCTTGTCGCCCGGCACAAAGGAATCGAAGGGAATACAACGGATGGTAGCCTTCGTCTCTTCCTTGATACGGAGTTCGGTTTCGGTCGTCCCGTCCCAATGCGCCAAGATGAAGCCGCCTTCTTCAATCTTCTCCTTGAACTCGTCGTAGGTGTCCACGGTGGTGATGCGGGCGTTGCGGTAATTCAGCGCCTTTTGGTAGATATTCTGTTGGATGTCTTCCAGCAAATCCTTCACATACTGCTCGATGCCGTCGCACGTGCGGGTTTCCTTCTCCAGCGTGTCGCGGCGCATCACTTCGATGGTGTTGTTCTCCAAGTCGCGTCCGCCCATCACGAGGCGTACGGGGACGCCCTTCACCTCGTAGTCGGCAAACTTGAAGCCCGGACGCTTGTTGTCGGCATTGTCATACTTCACGCTGATGCCCAAGTCTTTGAGGCGTGCCGCAATGCCGGCCACCTTCTCGTCAATCTGGCGCAACTGCTCCTGGCTCTTGTAGATAGGCACGATGACTACCTGGATAGGAGCCAAGTGCGGAGGCAGGACAAGGCCGTTGTCGTCGGAGTGCGTCATGATCAAAGCGCCCATCAAGCGGGTGGATACGCCCCACGACGTAGCCCATACGTACTCCAACTGGTTGTCCTTATTAACGAATTGCACGTCGAAAGCCTTGGCGAAGTTTTGGCCAAGGAAGTGCGAAGTGCCGCTCTGCAAAGCCTTTCCGTCCTGCATCATGGCCTCGATGGTGTAGGTGTTCAGCGCGCCGGCAAAGCGTTCGTTGGCAGACTTCACGCCTTTGATGACGGGCATGGCCATGTATTTCTCGGCAAATTCGCCATAGACGTTCAGCATCTTCACGGCCTCGGCTTCAGCTTCCTCGCGGGTGGCGTGAGCCGTATGTCCCTCTTGCCAAAGGAATTCGGCCGTACGCAGAAAGAGGCGGGTGCGCATCTCCCAGCGGAAGACGTTGGCCCATTGGTTGCAGAGGATGGGCAGGTCGCGGTAGGAATTGATCCAGTTCTTATACGTATTCCAAATGATGGTTTCCGACGTGGGGCGGATGATAAGTTCCTCTTCCAGCTTGGCATCGGGATCCACCACGACGCCCTTCTCGGCATCGGCCTTCAGGCGATAGTGCGTCACCACGGCACATTCTTTGGCAAAACCTTCCACATGCTCTGCTTCGCGGCTCAGGAAGGATTTGGGGATGAGCAAGGGGAAGTAGGCATTGACATGGCCCGTGTCTTTGAACATCTGGTCCAACTGACGTTGCATCTTTTCCCAGATGGCATATCCGTAGGGTTTGATGACCATGCAACCACGCACGGCGGATTGCTCGGCCAAGTCGGATTTCACCACCAATTCATTATACCATTGCGAGTAGTTCTCGCTCCGTTTGGTAAGGTTCTTTAATTCTACTGCCATTTTTGTATTTCGTTTTGATGATTCTTCTTATTCATGGCACACAGACGACGCATCTGACATCCTCCGTGCGTTCTTCCAAACAAGCGCGCAAAAATACGAATTTTCGCCCGAAAGCAAGCAAGTATTCCACATTTATATTACATTTGCATCCACATAAACCCTTTATTCGGAGAAAAGATGAGACAAAACCAACCTATCCACGCACCGACGTTGCGCTTCCGCCGATGGAGCCGCAAGGCCTATGCTGCCTTTGCCAGCATCGGGCGGTGCGTCACCATAGGACATCTGCACCACGCCTTGGCCGACCGCGCCTTGGCCAAGCAGATGAGCACGGGCACAGCCGCCTCCCTCTCCGAAAGCGAACCATCTGATTTCAACAAAAACCCTTATGAAGATACAAGACCTGAAAGAAAAAGTCCTCCGAGGGGAGACCATCACCCCGACGGAAGCCCTCGCCTTGGCCGCACATCCCGACAAGGAAACACTTTATGAAGCGGCTCATGAGATAACCCGGCGACTGGCACACCGGCGTGCAGACTTCTGCTCCATTGTCAATGCACGTTCGGGAAAGTGCCCCGAAGATTGCAAGTGGTGTGCCCAGTCGGCACGATACCGCACGCAAGCCGAGGCATATGACCTGATAGACAAAGACGAATGCCTGCGCCAAGCCCGATTGCACGAAGCACAAGGCATCGGACGCTTCTCCATCGTCATCAGCGGGAAACGCCCCTCCCGCCAACTTTTGGAGCGCATCTGCGACACGGCACGACACCTGCGCCGGCATACTTCCATCCGCCTCTGCGCCTCGCTGGGATTGGTAGACGAAGAAGGAATGCAGGCTTTGCTCGACGCCGGCATCACGCGCTACCATTGCAACCTGGAGACAGCTCCCTCTTACTTCCCCACCCTCTGCACCACGCATACGCAACAAGAGAAAATAGACACCCTCCTGGCCGCCCGACGCGCCGGATTAGAGGTATGCAGCGGGGGCATCATCGGCATGGGCGAGACAATGGAGCAACGCATCGAACTGGCCTTGAAGTTGCGCGAACTCAATATCGACTCAGTGCCCCTCAATGTGTTGGCCCCCATCCCCGGCACTCCCTTGGAGCGCCAATCCCTCTTGAGCGACGAAGAATTGCTGACCGCCATCGCCCTCTTCCGCTTCATCCTGCCCCGTGCCGACCTGCGCTTTGCCGGAGGACGCAAACGATTCTCGCCCGACATCCAACGACAAGCCATGCGCATCGGAATCAATGCCGCCATCACGGGCGACTTGCTCACCACCACCGGTTCGACCGCAGCCGACGACCACCGCCTGGCGCAAGAAGCAGGCTATGAGCCGGACGACACCCTGACCGACACCCTGCACCTATGGCATCCCTACACCTCGACCTCGCGTCCCCTGCCCGTCTATAAAGTAGAAAGAGCCTCCGGAGCTACCCTGACGCTCTCCAACGGCAAACGACTCGTGGACGGCATGTCGTCGTGGTGGTGTGCCATCCATGGATACAACCGCCCCGAACTGAACCAAGCCGTACAAGAACAACTGAAGCGGATGTCCCACGTAATGTTCGGAGGGTTGACCCACGAACCTGCCATCCAACTGGCCCGCCTGCTCCTGCCCCTTGTGCCCCCAAGCCTGCAAAAGATATTCTATGCCGACTCCGGCTCCGTGTCCGTAGAAGTAGCGTTGAAGATGGCCGTGCAATACTGGCAAGCCCAAAGCCTCGCCACGCCCGGCAACGGACACTTGGCCAAAAAACAAAACTTCATCACCATACGCAGCGGATACCACGGCGACACTTGGAATGCCATGTCCGTCTGCGACCCCGTCACCGGCATGCACTCGCTCTTTGGCCCAGCCTTGCCCGCACGCATCTTTGCCCCCCAACCCCGCTCGCGCTTCGGCGGAACGTGGGACGAACACGACACGGACGAACTACGCCGCCTGATAGAAACTCACGCCGACACGCTGGCCGCCCTTGTCCTGGAGCCGGTGGTGCAAGGCGCGGGAGGCATGTGGTTCTATCATCCGCAATACTTGGTGGAAGCCGCCCGCCTCTGCCGGGAGCACGACATCCTGCTGATATTCGACGAGATAGCCACCGGCTTCGGGCGCACAGGCCGCCTCTTCGCTTGGGAACATGCCGGGGTGGAACCGGACATCCTATGCATCGGCAAAGCCCTGACGGGAGGCTACATGACCATGGCCGCCGTATTGGCCACCAACAAAGTGGCAGACACGCTCTCCGCCTACGCGCCGGGCGTCTTCATGCACGGCCCCACCTTCATGGGCAATCCGCTGGCCTGCGCCGTGGCTTGCGCCTCCATCCGCCTGCTGACCTCGCCGGAGTATGATTGGCAAGGACGGGTGCGCCGCATCGAACAACAACTGAAAGACGAACTGGCCCCCGCACGGGACCTGCCGCAAGTGGAGGATGTGCGCGTGCTGGGCGCCATCGGGGTCATCGAACTGAAACGACCCGTGGACATGGCACGGATGCAACGCCGCTTTGTGGACGAAGGCATCTGGGTACGCCCCTTCGGACGCCTGGCTTACGTCATGCCCCCTTACGTCATCCGGCCCGACGAACTTTCCCGATTGACCCATGGACTTGTCAAAGTCGTAAACGAAAATTGACATGAGACCCATATACGCCGAATTGCAATCCAGCTTGGACGCCTTGTCCGCCACAGGCAACCTGCGCACCCTTCCCCATGCCGCGCAAGAAGGGCGATACCTATACGCCGAAGGACAAAGGATGCTCAATCTCTCGTCCAACGACTACTTGGGATTAGCCGCCGACACTGCCTTGCGCGAAGACTTCTTGCGCCACGTGCCGCCCCACGACCTTGTGTTTTCCTCCGGCTCCTCGCGTCTGCTGACAGGCAACCACCCCGTATTCGACGAACTGGAGGCGGCCTTGGCCCGACTATACGGAACTGAATCGGCCCTCCTATTCAATAGCGGATACGATGCCAACACGGGCATAACGGCCGCCCTCTCCGACCCCGGCACTCTTGTCCTGGCCGACAAGTTGGTCCATGCCAGCCTCATTGACGGCATACGCCTGGGCAGGGGCACTTGGAAACGCTTCCGCCACAACGACCTGGACGACCTGGAGCGACTTCTCAAACAAGAAGCCCACCGCTACAAACGTATCCTCCTAGTAGTGGAAAGCATTTATAGCATGGACGGGGACATGGCTCCCCTTGAAGGATTGGTTGCCCTGCGGCGCCAATATCCACACGCATTGCTCTACGTGGACGAGGCACACGCTTTTGGCATCCGTGGCCCACAAGGGCTAGGTTTGTGCGAAGAGAAAGGAATCTTGGCCGACATCGACCTCCTGATAGGCACGCTAGGCAAGGCGGCAGGCTCGGCAGGAGCTTTCGTCATATGCCGCCGCGTGATGCGCGATTACCTGGTCAACCACGTGCGCCCCTTCATCTTCACCACCGCCCTGCCCCCCGTAGTGGCCGCTTGGACGCTCTGCGTATTGCGCCGCCTGCCCGCTATGAGCGCACGCCGCCTCCGGCTCCAAACCATCGCCCGGCGTGTCCACGAAGCCCTCGGCCGGCTATCCATCCCGGACAAATCTGCCACGCACATCATCCCCCTGCCTGTGGGAGACAGCGCCGAAGCCGTCCGCCGCGCCCACGAGATGCAACGCCAAGGCTTCTACGTCCGCGCCATCCGCCCGCCCACGGTGCCACTGGGCACGTCGCGCCTGCGCCTTTCGCTCCGCGCAGACTTGTCAGACGACGAGTTGGATGCGCTCTTGGCCAGCCTAGGCTCCTTGTTTCATCCGGATGCTGCTAGAATCAGTGCCACTGATTCCTAAAAAAGGTGCCACTGATTCCTAGAAAAGGTGCCACTGATTCCTCATGAAGATAGCTCTTTCTATTCATCTATTAACAATAACAATGAAACACGAATACATTATCCGGGAAAATCATCCCTGCCTGCTGCTCTTCTTTGCCGGTTGGGCAGCCGATGCCACCCCCTTCCGCACATACCGGCCGGAGGGGCACGACTTTCTGCTGTGCTACGACTACCGCACGTTGGAGGCCGATTTCCTCCCCCTGCGAACCTATCAAGAGATAAACGTCGTGGGATGGTCGATGGGCGTATGGGCAGCGTCGCACGTGATGCCGTGCTTGGATACGCCCATCGGCCGGAGCATTGCCCTCAACGGGACGCCCTTCCCCGTCGACCCGCAGCTGGGCATACCGCCCGCCATCTGGCAAGGCACGCTCGACGGCCTTTCGCCCGCCAGCCTGCACAAGTTCTGCCGGCGAATGTGCGCGGACACCGAAGCCTTCCATCGCTTCCTGCGCGTCAGCCCGCATCGCCCGGTGGAGGAACTGGCCGAAGAGATGCGCGCCATCGGACAGCAACTCGAAGCCTGCCCCGCCGCCCCCGCCGGACATTGGACGGAAGCCGTGGCAGGATGCCAAGACCGCATCGTCCCGCCGCCCAACCAACAACGAGCTTGGGAGACATGGGGCGTGCCCCTCCGACTGACAGACGATGCGCACTACAGCGAAAAGATGTTTCAAGAATATTTGCAAGACACATGGAAAAAGAACAAATAGCCGCCTGCTTTGCCCGCGCCCGCCGGACGTATGACCACGAAGCCCGCGTCCAACTCCAAGCCGCCCGCCGGATGCTCGACCTCCTCCGGACGCAGACAGACGCCGAAGCGGTGATGCAGGGAGCCGACATCTTGGAAGTGGGATGCGGCACGGGGCTTTATTCGCGCCTCTTGGCCGACGTCCTCCATCCGCGCACCCTTTGGCTCAACGACCTCTGCCCCGACATGGCGCAAAGCCTTGCCGACCTCTTGGCGCGCCCGGGAGTGCACTTCTTGCCGGGAGACGCCGAGGACGTGTGCCTGCCACCCCGAACACGTGTCATCACCTCTTGTTCGACTTTGCAATGGTTCGCCCGGCCGGAGATATTCTTTGCCTGTTGCCTCGAATCCCTGACGCCCGGCGGCATCCTGGCCTTCAGCACCTTCGGCAAGGACAACCTGCGCGAAATCCGTGCCCTGACGGGACATGGCCTGACTTATTTCTCCCCCGAAGCATGGGCAAGGATGCTTCCGGACGGCTTCCGGCTTGTCCATGCTTCGGAAGAAGTGGCCGTCCTCTCCTTCCCCACGCCTACAGATGTCCTGCGCCACCTGAAGCAGACGGGAGTCACCGGCACCGAAAGGCGCATGTGGACACGCACACGCTTGAAGGAATTCTGCAACGGATATATCCGCCGTTTTGGCACGCCGGACGGAACTGTGACACTGACGTATCATCCTATTTATATTATCGCTCAAAAACAAGAAACATGATGAACAACATCTACTACATCAGCGGCATTGACACCGATGCCGGAAAGACTTACTGCACAGGGTGGCTTGCCCGGCAACTCCAACGGGCAGGATTGCGCGTCGTCACCCAGAAACTCGTGCAAACAGGCAATGTGGGACAATCCGAAGACATCGCCCTGCACCGCCGCCTCATGGGCATCCGCTCCTTGCCCGAGGACCAAGAAGGATTGACCGCCCCCGAAATCTATTCCTATCCCTGCTCGCCCCACCTGGCTGCCCGCATCGACCAGCGGCCCATTGACCTGGAGAAGATTGGCCGCGCCACGGACGAACTGGCCAGGCGTTATGACGTAGTATTGGTGGAGTGTGCCGGCGGATTGATGGTGCCCCTCGCCGAAGATTTGCTTACCATCGACTACATCGCCTCGCGCCAATGCCCGGTCATCTTCGTCACCTCCGGCAAGTTGGGAAGCATCAGCCATACGCTTCTTGGCTTCGAAGCCATCCAACGCCGGGGCATCCCCCTGCACACGGTGCTCTACAACCTCTACCCGCCGACGGACGACACAACCATCCGCGACGACACGCTGCAATACCTGCGCCGATACACCGAACGGCACTTTGCAGGGACAAGGTTCGACGTAGTGCCCGTGATAGAGTGAAGAATGTGGGGCAAAGTTGGCCGAAAATGCTTATCTTTGCCCCGGATAATTAAAAAAGCTGTATCTGATTGATACACAGAATGGAATTGAAGAGTGTGAGATTTTAGG
>CALUOW010000084.1 GCA_944322365.1 uncultured Bacteroides sp.
CAAAAGCCCGACGTGCGCCACCGAAAAGTAGTCCAATGCCAACAGCACGGCGTGATGCGACAGCACGCAAACCACGGTATACTTCGAGAAAGATGCCATCCCCATGGCGCGCAACGAGGGGACGAACTTCTCGGCGGCATCGCGCGGAAGGAAGAGCCGGAGGAAAAAGGGGCGGACAAAAGCCAAGAGCACCGTGGCAGCGGCATTCATCCCAGGCGTGTCCGAGAAGAGGTCTACGGCCAAACCCAAGAAAAACGCCCAAAGCATCGCGACGTTGCGCGTCGTGTCCGACTCCAGCCTCAGTATCAAGTAGACGTAGAGGAAGGTCATGGCATAGCCGCCCAAGTGCATATTGTTCAGCACCAGCACTTGCAGCAGCACCAAGCCCACGAACCATCCTATTTTATGCAGATATTCCTGTACCAACGTTGTTTGTTTCTAAGTAGGTTTACGATTGTTCATTCCTCCTGCAGTTGCTTTTCCAGTTGCAGTTGTTCGGCCAAGCCCTCGACGGAAATCACGCGCACGTCGTTCACCCGTCCGAAGTCCGTCGCCAAACGTATTTTCAGCAGATACGACAGTCCGTCGTGCGAATCGGACATCTCGTCGATGTAGCCCACACGCAAGCCCGGCGGGAACACGGCCGAATAGCCGCTCGTCACCACCGTGTCGCCTACGCTGAACTCGGCATGGCGGGGCAAGTCGCGCAGATAGGCATAACGCGAGTCTTCGCCCTCCCACTTCAGGTAGCCGAAGTAATCGCTGCCTTGAATCTTGCAGCTCAGGCTCGACTTGCTGTTCAGCAACGATATGACCAGCGAGTAGTGCGCGGTGGTCTTATACACGATGCCCACCACGCCGTTGGCGTCCACCACCCCCATTTCGGGCCGGATGCCGTCCGCTTCGCCCCGGTCCAAGGTCAGGTAGTTGTCCAGCCGGTTCAGGCTGTTCTTCACGACGTGCGCCTTGTGCAGCGTGTAGCGGGTGTCCGCCGGGACGGAATCGAGGCTGCCCAAGGCCATGGTGTCCGCGCGGACGTCGCGCAACGCGCCCTCCAACGCGGCTACCCGCAATTCCAACTCCATGTTGCGGTCCAGCAAGTCTTCATTGGTCTCTTTCAGCCGGAAGTAGGATGCCACCTCGTCCCGCGCTTCATACAGCTTGCCTGCGGCGGCATTGGCCGACGTGAAAAAGACGCTCTGCTGATAGCGGTTGAAGCGGAACAATAAAACAAAACTGGCTACCTCCAGCAACACGAAGAGGAACCAGTAATTGTATTTCATCAGGAAGTCCAGCAGATTCCGCATACGCCCGGCCTTTTATCTCATCAGGAACGAGAATTTATCCACGTTTTTCAGTGCCACGCCCGTGCCTTTCGCCACGGCATGCAACGGGTCTTCCGCAATGTGGAAAGGTATGTTGATCTTGTCCGTCAGGCGCTTGTCCAGCCCTCGCAGCAAGGCGCCGCCTCCGGCCAGGTAGATTCCGTTGTGCACGATGTCGGCATACAGTTCGGGGGGCGTGTTCTCCAAGGCGCTCAGCACTGCCGTCTCGATTTTCGAGATGGACTTTTCGAGGCAGTGGGCAATCTCCTGGTAGCACACGGGCACCTCCATAGGCAAGGCGGTGATGCGGTTGGGGCCATGCACGATGTAGTCTTCCGGCGCATCCTCGCCCAATTCGGTCAAGGCGGCGCCCACGTGTATCTTGATACGTTCGGCCATGCGTTCGCTCACCTTCACGTTGTGTTGGCGGCTCATGTACTCTTGGATGTCCGCCGTCAGGTCGTCGCCCGCAATGCGGATGGAGTTGTTGCTGACAATGCCTCCGAGCGAGATGACGGCAATCTCCGTCGAACCGCCGCCTATGTCCACAATCATGTTGCCTTCCGGCGCTTCCACGTCAATCCCGATACCTATGGCGGCTGCCATCGGCTCGAAAATCAGGTACACGTCGCGTCCGCCGGCATGTTCGGCCGAGTCGCGCACGGCGCGCAGCTCCACTTCCGTGCTGCCCGAAGGCACCCCGATGACCATGCGCAACGACGGCGAGAAGAGCCGCCCTTTGCGGTTCACCATCTTCACCAGCCCGCGAATCATCTGCTCGCACGCATAGAAGTCGGCTATCACGCCGTTGCGCAAGGGGCGGATGGTGCGGATGTTCTCGTGGGTCTTTTCGTGCATCATCTTTGCCTTTTCGCCCACGGCTATCATTTTGTCTGTCCGACGGTCCAAGGCCACCACCGACGGTTCGTCCACCACAATCTTGCCGTTGCAAGTGATGATGGTGTTGGCCGTGCCCAGGTCCATCGCTATTTCTTGTGTGAAAGAGAATAAGCCCATGTAAGATTTTAGTTTATTAGTTTGTGAGTTTATTAGTTGACGAGTTGACAAGTTAACGAGGCTACGAGGACAGGCTTATTACTTATAATCCTGTTATCTAACGAACCTTGTTGCCTCGTTAACTCGTCTCCTCGTCAACTTATAAATTTAGTGCTTGAAATGCCTGAACCCGGTCGTGACCATGGCAATCCCGTGCTCGTTGCAATAGTCAAAGCTCAGTTGGTCCTTGATGCTGCCGCCCGGCTGGATGACGGCCGTCACGCCTTCGTTGCCGGCAATCTCCACGCAATCGGGGAAGGGGAAGAAGGCGTCGCTTGCCATCACCGCCCCGTGCAGGTCGAAGCCAAAGCACTTGGCTTTCTCGATGGCCTGCTCCAATGCGTCCACGCGGCTTGTCTGTCCCACGCCGCTGGCCAGCAGCTGCTTGCCTTTGGCCAAGACGATGGCATTGGACTTGGAGTTCTTCACAATCTTGTTGGCAAAGAGCATGTCTTCCACCTCGGCGGCCGTGGGCGCTTTCGTGGTCACGGTCGTGAGGTCGGCGGGCGTTTCCGTCTTCAGGTCGCGGTCTTGCGCCAGCACTCCGTTCAGCAAGGAGCGGAACTGGCGTTTGGGCAACTCGCCCGGCTTGCGCACCAGGATGATGCGGTTCTTCTTCTCGCCCAGGATTTCCAAGGCATCCACGTCATAGTCCGGCGCGATGATGACTTCAAAGAATATCTTGTTGATTTCCTCGGCCGTCTCCTTGTCCACCACCCCGTTGGTGATGAGCACGCCTCCGAAGGCCGATACGGGGTCGCCCGCCAAAGCGTCTTTCCAAGCCTCGAGCACGGTGGGGCGCGAAGCCAGGCCGCACGCGTTGTTGTGCTTCAGGATGGCGAACGTCGTCTCCGCAAACTCGTCAATCAGGTCTATGGCGGCGTTGATGTCGAGCAGGTTGTTGTACGAGATTTCCTTGCCGTGCACTTGGTCGAACAGTTGGTCCAAGTGGCCGTAGAAGTAGCCCTTCTGGTGCGGGTTCTCGCCATAGCGCAAGGGCTTGGGATTGTTGGCCGAGCAGCGGAAAGCCGTGCCTTCGCCCCCGTCAAAGTAGTTGAAGATGGCGGAGTCGTAGTGGGACGATACGCCGAAAGCCTCTTTGGCAAACCAGCGGCGTTCTTCGAGCGTCGTCGTCGCGCCCCGCTCCATCAGGATGTCGCGCAGCGGCTGGTATTGGGCTTGCGAAGCGACGATGACCACGTCGTTGTAGTTCTTGGCGGCGGCGCGGATGAGCGAGATGCCGCCTATGTCTATCTTCTCGATGATGTCGGCCTCGGGCGCGCCGCTGGCCACCGTGGCTTCGAAGGGATAGAGGTCCACGATGACGAGGTCTATCTCCGGGATTTCATATTTCTGTATCTGTTGGCGGTCCTGCTCCAAGGCGCGGCGGCAGAGGATGCCTCCGAAGATTTTGGGATGCAGCGTCTTCACGCGCCCGCCCAAGATGGAGGGGTAGGTGGTCAGCTCTTCCACAGCCTTGCAGGGATAGCCCAATGATTCGATAAATTGCCGTGTGCCGCCCGTCGAGAGGAACTCTACCCCCTCTTCGTGCAGCTTGGTGATGATTTCGTTCAATCCTTCCTTGTGGTAGACGGATACCAATGCTGTCTTGATTCTTTTCGTTTCGGACATGGTCTAATCTTATTATAAAGTACGCGTAATTAATAATAGTGCGGCAAAGATACGCATTTTGTTCCGTTGCCTGCATAGGAAAGAGGCATAATTTTGCAGGGAGGGGGAAAGAATCCTTTTCGGCGGAATTTCTGACAAAGGTGGAGACGAACGATGCCGGATTAAGAAAAAACGCAACATTGACACCCCTAAAAACGCTTCCAAAACCGTTCTTTTTCCCTTTCTAAGAGGAGGACTTTGGAAGGAATTTGTAAGGACTTTGGTAGGGCTTTGGTAGGACTTTGGCCCGAACCGTCCCCTGGGGGGAACCGCATGGTAAATTATCCGAACTCCAACCCGAACTCGTCCTTCAATTCCAGCAGGGCTTTGTTCTTTTCGGCCATCATCTGGAACTGCTCGTTGCGGCCGTAGGCGCGGACCTTCTCGGTGGGGGCGCTGACGCGGACGGTCATCGTCGCGCGGCGGTTCTTGAGGCGGGCGCGCAGGTAGTTTTGGATGGCGGGGGCCATGTCCGCGAACTCTTTGGCCACGATGGGGTTGTCCACCACGGCTTCGAAGGTCGTGTCGTTCAGCAGATGGAGGCGCATCGACTGCATGCGCTTGGCCATGGCCACTTGCTCTTGGGGCAGGCGGCCGGCGTATTCTTGCCAATAGTAGTTGACGTCGCGCTCGTTGAAGATGTAGTCCTCGTCCGGCTGGGGTTCCGAGGCTTGCACGGGGGGGGCGACGGGCGCAGGGGCATAGGGCTTCTCTTCGGCCGGGGCGTGCTTGATGGAGATGCCCAGCCCGCCTTTCTGCACGACGGGTATCTTCTTCTCTTCCGCCTTCTGCGCGCTGAGCACCGAGGCCACGTGTTGGGCGGCGGCGTTGGCGGCGGGTTGGGCGGACTTGCCGGCGGGCTTGGAGGCAGGCGCGGCATGGGCAGGAGCGGACGGGGCGGACGGCTGCGCGCGGGGGGCTTCAGCGGGCTGCGCTTGGGGGGCGACGGGTTTTAAGGCGGCTTGGGGCCGAAGCCCCCCCGACGGGTCGTCGGCGGGCGTGTTGAGTTGCGCCAGTTCTATCAGCGCCAGTTCCACCAAGAGGCGTTTGTTGCGGCTGGCGCGGTAGTTGAGGTCGCAAGTGTTGGCCAGCTTGATGGCGCGGTAGAGGAAGGGGACGGGGCAACGCCGGGCTTGCTCGCCGTAGCGGTCGCGGATGGAGGCGCCCACCTCCAGCAGGGGCAGGGTGGCGGCGTCGCGACTGACCAAGAGGTCGCGGAAGTGCTGGGCAAGGCCGGTGATGAAGTGGTTGCCGTCGAAGCCCTTGTTCAGCACCTCGTTGAAAAGCAAGAGGGCGTCGCTCGCCTGCCCGGCCAGCAATTGGTCCGTCAGGCGGAAGTAGTATTCGTAGTCCAGGACGTTGAGGTTCTCTATCACGCTTTGGTAGGTGATGCGCCCGCCGGTGAAGCTGACCACTTGGTCGAAGATGGACAGGGCGTCGCGCATCCCGCCGTCGGCCTTGAGGGCAATGACGTTGAGGGCTTCCGGCTCGGCCGTGATTCCCTCCTTGGAGGCGACGTAGGCCAAGTGGGCCACGATGTCCTCCACGCCGATGCGCTGGAAGTCGTATATCTGGCAACGGGAAAGGATGGTGGGCAGAATCTTGTGCTTCTCCGTCGTGGCGAGGATGAAGACGGCGTGGCGCGGAGGTTCTTCCAACGTCTTGAGGAAGGCGTTGAAGGCCGAGGTGGAGAGCATGTGCACCTCGTCGATGATGTAGACCTTGTAGCGGCCTATCTGGGGCGGGATGCGCACTTGCTCCACCAGCTGCCGGATGTCGTCGACGGAGTTGTTGGAGGCGGCGTCCAGCTCGTGGATGTTGTACGAGCGTTGTTCGTTGAAGGCGACGCACGACTCGCATTCGTTGCACGCCTCGCCGTCCGGCGTGGGATGCAGGCAGTTGATGGTCTTGGCGAAGATGCGGGCGCACGTGGTCTTGCCCACGCCACGCGGGCCGCAGAAGAGGTAGGCATGGGCCAGCTTGCCCGTGGCGATGGCGTTCTTCAGCGTGGTGGTCAGGGCGTGTTGTCCCACCACCGATTCGAAGGCGGCGGGGCGGTATTTCCGGGCGGATACGATATAGTTTTCCATATGCGGCTGTTCAAGTCAGTTGGACAAGTATGTGCGAGCTTCGAATCGAATGATGGTTCATCGGCTTATTTTTCAGGCGCGGATTACGCGGATTGCGCAGATAATTTCCGTTGCAAATCGGTGGATTCTATGGATCATGCAAATAATAAATCCGTGAAATCCGCGTAATCCGCGCCTGAACCAAATCCTCGTTCACCGCTTAAACAGCATTCGATTCATCACTCAAGCGTGCAAATGTAAGCAAAAAAAAGAAATATCTCAGTTATTCGCCTTATCTTTGTAGGCGTTAACAATGACCCTTAACCCTTAAGCATGGATTCGAATGGATAAATTGGTTTCCCTTTGGATGTTCATCCGCCGGCACAAGTACCTGATTACGTTGGCGGTATTCGCCGTCATCGTCGGCTTCTTGGACCACAACAGTCTGCTCCGCCGCTACAGCCTGATGCGCGAAGAGAGCCGCCTGCGCGACGAGATAGAACGCTACCGCCGCGACTACGAAGAGAGCACCGAGCGCCTGAACGAGCTGTTGGTGGACTCCGGCGCCATCGAGCGCATAGCCCGCGAGAAGTATTTCATGAAGAAACCCAACGAGGATATTTACGTGTTTGAAGACGACATAGACGAATGAAAAAGACCCTGATACCCGCATTCTTCGCCGTGGGGGCGGTGATGTCCCTCGGCGGCGCGCTGGCCTACATCACCCGTTGGCCCTTGGCGCCTTATATATTTATAGTAGGTTCGCTGCTCGTGGCGGCGGCGCAAGTGTTCAGCCCCGTCGGGCGCACCAGCCCGGTGATTCGCCGCCTGCGCTTGCAGCAGATTGTCGGCGCGCTGCTCTTGGTGGCCACCGGACCGCTGATGCTCCTTCTGCACGGCAATGAGTGGATTGTCTCCCTCACCCTCTCCGCCGTCTTCCAATTGTTCACGTCCATTCGCCTGCCGCAGGAGGTGGAGAAGGAGATGAGGAAAGGGAAGAGGTAGGTACGGCGGCCACCCCTGTGACACAAAGACTATCCCCATCCAAGTAAAGGCTTGTTTAAATTTTCATTTGTTCTGTCACCCCGAGTCACCCCGAGCCTAGTCGAGGGGTCTCACTAATACCTCGTACTCGTTGTGAGATGTCTCGACTTCGTTCGAAATGACAGAGAAAGCGATTTTCAAACAAGCTCTAAGTCTATACAATAATGGGAATTTAGCTGGGACGGTGAAACCGTCCAATCATGTTTAACCGCTGGTGGAGCGTAGCGACACCTGCGGCAATCTATAAGACCACCTTTTCGCGGTTTGTTTGCTCTTGGGGACGGTGAAACCGTCCAATTATACTTAACCGCGGGTGGAGCGTAGCGACACCTGCGGTTGATGTCCGACGAGTATCTTCCGACCTCAAAGAGGTCGAAATACCGAAGGTGTCGCTTCGCTCCACCATCGGTTAAGCATAGTTGAACCTCTCCGAGGGTCTAAAAAATGAATTAATAAATCCGTCTAATTTAGGATACATGCTCACCGGAGTCACAGTTACCGTGCAGGTTTGCAAACTTTCTTGCCGTTCTCCATCCATTGCATCACCAAGTTATAACTTGCTTTAATCCGCTCCAGTTCTTCTTTCGGGACAATGCGTTTTTGCTTCATTCTTTCCTCAAACCGCCGTGCGTCCTCACCAAACAGAATGGGTGTTTCTCGTATAGGTCTTGCCATAATTTTTCCTCCTAATTAATATTCTGGCTGCAAATATAGCACAAATATCTGAGAATCTTCAAGAAGGGGAAGCCAAAGGATAACGGAAAGTTCCAAAAGTACGCAGAAAAACCTCCCAATCCGCCGGAAAAAACCTCACAAAGTACGGACAAAACTCCATCTTTAGGTTGCAGATGGCCATTTGTAGGCTACAGATGTGCATCTTTAGGTTGCAGATGTGCATCTTTAGGCTACAGATAGAAACTGCCTGATACTTAGATAGGTTTTTCTAGGCGGATTGGGAGGTTTTTGTAGCGGGATTGGGAAGTTTCCTCCTTAGCATCCCCCAAGCAGTCCATCCACCGCTTACTGTCACCCCAGCACAGTCGAGGGATCTCACTAAACAGCTGCAAGCGATTTCCAAACTGGGGATAAAAAGAAAAAACTTTCCCGTCTTCGGCTGAACGAAGGAGAAAGTTTTTTCTCAATTCTTTATCGACAGTTCTTCTATTTTCCCAGGAACCAGTTACTTGACGTTTCACCATCTTCTTTTCTCTAGTATATCTAGCTTTTTGCCCATTTCTATCATATTTTTCCATATAGTTGCATTCAACCTCCCATTTTGGTCATCCGAATAGAATACCCAAAACTTAATTTGCCAATTTTCGTCCTTGAACAAGTTCTCCAACCTACTTCTTATCTCCCTCACATCTTCTATCTCGGTAGTGATTTCGAAGCTTGACGCCATATCTCCATTCTCCACAGCTTCGAAGTGCTGTTTCAAAAACTCTTCCAATTCATGGTAATCTCTTGTCTCTGCATTATGCAGGTCAAAACTCAAATAATATCTAGCCATAGTTTTCTATTTTATAAATTTTAAAAAGGAGGTGCGTAACCGCACCTCCTTAGTCATAGTCTTTTCAATTGCATTTTCTTAGTTATTGTCGACAGCCCAACCGTTTTTAGTCATAACGAAGTTTACAGCTGAAGATCCCCAAACACCAAGTTTTGCTCCCACCTCTGCCTCAATATTCTTTGGCAGATTATCTACTGTCACAGCCTCGTTCGTCCAGGTATTTCCGTAACCTGTATTACCCAGTATCACTTTTACGTTCTTACCGAGTTTCACAGTCAGGGCTTCAAAAGTTTTCTTATTGGAAACCGGGATTCTTGCAATTTTGTTGCTCGAAGCAGTCAGTTCCACATAACCGGTCAAGTCGTTAGCGAAATTCAGTTCAACAGCGTTTGTTTCATTCCAATTCAGAACATACACACCGGTAGTAGAAATAGTACCCGTAGCAGTCAACGTTCCAGCGTTCAGCTTACCTTCCAAGTTTTCATACCAGTCTTGGTTTTCGCAACCGTAGCAGTTGTTCAAAGTACCTCTTACGTTTCTCAACTGACCTCTCTTGTTGTCGTTCAAATTCTCATTTACAGACTTAAACTCAACTTTGTGTTCAGCGTTGCCATTGATGGTAGCACCCATAATGCTCAGAGTAGCGGTTTCAGCGATTTCAACAACAACTTCTTCAGAAATTTCATTACTCCAAGTCAGAATACCGTTGCTCAGCGTGCTGTTAGACTCAACTTTAACTTTGGTAGCACCTTTCGGCAATGTCAACGTTTTCTCGTTAGCGATGGCTATGTTGCCGTTCAACTTTAAAACTGTCACGTTCTCACCACCCTTGGTAGAGAGATCAGCATCATTAGCGATATTTCCACCCTCAACAGTCAGTGTGTTGATGTAACCTTTAGAGCTAGCGACCAAAGTAGGCAACTGAGTCTTTTCAGTCAAGCTAGACACTGTGTGGGAAACAGTCAGGTTACCGGTGGTAGCGTACATCATGTTTACAGTGTTGTCTTCAACATCAAACACGCTGTGCTCAACATACGTATCTACATCAGCACCGCTTACATGACCTTCGAAGGTAGAACCTGCCTTTGCATTAACTTTGTAAGTCAGATTCTCGTCATCAGCAAGTTCAGCTTTAGTCGGCTGCAAGTTCTTGATGTTGCTCTTAATCACACCGTAGTTGGTCAGTGTTCCTTTGTTCTCCAAAGTCTGTCCGGCTTCACCGATAACACCAGCTGCGTTATTTGTAAAGTTGCCCATGTTGGTAGCAGCAACACCACTTCTCAGCACTACAGTTTTGTTGTTAGTGATGTTTGCGGCAATTTGAGCGCCGGCAGGAATAGTCAACGTACCGTTGTTTTCAATCGTGTACAGTTCACCGCTCACGTAAGTGAAGGAACTTTTTTCAC
>CALUOW010000085.1 GCA_944322365.1 uncultured Bacteroides sp.
GCTTCCGGATAGACAAATCACTCTTTCCAGATAGGCCCGAAAAGAGACAGATAAGAGAGGGATAAGAGAGGGATAACGGAGGGGTAAGAGAGGAATGACGGAAGGAAAGACAAAAATCGGTCGATTTCCCGCATTTTCAAGACTTTGAACAGGCAGAGAACCGTCCTCAAGGCATTCATCGCCCTAAGCGACGGGAAATGCGGCAGACAGTCCGCGACAGAAAAATCAGCCGGCTTCGCCCGGCAGACAAGAGCTATTTGTAATAAATAATCAATCGCTTAATTGATTAAATTTATCAACATAAATAAACAAAAAAAGTGCGCCGGAACAGAAAAGGAGACTGGCATTGCCTATCTAAAGGCCAACCCTTTCCGTCCCGGCACACCTGCCTTTTACTTCGTCTTTGTCGTCTTTGTTTCCTTGGCAGCTGCCTTGGGCGCGCGTTTCTTGCGGCCTGCATTCTTCTCTTCTTGGATTTTGACCAACTCCAGGCACGAAGCCAGGCTGAGGTCTTCCGGTTCGATGCCCGAAGGAATCTTGTAGTTGTTTCCTTTATAGGCGATGTAGGGACCGTAGCGACCATTCATGATTTCCAAGTCCGGCTCCTCGGCGAATTGTTTGATGTGGCGTTTGGCTTCGGCTTCTTGTTTATTTTTCAGCAAATCGACAGCCTCATCCAACGTGATGCTCATCGGATCCATCTCTTTGGGCAAAGTGACGTAGATGCCTAGCCCGTGCACGTAGGGGCCGAAGCGTCCCGCTCCGACAATGACGGGTTGCCCGTCTTGCTCGCCCAGCGTACGCGGCAGCTTGAAGAGTTCCAAAACCTCTTCCAACGTGATGGTCTCAATGGATTGGTCTTTTTTCAGTTGCGCAAAGCGGGGTTTTTCGTCTTCGCCCGCCGCACCTATCTGCGCCACGGGGCCGAAGCGTCCTATCTTCACCGACACCTGCTTGCCGCTCTTCGGGTCGGTACCCAACACGCGCTCGCCGGCCTTGTGGACGCTCTTCGCGGCCAAGGTGCTCTCCACTGAAGGATGGAATTTATTATAGAAAGTTTTCAATACGCCCGTCCATTTCTTATCCCCTTCCGCGATTTCATCGAACTGTTTTTCCACCGTGGCCGTAAAGTTGTAGTCCAAAATATCCGGGAAATATTCGGTCAGAAAGTCATTCACCACCATGCCCGTATCCGTGGGCAACAGTTTCGACTTCTCAGCGCCGGAGATTTCCGTATGGCTTTCATCGCTGATTTGATTGTTTTTGAGGCTGAGCACGTTGTAAGCTCGTTCTTCGCCTTCTTTGTCGCCCTTCACCACGTATTCGCGTTGCTGGATGGTGGAGATGGTGGGCGCGTAGGTAGACGGTCGGCCAATGCCCAGTTCCTCCAACTTGCGCACCAAGCTAGCCTCGGTGTAGCGGGGGGGATGCTGACTGAAGCGTTCCGTAGCCGTAATGTCGCTGCACGCCAGCTTTTGTCCTTTCTGCAAAGGAGGCAACAGGCCCGTTTCATCCTCGTGGTTGTCAGCCTCTTCGTCCATAGAGTCGCGATAGACACGCAAGAACCCGTCGAACTTCACCACTTCGCCCGTAGCCGTGAAAGCATCGCTCTCGCCACTGATGCTGATGGTCACGGTGGTTTTCTCCAGTTCGGCGTCAGCCATCTGCGAAGCGATGGTACGCTTCCATATCAATTCATAGAGCCGCTTCTCCTGATGCGTCCCTTCAATCTTGGGATTATCCATGTTGGTGGGGCGGATAGCTTCGTGCGCCTCTTGCGCGCCTTTGGTCTTGGTAGCAAAATGGCGCGTGCAGACGTAGCGGTCGCCCATCAGCCGGCCAATAGCTTCGCGACAGCCGTTGATGGCAAACTCTGAAAGATTGACGGAGTCTGTTCGCATGTAGGTAATCATACCGGACTCGTAGAGCCTTTGCGCCACCATCATGGTCTGCGCTACGGTGAAACCCAGCTTGCGGGCTGCTTCCTGCTGCAACGTGGAAGTGGTGAACGGGGCAGACGGACTCTTGCGAACCGGTTTCGTTGTGATGTCGTTGATGGTGAATATGGCCTCCCGGCAACGCTCCAAAAATTGACGCGCCTCGGCTTTGGCCTTGAAACGCCGGGGCAATTCGGCTTTCAGCTCCGATACTTTGCCGTCGGCATCCGGCACTTGGAAGACAGCGGTCACGCGATAGGCCGCTTCGCTCTTGAACGCATGGATTTCGCGCTCGCGCTCCACAATAAGACGCACGGCAACCGACTGCACGCGCCCGGCCGAAAGGGCAGGCTTCACTTTCCGCCAAAGCACGGGCGACAATTCAAAGCCTACGATGCGGTCCAGCACACGGCGTGCCTGCTGGGCATCCACCAGGTTGAGGTCGATGCGCCTCGGATGCTCGATGGCGTTCAATATGGCGCTCTTGGTGATTTCATGGAAGACGATTCGCTTCGTATGCTCCGGCTTCAGTTTCAGCACTTCATACAAGTGCCAGGCTATGGCCTCTCCCTCGCGGTCCTCATCGGACGCCAGCCAGACCATATCCGCCTTTTCCGCCTCTTCCTTCAGTTGGCTCACGAGCGAGCGTTTGTCCGTCGGGATTTCATATTCGGGCTTGAAGTCGTGCGCAATGTCGATGCTGAACGCTTTCTTCTTCAAGTCGCGGATGTGCCCGTAGCTGGACATCACCTTATAATCCTTTCCGAGGAACTTCTCAATCGTTTTGGCTTTGGCCGGAGACTCTACTATGACAAGGTTTTTCTGCATATTTTTTTTCTTTTGTAGGGACATTGCCCGTTGATTTCGCGGCAAATGTAGAAAAAAAAGATGCTTTCCACCTTATAATATGGGAAGTTTTAGCAAAAAAGTTGGCACGAAGCGGAAAATGCGCTCGTGCCAACTCTTTTTTTAGAAGCGGAACGTCAACCCGGCCACGAGATTGAAACCTTCCGTCGGATAGAACCAATCGTAACGGTAATCCTTGTTCAGCAAGTTGTCCAAGCGGGCATAAAGGCCAAATCCTTGGAAGAGATCGTACGTCGCTCCGGCGTAGAGATTGCTTACAAGATCCATGCGCTCGCCCTCCACTTTCGTCCAACAAATGGTGCGGTAGCCCACGTGCAGGCGTAGCGGGGCGATGGGATGTACTTCCAACTTCACGTCGGCCTCCGCCGTTGGTTTGAAGGCCAGCATACTTTCGCTTCCGTCGGAGCCTAGAGACCAATTGCTGTAGAGGCCGTTGGCGCGGAAAGTAACGATGTCCCGGTAGCTATAGCTCAGTTCGCCGCCGACGTAGGAGTTGTTCATATTCCACGTGGACAAGCCCAAGGCATAGCTATTGCCCCCCATGGGCAGGGCGGTGAAGTAAGTTTCGTCCTTCAATACCTGGTATCCGCCATAAAGATGCGCCCAAAAGCCGGACAACGTGCCGACTTTGATGCCGGCGGCAGCGTTGATTTGTTCATAGGTGGCATCCAGTTGGGCAGCCGGTTCGGCATAGGGGCTGAGGTCGGCCAAGCGCCTGAAGTCGTTCAGCAGTTTTCCACCCTTGGCTTGAGCGTAAAGCACAAGACGTGCGGGGAAGGCATATTGTACGCGGATATCCGGCGCGAGACGGAATCCTTCGCCAAAGCCCAACGAGGGGTCGATGTGCAAGCCGGCACGGATGTCCCAATTGTCCTGCCGATAGGCATAATAGGGCGCCAAGCCCAACGCTGTATAGTTCTCGAAGGCAATGTCTTGATATATCAGATTGTCCATGCGAAAGACAATGCCGACAGATTGCCCTTCCGAGAGAGCGCCCCATACGTCGGCCCGGGTGCGGACAATGGCTTCTTGCGCGTCCTCATATCCATAGCCGTGCTGGCGTTGGTAGAGCAGCAAGTTGGTCTCGGCACGAAATTGCACAGGCATTTCCTGCTCCGTCGAGGCGACGCCTATGTGCACGTCGCCCGAAGTGAACTTTTGCTTGCCCGGCGCCATGTCCGGCAGGCGGTTGAAATTGCGCAAGCCGAAGCGTGCCGCAGCATCCAAGTCCACACGTTGGAAGCGATGGATATAGTCCACAGCGGCCCGCGTATGATAATCATAGACGTTCCATTTGTCCCATCCTTCGCCCCGATCCAGTTTGCCGTCGGTTCCGTCCACGTCAAGGGTCAGGCGGAGTTGATCCTTGGCCGAGAAGCGGAAGAGGTAATCGGCGCGCGCGTCCAAGTTGCCATAGTTTCCGTAGCCCACACGGAGATAGCCCGGCATGGGTTTGGAAGGCGTCTCCTGCCCGGCAAAGGCTTGCAAGGTATCAGCGGGGATGAAGGTAGATGCGGATAAAGTATTGTCGTATTCCACTGCCTTTTGGCTGACAACGGGTTCTTCCACCCGGGGCAGCACATTTACTTTGGCCGCATCGCGGATGTGCGGGGCATATTCCTGCTCGACGACCACCGTGCGGTTCAGCGTCGTGTCCGGTTGTTGGGTTTGGGCGGCCAATCCTGCGGGCGGTAGCAAGAGAAAGGCCAGGACATATAAGGTTTTTGTCTTCATCATTATTTTATTTTTAAGCTCCTTACTTCAGTTTCTCCAATCGTTCGTCTATCATGGGCTGGATGTTGTCGTCGGCTTGATAGTTTTGTTGCAAGCTAAGCAAGTATTGGCGCGCATCCAACGGCTTGTCCGTCGCCACATAGACATCGGACAAGAGAATAAATGTACGGGCCAACCAATAAGCATGGGGCGTGCTTTGGTCGATAAAGTCCAGCGCCTCCTTTTCGGCAGCAGCATAATCGGCGGCATCATAAAGCAGTTGGGCAAGCAGGTATTTGGCTTCGGCGCCTTGCAAGGTACGGGTATCTTGCGCCAAGACGCGGAGGTCGGCCGTTGCTTTCTCTGTGGCTTTCTGGTTCAAGTACGCCTTGGCGCGGTCATAGAGGGCTTCCGTCTGCCATTCGGGCGACAAGTTGGCTTCGCCGAGCAAGGCAGTGGCGGCATGGATAGTCTCGATGTCATCGTGCAGCAACACCGCGCAACGCAACGTGCCCAGCATGCCCAACCTGCGGCGTTCGGCCGTAGTGGCTTTGTCTTGCAGGCGACGGTAATCGGCCAAGGCTTCGGCATATTGTTGACGGTTGAACAACACTTCGGCGTGCATCAGCAAGGCTTCTTCCGTATAGGGGCTGTCCGGATATTCCAACAAGCGGCCCGCATGCAACAGAATGCCGTCCGTGTCCCCCTCTTGTTGGGCAATCGTGCAGAGCGAATAGTGGGCATTGAGGCTGAAGGCGCCTTCGGGGTAGCTTTGCAAGTAGCGGGTCAGGCTGGCCTTGGCAGCAGCGCGGTCGCCCTTCATATAAAGCCTGTCAGCTGCCAAGTAGGTCAACGAGTCTTGTTCACTGGCCTCGAAACGCACGCCTCCGGGCAATCGGTTCACCAGTTGGGCGAACTCGTCCACGCGGTCGATATCCACGTAGATGGATTTCAAGTCTCGCAGAGCCAAACGCGCCTCGTCGCTGCCCGGATAGCGGGTGACGACGTATTGGTAGGCTTCAATGGCTTGCCGGTAGTCGTTCTGCTGGTAGTAGAGCAAGCCTATTTCGTTGGCAGCCTTGCGGCTGACGGGACTTTCGGGATATTGCTGCAATAGTTGGCGGAAAGTGGCGATGGCTTGCGCCGGTTGGTTGCCTTGCACGAACGAGCGGCCTTTCTCGTAGAGGGCGTCGATGGCATAGGGAGAATCCGGATACTTCTGCGCCAACTGCTCCAGCAGGGCCACCTTGCCGGCGTAGTCTTTCTGCAAGCCGGCCACCAGCGCCAGTTGGTAATAAGAATAGTCGCCTGTGGACATGCCCATCCGCTCGGCCGTAGCGTAGTATTGACGGGCTTCGTCAAAGCGGCGTCCGCGCAGGCAGCAGTCGCCAAGGCGGTTGTAGGCATCGGCCAAGGCGGCACGGTTTTCGCCCGTTTCCAAACGGACGTAGCGGGCAAAACGGCTTTCGGCGGCTGCAAAACTTTGCTGGTGGAAGGCGATGTAACCCAAATTGTAGTAAGCCAAAGCATAAGTTTCATCGCCGCGTTGGGCGGTGGTGTTCAGGTATTCGTCGAAGGCGGCGGCGGCTTGCGGCAGACGGCCCAGGCGGTATTGCGCCTCGCCCTCCCAATAACAAGCCTTGCTGCGGATTTCTTGCGCGCCGGCGCCAAGCGAAGCGGCTACTTCCTTGGCTTGGCGGAAATAGGCAAGCGATTTTTCAAAGTTCGCATTGGCAAAGTCTTGCGTGCCCAGTTGGAAAAGGATGCGCGCCTTGGCGCGGAGGATGTCGGCATTGGGCTGCCGGATGCGCTCGATGGATTGCAAGGCGGCTTCATAGCTGCGCGTGCTCATGTACACTTCGACGAGGTATTCGCTCGCCTTGTCCGCATAAGCCGATTGGGGGAATTCATTGAGGAAGTCTTCGAAAACCGTGACCGATTCGCCGAAAGCCGAATAAGAAGTTTCGTGGATGCACAAGGCGTGGTTGTAGGCAGCCTGCTCTTTCAGTTGGCGGTCGGCGTTGGAGATGGCGGCTTGCTCGAAGGCCATGCGCGCTTTGTTCTTGTCCCCCATCTGGAGATAGGCGAGGCCCATGTTGAGGTAAGCGCTTTGCGCCAGCGCGTCGTCTTGCAACGTGGCTTGCCCCAAGGCGGCCGGCGCTTTGGAGAAGACCCCGCAACGGATGTAGGACATGCCCAGCATGTACGAAGCGTCGCGGCGCGCCTGTCCGCCCCGTGCGGCATAGGCTTCCAGATCGGCCATGGCTGCCTGATAATCGCCGGCGTGGTAGCGGGCAACGCCCAGCACCCGTTGCATCTCGATGGCATGGGGCTGCGCGGGATAAGCGGACAAGTAGTTCTGCGCCACGATTTCGGCTTTGTCGTATTGCTGCTTGGCCAGATAGATTTCGGCGACGTAATAGGGCGCCAATGTCCCGTATTTCTCATGCTCCTGGAGGGAAAGGAAACCTTGCAACGCCTCGTCCAGACGGCCTTGCGTGTAGCGGATGTAGGAGAGGTAGTAACAGCAATCGTCCGCGTAGCGGGGCGAGGTGGCGCGCAACGTCTCGAACCATACGGCGGCTTGCGGCAGGTTGTCCGTCTTCAGGTAGCAAACGGCCATCCGGTAGGTCATGTCGTCGCGCTCGTTCGTGGACAGCCAATCCAAGCGTGCTTCTTGAAATACGGACAAGGCTTCGGCGTAGGCTTCGTCAAAGAAGCAGGTCGAAGCAATAAGGGCCGTCACCCGGTTGGCGTGCGGCGTGTCGGGATGCGCTTCGAGATAGGCGCGCAAGATGTCCGCGCTCTCGGGCGCGCCCAGTTCGTAGGCGGCGCAAGCCAACATATACTCGGCCTCGGCCCGTTCGCCTTCCGCGGCGGGCGATTGTCCGGTTTCTTTCCATTGTCGGAGGTAAGCCTGGAGGGGCGACACGGCGGCCGCATAAGCTTTCTGCAAGAAGAGCGTTTCCCCCTCGCGGTAAAGTTCTCGCGGAGTGGACGCCTTGCCGAGACTTTGTGCCAGACACGCCGAGGACGTGCAGCAGAAGGCAAAACCCAGCAGGGTGGTTAGAGTCTTGTTCATGATTGGTGTTCGGGTTGAATGAGTTGTTGTTTAAGAAAAATATCCAGGCCTTTGCGTATTGATTCCAATCCGAAGTCTTCTGTCCGTATCTCCTGCAAAGGGAGAAAGAAGGCGTCGGACGCATCGTCCATCGCCTGGAAATGGCCGGTGTCCGCCACCGTGCACCGGAAGAACATGTCCAATGTATGCACCAGGAAGCCCGAATACAAATACAGGTTGGGCAAGGAGAAGAGGTAATCGGCACGCGCCACGTCCAATCCCGTTTCTTCCTTCACTTCGCGCGCCACGCCTTCCTCGCCCGTCTCGAACATATCGACGAAGCCGCCGGGCAAGTCCAACGTCCCTTTGGCCGGTTCCTTGCCCCGGCGGCACACCAGCAATTCGTCGCGCTCGTTCAGGATGAGCGCCACCGTGGCCGACGAGGGGTTGAAGTAGTACGTGAATCCGCACTCGGCGCAGTGCTTGGACTTGCCGTTGTGCACCTCGAAGCGCGGCGATCCGCACTTGGGGCAATATTTGAATTGTGCAAGAGGATGTTCCATCGGTTCATATCCTTTCTTTGGGTGTGATGCGGCAAAGATACGTCTTTCTGTCGAGAAACCCTTGTTTTTCGGGCGATAAATCTTACCTTTGCCCCCATTATTCATTTCCCGTTATGCTGAAACAGTTTTTCTCGCTCGTCGCCCGCTATGTCCGGCCCTATCGCAAGTACCTGGCATGGGCCGTGATTCTCAACTTCGTGTCGCAATGGCTCAACGTGTTTTCCTTTGCGGCCCTGATCCCCATCCTCAATATTTTGTTCGAGGTGAACGGGGAATCCTACCAGTTCCAACCTTGGGATTGGAGCAGCATCGGCGCGGCCAAGGATTCGTTGGTGAACAACGGCTATTGGTGGATGGGCAACTTGATTGACGAATACGGCGCGATGTATGTGCTCCTGCTTCTGGGTGCCCTCCTCATTTTCGCCACGTTGCTGAAGACGGCGGGCTACTTTGCCTCCGCCGCCGTCCTCGTGCCCCTCCGCACAGGCGTGGTGCGCGACATTCGCTTGGAAGTCTACGGCAAAGTCCTCCGCCTGCCGCTCAGTTTCTTCTCCGAAGAGCGCAAGGGCGACATCATTGCCCGCATGAGCGCCGACGTCACTGCCATAGAGACCTATATCACCAGCTCCGTCGACATGCTGCTGCGCAACCCCATCACGATTATCATCTACTTCTTCGTGATGTTCGCCATCAGTTGGCAGATGACCCTCTTCGTCATCGTCGTCCTCCCGGTGGCAGGCTGGGCAATGGGTTCGTTGAGCCGAAAGCTGAAGCGGCGTTCGTCCACGGTGCAAGCGCAATGGGGCACCATCATGGCGCAACTGGACGAGACGTTGGGCGGATTGCGCATCATCAAAGCGTTCATTGCCGAAAAGAAGATGGCAGCCCGCTTCGCCAAGATCAACAACGAATACCGCGACTCGTTCAGCGCCATGGTCATCCGCCAAAGTTCCGCGCACCCCATGAGCGAGTTCCTGGGCACGTGCGTCATCGTCATCGTCCTTTGGTTTGGCGGCTCCCTCATCCTCAACGCCGACCATGCGCCCATGGATGCCTCCATGTTCATCTTCTACCTCGTCATGCTGTATAGCATCATTAACCCCCTGAAGGAGTTCACCAAAGCTTTCTACAACGTGCCCATCGGCATGGCCAGCATGGAGCGCATCGACATGATTCTGAAAGCCGAAAACCCCATCAAGGAGCCTGTGCATCCCCTGCCGTTGCCGGCCTTCGAGCAGCAAATCGAATTCCGCGACGTCAGCTTCAGCTACGCCGAAGGACGCCCGGTGCTGAAGCACATCAACCTGGTAGTCCCTAAAGGGAAGACCATCGCCCTCGTGGGGCAATCCGGATCGGGCAAATCCACCCTGGTGGACTTGGTGCCCCGCTACCACGACGTCGGCGGAGGCCACTTGCTCATCGACGGGAAAGACGTGAAAGACGTCTCCATCCACGCCCTGCGCGCCCTTATCGGCAATGTCAACCAGGAGGCCATCCTCTTCAACGACACCTTCTACAACAACATCACCTTCGGCGTGGAAAACGCCACGATGGAGCAAGTCGTCGAAGCGGCCAAGATTGCCAACGCGCACGACTTCATCATGGAGACGGAGCATGGCTACGACACGATGATCGGCGACCGGGGCGGACGACTCTCCGGCGGGCAACGCCAGCGCGTCAGCATCGCCCGCGCCATCCTAAAGAATCCGCCCATCCTCATCCTGGACGAAGCCACGTCTGCCCTCGACACCGAAAGCGAACGCCTGGTGCAAGAGGCGTTGGAGCGGCTGATGAAGTCGCGCACCACCATCGCCATCGCCCACCGGCTGAGCACCATCAAGAATGCCGACGAAATCTGCGTCCTCCACGAAGGCGAAATCGTCGAACGCGGCACGCACGAGCA
>CALUOW010000086.1 GCA_944322365.1 uncultured Bacteroides sp.
GCGCTTTGGGTTGGGAGTTGAAAGACATTAAGTAAATCTCCTGCATAATTAAGCGTTTTTTTAGTCTCCCCCGTCAGTTGCAGAAACTGGCGGGGGAGTTTTATTTTCATTCTCCTTTTGCAGTTTCCTCTTCCCTTAGGCAAAGCGAATGAAAATGCAAGCAGGTTCTAAGGAAAATTATTCGCCTAATCTATATCGTTATGAAAATAAACAAACGTATTTTTATGTAATAAATAATTCATACTTGCATCTTTTTACTTCCTTCTCAATCCTTTGCCGGGCATACGAATCGCCGCTTCTAAATAGGCCCGAAATAGGCGAGAAATAGGAGGGGAATAGGAGAGGAATAGGAGGGATAACGAAGGGGTGACGGATTTGAAGACGAAAATTAGTCGATTTCCTGCATTTTCAAGGCTTTAAGTGGGTGGATTGTTGTCTTTGATGCTTTCGTTTCTCTGCGGGGCGGAAAACGCGGGAGGTTGGTTCGGATGTGGAAAAGGTTGCGTTTTGTTTGGAAAGATGATTTCATGTTGTAATGTATTATATACTTTTATGCTAATTAAAATTATTAACAAAATGGTTGTTTGCGCACGCTCTTCCTATGGCGCGCGGATGACGCGGATGAGGCAGATGGCCGCAGATTATCAGAGCCGGTTTAATTTTCATTTGCTTTGTCTAAGGGGACGAAGTGAGGAATCTCTTCGTGCGGCAAGGGCATTCAGGTGGTGTTTCGACTTCGTTCAAAATGACAGAGAAGGCGATTTTTTAACAGGCTCTGAAGTCCCCTGCCTCTTATCCTTATTATATTGAACTCATGTTAATACGGGGCGTTTTGCAAACTCGACTTTGCAAATCGTTATACTATCTTATCTTTTTTTTATTTTTATGGCCTCGCTTCTTGCGGGAAAGTGAAATCCTGCTTATATTTGGGACGACAATCTTATTATTTACCTAAAAAGTGTTATCATGTATGTGAAAAAATTTACATTGATCATCGTTTCGCTTTTTGTGGGCTTATTGCAAGTATGGGCCCAATCGGTGGCAGTGACCGGCGTGGTGACTGACAAGCAAACGAACGAACCTCTTATCGGGGTTTCTGTGACTGTGAAAGGCACGTCCAAGGGTGTCATAACCGATTTGGACGGCAAGTTCTCCCTCTCCAATGTGGAGGTGGGCGATGTCTTAGGCATTTCCTACGTAGGATTCGTTTCCCAAGAGATTACTGTAACGGCCGGTAAGACGCACTATGCCATTGCGCTGGCAGAGGATGCCGCCGTGTTGGACGAGGTAGTGGTCGTAGGTTTCGGTACGCAACGCCGAGCCAACCTGACGGAAGCCGTGGCCACGGTAGACACCAAGGTGTTGAAGTCGCGCCCGGTCACCAGCTTGGGGCAGTCGTTGCAGGGAACGGTTCCCGGCTTGAACCTTTCTGTGGGTTCGATGGGCGGCCAGTTGGGACAGACTATGAGTATCAACATCCGTGGCACCGGGACGATTTCTACCGGTTCGACAGCGTCTACGTTGGTGCTGATTGACGGCATCGAGGGCAACATGAACAACCTCAATCCGGACGACATCGAGTCTATCTCAGTGTTGAAAGATGCTGCGGCCAGTTCTATTTACGGATCGCGTGCTGCATTCGGCGTGGTTTTGATTACGACTAAGAAGGGCAAGGTGGGCAAAGCAAGTGTCAGTTATGCCGGCAACGCCCGCTATTACGGACCGTTGGATTTGCCTAAGTTGATGAACTCGTGGCAGTTTGCCAATTACTTCAACGAAGGCAGCATCAATGGCGGCGGCAATGCGATTTTTAATCCTGAGACGTTGGACCGCATCCAGCAGTATATGAATGGAGAGATTACGACCAGCACCGTTCCCAATGCCAATGGGACGAACTGGGAGTTCCACGAGAAAGCCAATGACAATGTGGATTGGTATGACCGCCAGTATAAATGGTCGTGGGCGCACGAGCACAACTTGAATATCAATGGCGGTTCGGAGAAGATGCAGTATTACGTATCGGCCAATTACTTGGGTCAGGATGGTAACTTGCGCTTTGGCGATGATTCTTACGAGCGTCTGAGCACGAATGCCAAGTTGAATGCCAAGCCTTTCGACTGGCTGGATGTGGAGGTCAACGTGAAGTATGTGCATACCGATTTGGATAATCCGCTTTATACGGATTTGGGCGGTTTGTTCTATCACGACATCGTGCGCATGTGGCCCACCATGCCTTTCAAGGACCCGAACGGACACTATATGCGCAACGGCAAGTTGGCGCAGCTGACTAACGGAAGCCGCTCTGTTACGGCGAACGACAATATGTATTTGCAGGGGCAGCTGGTTTTCCACCCGCTGAAAGGCTGGAATATTTATGCCAGTGCAGGCCTGCGCACCATCAATGAGTTCCGCAAGCAGAATCTGAATACGGTTTATGAATATGGCGTGAATGAAGAGCCTTATACGCTGGCTTATGGAAGCAATTTCCAAGCCGGGCAGACGGGCGCCATGCAACGTTGGCTACGCGCTAATCATTTGACCACGAGCTTGTATACGGATTATGAGTTTACAATCGCCGACAATCATGTGTTCAAGGTAATGGCCGGTATGAATACCGAGAAATACAACAACCGGGTGATGAGCGTGGAGCGTATGGATTTGATAACGGAGAATGTTCCTGAAATCGGAGGCGCTACGGGCGATGATGTCATCAATGACGCTTCGGCTTATTCGTGGGCTACGGCCGGTTTCTTCGGGCGTATCAATTATGATTATGCCGACAAGTATTTCGTGGCAGCCAATATCCGTTATGACGGTTCGTCTCGTTTCTTGCGCAAGGACCGTTGGGGCACGTTCGGTTCGTTCTCGTTGGGTTGGAACATGGCCCGCGAAGAGTTCTTCCCCTTGGACGAGAGCTTGATGAGCCAGTTGAAGCCCCGTCTTTCTTGGGGTACGCTGGGCAACCAGAATACCAACTCTTATTATCCCATGTATCTGACGCAAGCAGTTACGCCCAATGGCGGCGGCTGGTTGATGAACGGGGCTTACTCCACGGTGGCCGGCGTTCCGGGCACTATCAGTACTACGCTTACGTGGGAGACTGTGCAATCGCTGAATGTCGGCTTCGATTTGGCCATGTTCGACAGTCGTTTGACGGCCAATTTCGATTACTTTATCCGTAAGACGTTGGATATGGTAGGGCCTGCTGCGGAGATTGCCCATATCTATGGCACCGGTATGCCTTCGACCAACAATACCGACTTGAAAACGAAAGGTTGGGAATTGGCAGTCAATTGGAGAGACCAAGTGGGCGATTTGGGTTACTATGTAGGCTTCAACATCTCGGATTCGCGTTCGTTTGTAGAGCGTTATCCCAATGCTTCCAAGTCGTTGGGCACTTATTATGAGGGTCAAGAGCTGAATGACATCTGGGGTTATGAGACTCACGGCATAGCCAAGAGCCAGGCCGAAATGGATGCTTGGCTGGAGAATAACCGCCCGTCATGGGGATCCGGTTGGACGGAAGGCGATATTATGTATGTGGACCAAAATGGCGACGGCATCATCAATACTGGCGCCAATACGTTGAGCGATCCGGGCGACCGGGTGAAGTTGGGTAACAGCACGCCCCGTTTCCGCTTCGGTTTGAACTTGGGATTGGATTGGAAGGGCATCGACTTCAGCATGTTCTGGCAAGGAGTGGCCAAGCGCGATTTGTGGTTGGACGGACCGGTGTTCTGGGGACTGAATGGCGGCGAATGGCAGTCTACGGGTTTGGAACCCCACTTGGACTACTATCGTCCGGAGAATACGGAATCTGTCTTCGGCCCGAACACGGATGCTTATTTCCCGCGTCCTTACATGAGCGATGGAAAGAACCAGTATGTACAGAGCCGCTATATGCAGAGCGGCGCTTATATGCGCTTGAAGAATATCCAGTTGGGCTATACGTTGCCCAAGCGTGTGTTGGATAAGATTGGTATGGAATATCTCCGCTTCTATGTCAGTGCGGAAAATATATGGACCATATCGAGCCTTCCGAACGGTTTTGACCCGGAAACGGCTTATTCGGGCTATACGGGCAGCAATTCCGGTAAGACTTATCCGTTGCAGGCCACTGTATCGTTTGGTGTGAATGTTACTTTCTAATTTAACTGTTTTAAGGATCAAAGATGAAAAAGACTATATTTTATTCACTGTTGCTCGTGGCGGGACTGACCACTTCTTGCAACGACTATTTGGACTTAGAGCCTATCACCAGTGTGCCTACTACGGAGTATCTCTATGCGGCCGGTGACTTGGGCGCTTATGCAGCCAATTTGTACGGCAATTTGCCTTCGCATGGCAATGGTTATAATCTGGGCCTGTTTGACGATGATAACGGGACGGACAATCAGACGGCCGCCTCGCCCAGCGCTCTCTTTGTGACAGGGCAGACCTATGTGGGCGATTATGCGTTGTGGAATTCTTATTTCTCAGTGATTCGTGCGGCTAACTATTTCTTGGAGACTGTGCCTGAGCGATTTGAAAACGGTGAAATCCGGGGCGACCAGAATCAGGCACGCCACTACATCGGCGAGATGTATTTCTTCCGTGCTTATTTCTATTATTTGGCTTTGCTGAATTTGGGCGATTTCCCGATATTGACCACAACATTGCCCGATGATTATAATGCGTTGCGCGAGGCTTCCAAACGTCGTCCCCGCAACGAAGTGGCACGTTTCATCCTGTCGGACTTGGATTTGGCTTACGAATACATGCAGGCCACTCCTCCTATGACCAATCGTTTGACAAAGGATTGCGCCGCCTTGATGAAGAGTCGTGTAGCCTTGTTTGAAGGAACTTGGGAGAAATATCATGCAGGCACTCCGTTTGTGCCCAACGGACCGGGATGGCCGGGGGCTGAGATGGATTATTTGTCTGACTATACGTACAATGCCGATGAGGAAATCCGCTTCTTCCTGAGCGAAGCCATTGAGGCAGCCGATATAGTAGCCAAGGGGCATTCGCTGTATGGTGATTATGCGGCTCTGTTCAATTCGGTGGATTTGAGCGGCATGGGCGAAGTGTTGTTGTGGCGCCAATATAGCACCAGTTCCGAGGCAACCTCCACGCATTGGGTGGTGGATTATTTGCAGCGCAATGGTAGCGGCAATACAGGCTATACGCGTTCGATGGTGGATTCTTACCTGATGGCCAATGGCCTGCCTATTTATGCCAATGGTTCGGGTTATGAAGGAGACGACACGTATGAACATCTTTTCAATGGCCGCGACCCGCGCATGGGCATGTGTATCGACAAGACCGGCGATTTGTTGTCCGAAGGTCCGAACCTTATTGACTATGTAAAGAGCGATGGCCGTGGTTACTTCTATCGTCCGCCTATCTTTGAAGGCCAGTTGGAGAATGCCAATCCCACGGGCTACAGTGTACGCAAGGGGCTGAACACTTCGGCAGACATGCACCCGACGTTGCCGTCTTATACGGGTTGTCCGGTGTTCCGCGCGGCAGAGGCTTATCTGAATTATATCGAAGCATATTATGAATTGAACGGCAACTTGGGCGGCAACTGCGATGCCTACTGGACGCAACTGCGCCAGCGGGCCGGAATGTCTACCGATTATATGCTGACCATCAACAATACGGATATGTCTAAGGAAACTTTGGATTGGGGCAGTTATTCGCGCGGGCAGCAAGTGGATGCCACATTGTATAATATCCGTCGTGAACGCCGCGTCGAGTTGGTTTCCGAAGGGCTTCGCTTCTTGGATTTGAAGCGTTGGCGTGCATTGGACCAAGTGCAGAATGTACATATCCAGGGCTTTAACTTCTGGGATAGCATGTACCAGCTCTATACGAATCCCACGCCCGAAGATGCCGTGACCCCGCTGGATGTCATTACGCTGCAGCCTTATGGCACGGAGACAAGCGCGCCGAACATCTCTTCGCAAAGCGACGAGTATGCTGAAGGCAAGTATTATCTGCCCTACCGTAAGAATCCTAGCAACATTGGTTTCAACGGATTGAATTGGAACCCGGTCAAGTATCTGTATCCCATCAGCAACTATGAGTTCCGCCTGACGACCGAAGTGCAAGGTTCGAATGACTTTGAAACTTCTTCCATCTACCAGAATCCGGGCTGGAGCAAGGAAGACGGAACTTTGCCCGAAGGAGATTGATGTTTTAGCTTGTGTATAGTGCTTTTACATAGGAAGCCGCCATTTCCTTGAAGAATATGAGAGGAAGATGGCGGCTTTTCCGATATAAGCCGTATCTTTGAGAAAAAATTGTTTTTCTATGAATAAAAAGAATATCCTATTGATGATTGCATGCCTTTTGATGGGGTGTTTGGTTGGCTTTGCGCAAGAGAAGAAAGTTCCTCTTCCCACTCCCAGCCAGCTGGCATGGCAGAATGCCGAGATGGGCGTGGTCTTCCACTACGACTTGCATGTGTTTGACGGGCTAGTGTACGGGCAGGGGAACAACCGCATCAACCCGATAGAGGATTACAACATCTTCAACCCCACGCGCCTCGATACGGACCAGTGGGTGCAGGCGGCCAAGGCGGCGGGGGCGAAGTTCGCTATACTGACGGCGACGCACGAGACGGGCTTTGGCTTGTGGCAAAGCGATGTGAACCCGTATTGCCTGAAGGCGGTGAAGTGGCGCGACGGCAAGGGCGATGTAGTGAGGGACTTTGTGACCTCGTGCCGCAAGTATGGTCTCCGGCCAGGCATTTACATTGGCATACGTTGGAACTCGCTGCTGGGTATCCATAACTTTAAGGCGGAGGGCGACGGAGAGTTTGCCCGCAATCGTCAGGCTTGGTACAAACGCCTGTGTGAGAAGATGGTGACGGAGATTTGCACCCGCTACGGCGATTTGTTCATGCTTTGGTTTGACGGCGGGGCGGACGACCCGGCAGGCTTGGGGCCGGACGTGGAGCCTATCGTCAACCGCTACCAGCCCGATTGCCTGTTCTATCACAACGTTCATCGCGCCGACTTGCGCTGGGGAGGTTCGGAGACCGGCACCGTAGGCTATCCATGCTGGTCCACTTTCCCCACGCCCTACAGCCACAGCAATGCCACAGACGGCATACAGTCGTATGAAGAATTGCTGGCGCACGGCGATCCGGACGGAGCCTATTGGGTGCCCGCCATGGCCGATAGCCCTTTGCGGGGATACAACGGACGACACGAATGGTTCTGGGAACCCGGCGACGACGACCGCTCTCTCTATCCGCTGGAGCATCTGATGGAGATGTACGAGAAGTCCGTCGGGCGCAACGCCACGTTGGTCGTCGGCCTGACGCCCAATCCGGACGGACTGATACCTGAAGGCGACGTGAAGCGGATGCAGGAATGGGGCCAAGAGATTGCCCGCCGCTATGGCACGCCTTTGGCTACGACATCGGGCAACAAGAAGCAGTTAACCCTCTCTTTGCCCGCACGGCAACGGGTGAATGCCTACATTTTGCAAGAAGACCTCGTCCAAGGGGAGCGCATACGGGCTTATCGCATCGAAGCCAAGGTGGAGGGCCGTTGGGTGGAAGTGGATCGTGGCACGGCCGTAGGCCACAAACGTATCGGACACTTCCGGCCGCTGGAGGCATCGGCTCTTCGGGTATGCGTGGAGAAGAGCATGGATACGCCCGCCATCCGCAGCTTCGAGGCTTTCCTCGTGGAGTGAAGAGGCTAAGAATCAACGCATAGGGCGCATATATCTCCAGCGGGCAGGGCATATATCTCCAGCTTGCGGAGGATATATCTCTTGTTTGCGGCTCATCTATCACACGTCAGACATCTGTTTATCTTTATCAAAAAACGAATTATGAACCGAACTTTATTCTTGGCAACAGCCGGTTTGTTGCCTCTTTCGTGGACCGCTACGGATGCTTGCGCCGCCGGACAGCAACCCGAAGCGGATCGCCGTCCCAACATCATCTTCTTCTTGGTGGACGATATGGGTTGGCAAGATACTTCATTGCCCTTTTGGAGCGAAAAGACTTTTTATAATGAACGCTATGAGACTCCCAATATGGAACGTTTGGCGCGGCAGGGCATGATGTTCACGCAGGCATACGCCTCCAGTATTAGCTCGCCCACGCGTTGCAGCCTGATGACGGGAGCCAATGCTGCCCGCCACCGGGTGACGAACTGGACCTTCCAAAAGAACGTGAGCACCGACTTGGAGAGCGACGTGTTGGACCTGCCCGATTGGAATTACAATGGCATTGCGCAGGTGCCCGGCACGAACAATACGTTTGTCGGCGCCTCTTTCGTGCAGTTGCTCAAGGACGCGGGCTATCACACCATCCATTGCGGCAAAGCGCACTGGGGAGCCATTGATACGCCGGGGGAGAATCCGTGCCACTTCGGCTTTGAGACGAACATTGCCGGACATGCTGCCGGCGGATTGGCTACGTACTTGAGCGAATACAATTATGGACACGATGCCCAAGGCCGCCCGACAGCGCTTAATGCCGTGCCGGGTTTGCGGCAATATTGGCAGACGGGCACCTTTGTCACCGAGGCGTTGACGCAAGAGGCGTTGAAGGCGTTGGATAAGGCCAAAACCTACAACCAGCCTTTCTATCTCTACATGTCCCACTATGCCATCCATATCCCCATTGACAAGGATGTGCGTTTCTTCGATAAGTACAAGCAGAAGGGTCTTTCGGACAAAGAAGCGGCCTATGCATCGCTGATTGAAGGGATGGACAAGAGTTTGGGCGACATCATGGATTGGTTGGAAGAGAATGGCGAAGCGGACAATACCATCATCCTTTTCATGGGCGACAATGGCGGTTACTGTACGGGAGCCGGATGGCGCGACGAGCCGCTCTACACGCAGAACTATCCCCTGAACAGTGGCAAAGGTTCTGCCTATGAAGGAGGCATCCGCGAACCGATGATAGTTTCTTGGCCGGGCGTGACGGAACCGGGCTCGCGCTGTGATCGGTATCTGATAGCGGAAGATTATTTCCCGACCATCCTTGAAATGGCCGGCGTGCAGGATTACGAAACGCCGCAGGTGGTGGACGGCATTAGCTTCGTGCCCATGCTGAAGCAGGCGGGCGACACTTCGGCCGGCCGCAGCCTCTATTGGAACTGTCCCAACATCTGGGGGGAAGACGGCCCCGGCATCGGTCCGACGTGCGCCATTCGCCAAGGGAAGTGGAAGTTGGTCTATTTCTATGAGACAGGCAAGAAAGAGTTGTATGACATCCCGGCGGATATTAGCGAGAAGCATGATTGCGCTGCCGCGTATCCGGACGTGGTAAGGAAACTCTCGGCAGACTTGGGGCGTTTCCTTCGCTCGTGCGGCGGGCAACGCCCGTCGTTCAAGCAGACAGGGCAACCTTGTCCGTGGCCCGACGAAATTTGAGGAAATAAAAAAGGGAAACCGCTCGTTGACGGTTTCCCTTTTTTATTTCCTCAAATCCTAAGACAAGAGCAGGCTTATCCCAAAACTCTTTTCTCTTTGATTCTGGCTTTCTTGCCGGTGAGGGCGCGCAGGTAGTACAACTTGGCGCGACGCACCTTGCCGATCTTGTTCACCTCGATGCTGTCGATAGCCGGCGATTCGATGGGGAAAATACGTTCTACGCCTACCGTGCCGGACATTTTGCGGACGGTGAAACGCTTCTTCTCTCCGTGGCCGGAAATCTTGATAACAACGCCGCGATAGTTCTGTACACGCTCCTTGTTACCTTCCACGATACGATATGCCACGGTTACGGTGTCACCGGCTTTGAATTTGGGGTGCTGCTTGCCCGTAGCAAATGCTTCTTCTGCAATTTTAATTAAATCCATTGTTTTTGTTGATTAAATTGTTATCGTTACTACGCAACATACCAGGCTTTCTCTGTTGTTCCTGACAGCGATTGCGCGAAAGCGGTTGCAAAGGAACGAATTATTTGTCAGATACACAAATAAATCAGACGCTATTTTCTGCTAGGCCGTATCGTGCGCGCTCAGGCAGAGTCAACCAGCGAGTGCAACATTAC
>CALUOW010000087.1 GCA_944322365.1 uncultured Bacteroides sp.
GCGGTTGCGGATGATGTAGTAGAGGAAGATGAGGCACGTCTGGTTGCCGTTGATGAGCACCCATTCGCCCTTGTCGTTCTTGCAAGCCATGCCTACACGGTCGGCATCGGGGTCGCTGGCCATCACGATGTCGGCATCCAGTTGCTTGGCCAGCTTGATAGCCAAGGTCAATGCTTCTGCATTTTCGGGATTGGGCGAAACAACGGTGGGGAAGTTGCCGTCCTTCACCATCTGCTCTTCCACGCAATGCACGTTTTCAAAGCCCCACTCCTTCAGCGAACGCGGGATGAGCGTGCGGCCTGCGCCATGCAACGGGGTATAGACGATGCAGAGGTCTTTCTGGCGCTTGATGACTTCGGGGTCGATGGAGATGCCATGCACCATGTCCAAGTATACCTTGTCCACGTCTTCGCCGATAATCTGGATGAGGTCTTTGTTGCCATTGAACTTGATGTCGCCAATCTTCACCTTGTTCACTTCGTCGATGATGCCCGTGTCGTGCGGGGCCAATACCTGTGCGCCGTCGTCCCAATAAGCCTTGTAGCCGTTATACTCGCGCGGATTGTGGCTGGCGGTGATGTTGATACCGCTCTGGCAACCGAGGTGGCGGATGGCGAAGGAGACTTCGGGCGTCGGACGCAGGTCGTCGAAGAGGTAAACCTTGATGCCGTTGGCCGAGAAGATGTCGGCTGAGATTTCGGCAAACTTGCGGCTGTTGTTGCGGCAATCGTGGCCGACGACTACGGAGATTTGCTCCAAGTCCTTGAAATTCTTGTTCAGGTAGTTGGCCAGACCTTGCGTGGCGGCACCCACCGTATAGATGTTCATGCGGTTGCTACCGGCGCCCATGATGCCGCGCAATCCGCCCGTGCCGAACTCCAAATCCTTGTAGAAGCTGTCTATCAACTCGGTCTTGTCCTCGTTTTCCAACATACGTTTCACTTCGGCCTGGGTTTCTGCGTCGTAGGCAGGAGACAACCACTGTTCGGCCTTTTCTGTCACTTGTTTGATAAGTTCTTGATTCTCCATGAATATGATAATTTAAAAGGTTACAATCTCTGTCATTCAATCGCCTACAAAGATAGCGAGATAAAATGAACCGACAAATTATTCGGGCATTTTATATCGATTACCTGTCTGTTTAACATATTCTTTCTTGAAATCTTCAGGAAATCCGGGGCGAATGACGCCGGCAGGCTGGCCGATGGAGTTGCGTTCGAAGCGTCCGTCCTCCGTAGTGCGGCGAATGACGCCGTCGCTATACTTCACCACCAGGTATTCGCCCAAGCGTTTCCAGGCATCGAAGGCGCTTTGAGCTGTCAGGTTCGTATAGTTGGTCAGGAGAGCTTTGGCTTTATCGGGGTCGCTCTGCCACAGTTGGAGGGCGGAAGACTCAATGCCTGCCTGGGCGTCGTTGAAGGTTTGCTCCAATTCTTGCTGCGTGGCGCGCACATCGCCTATCAAGAGGTCATAACGGGGATAGACCATGTTGGCTACCCAGTTGAATATCCAGAAGGAAGAATTCCAAGAGAAGGTGATGTAATCGGCTCCGTCCACACGGGTATAGCAGACGGGGACTTGATCCGTGCAGCAATAGACGGGCGTGAAGACGGTCATGTTGGCATCGTCCGTGCCAAACCACAAGACGCCGCCCACCGGGTCGGGCAAGTCGGCGCGCATCTGCGCCACAAAGACAAAGCCCGTCTGCTGGGTAGAGATGGGACGCTCGTTGAAGTACTTCTGCCCGTCCACCTCAAAGTCCAAGGGAGAAAGGCGGTAGGGGGAATGATAAGCGCCTGCCCCGAAGTCCTGGCTGATGTCCAGCGGCGTGCCTTCGTAATGGTCGCGCATGGCGTTCTTCACGTCTTGCACGGAAATCTTGCGGTTGGGCTTCACAAAGAGGGGCATGGGCGTGGGGTCGTCGCCTTCTATATAAGAAAGGTATTTCTGCCCATCGTCCGTAAACATATTATAATAACTCCACACGCGGGCTTCGCAATAGCGCAACTCGCCGAATCCCGTGGGAGCGTATGCCTTGGAGAAGCTGAAATCCTTGTTGACTCCGGAGAAATAACCCTTCTCGCGGGCAAAGGAGATGACATCGGGCGAGTAGATGCAATTCTCTTTGTCGTCCAGGTCGAATTGATGGATGCGGCTATGGTTGGCATGGGCCGAGATACAATCGTCGGGCACGCGCACAGCCACCCACACGGCGCCACGCACGCCGGGGCCTTTGCCTATCATCTCCATAATCCAAATCTCGTTGGGGTCGGCAATGGTGAAGGACTCGCCGCTGCTGTAATAACCATATTCCTGCACCAAGTCGGTCATCACCCGGATGGCTTCGCGGGCGTTGCGCGAACGTTGCAAGGCCAGGTAAATCAAGCTGCCATAGTCGATGATGCCCGTGGTGTCCACCAATTCGGGCCGTCCGCCAAAGGTGGTCTCGCCGATGGTCAGCTGAAATTCGTTCATGTTGCCAATGACGTTATACGTCTGGCGGGCTTGCTCTATCTGCCCCAGGTACTTGCCGGTGTCCCATTCGTGGATGGCCAGCATCGTGCCTTTGGGATAGACAGCGGCAGGATAGTGATACAACTCGCCGAACAATCCGTAGGAATCGGCAGAATAGGATACGATGGTGGAGCCGTCCGCCGAAGCGTTCTTGCCCACAATCAGGTTGGTGCAGGCGGGCAGATAAGAGGCCACGGCCGTCGCCAAGAGCAGGGTGAGTGTCAGTCTTTTGATGTTCATATCAATCTTTTATAATTAAAATTGTAAATAAATAGTCAAGTTAAACAAGGCATTCGTAGCACATTGATTATCAATACATACGGGAAAGGCAAAGAAAAGGTGGCACCTTTTCCATATAAAGGTGGCACCTTTTCTAGGCAAAGGTGGCACCTTTTGTGGGCAAAGTCCATACCTTTAGTTGCATAAGCCGCACGCCATAAGGAATTAATACCAACCATTCTACCACGTGAAGTCATACCATTCCGTCGTTTGGTTGCCGCAAGCGTCTGTCACGGTCATTTCGAGTCTATGCCGCTTCCCCTTCTCGATGCGGGCGTGGGACAATTCGCACACCAAATTCCCTTGGATGGAGTTGGGCTTGCCAAAGAGGGCATAGTGCCCGTCGATAGTGCCGCGATAAGAGTAGACGCCCGTCTCCTTGTCGCGCGCCTTGAGGACAATGCGCCCTGTACGCCCCCAGTTCTTGGGATTGACAGGCGTCAACACGGGCGGCGCCGTATCTATGGCCACGGTGTAGGTGCCCAACTCGCGGATGCGCACCTTCATCTGTCCGTCCTCATAATGTCCGCCCACGTAGTATTTCTTCCCGCGCCGGTTGATGCCTGCCACGTAATATTTGGTACTGTCTGCCACAGGCATACGGCGCAAACCGATACTCATGTCGCAATAGCTGTGCAGGGGAATGTTCGTGCCGTTCAGCCGATAGGTCAAGGCAATGTCCCCGCTATCGGCCCGGACGGCGTAATCCAGGTAGGCGTCTTCATAAAGCATCCCTTTGGGTATGGCCAGATAAAGGCCGGGTTCTTGCAGGACATTGACGCGATCCCAATGCAGGATGTACTTCTCGCGGTGCTGCACGGGTTTCACTTCCATCCGTTTGCCTTGCACCGTGAAGCTGACTTTGGACGTATTGCCCAAGGCATCGCTCAGCGTGTAGACAAAGCGGTAGGGACGCTCTTCGTCAATCAGCACCAACCCCCTCTGCCCGTTGGAGGCATGAAGCAGGCGCAGGCGGTTTCCCGGGTCGATGAAAGACTTCATGTATTGCCCGTATGTCCAGGAATTGATGTAGCGGTTCTCCTCGTCGCTGAAGCGGTCCACCACGCTACGGAATACCTCCTGGCTGTCCACCTCCAGCACCACCGTGTGCACGCCGTATTTGTTGGAAACTCCCTCCATATAGTCGTATGCCCGTATGCCGATGCCCACCCATCCCCAGGCCGTCACCGGTTTGCCGGGTTTCAGGGGGAACGATTGGGGCGTCTGCTTGCCATTCACCGCCCCCTTGCCTGCCTGGGGGAAAAGCATGATGCCCTGCGCTCGGGGCGCCGTATGGTCTTTGACGTATTTCCGGAAGAAGGGCAAAGGATCCACGCTGTCGCCCGTCTTGTCTTCGATGAAGTCCAGATGCAAGTGCGGGCCGAAGGAATAGCCAGTATTGCCGCTCAAGGCCATGACTTGCCCGGCATGAACGGGATATTCGTCGGGAGCCGGGGTTATGTCTACCTCCCAACTCTCTTCCTCATACTGCAGGTTTTCCACCCGGCGGGCCATCTCGCCCACAAAAGCGCTGAGGTGGCGATTGATCGTGGTGTAACCATTCTTATAGGTAACATGCAAGACATAGCCCGAACCGTGTGTGACCCGTATGCGAGACACATAACCATCGGCCAACGCGCGCACCGGCTTGCCGCTCACGCCGCCTGTCTTGAAGTCCAATCCGCCGTGGAAATGATTGGCACGTATCTCGCCGAAGTTGCCGCTGAACGTGAGGGGAAAATCGAAGGGAGGGACAAAGCCCTTATCCTGCGCCTGTATGCCAAGGACAACAAACAGCGTACAGAGAGAAAGCAATCTTAAAGGATTCTTCATTTTTTGTTCTATTCTATCCAATGTTTTTTTACGTGCGGGCAAAGATAAGGATTATCTTCTGCTTATGCAAGACGCACGGCACGGGCGAACAAGATAAAGAGGCCGCCCCTAGCTTTAGAGACGGCCTCTTTATCTGCACATATTATATATATGTATCCTTAATCCTGGTCGGGCGTAATCAGCTTGTACCCCTTGCCGTGGATATTGATAATCTCGATGGAGTCATCCTCTTTCAGATGCTTGCGCAACTTCGTGATATACACATCCATGCTGCGGGCATTGAAATAATTGTCGTCAATCCAAATGGTCTTCAAAGCAAAGTCGCGTTGCAAAATCTCGTTGGCATGCGCGCAGAGCAAACTCAACAATTCAGATTCCTTGGTGGTCAGCTTGGTTTGCTTCTCCGGCGTGGAAAGGATCTGCTTCTGCGTGTCAAACGTGAACTTGCCAATCTTGTAGATGTTGCTTTCCTTGTTCTTCTTGCCACGCACCCGGCGCAGGATGGCCTCGATGCGGAAAGTCAATTCCTCCATGCTGAAGGGCTTGGTGATGTAGTCGTCCGCACCAATCTTGAAACCTTCCAATATGTCTTCCTTCAGCGTCTTGGCCGTCAGGAAGATGATGGGGATGTCCGCATTGGCCGCGCGGACTTCTTGCGCCAATGTGAAGCCGTCTTTCTTGGGCATCATCACATCGAACACGCACAAATCATATTTATTCTTCAAGAAAGCCTTGTAACCGGCTTCGCCATCGGGACACAAATCGGCGGCATAGCCCTTTGCCTGCAAATATTCCCTTAAAAGCATGCCAAGATTTTCATCGTCTTCGCACAACAAAATACGCAATTTCTCGTCCATATCAATCTATTTTTTAGTTAAAGGTAATGCAATAATAAATTTGGTTCCTACGTTCTGTTCGCTTTCGGCCCGGATGGTTCCTTTGTGGTCCGTAATAATCTTCTTCACATAAGCCAATCCCAGCCCGAAACCTTTCACATCGTGCAGATTACCCGTATGCACGCGGTAGAATTTATCAAATATCTTTTTCAAATCTTCTTTCTTGATGCCAATGCCGTTGTCTTCGACGGAAATCATCACCTTCTCCGGCTCATTCCATGTCCTGACCACCAATACCAAATCCCTGTCCGGGCATTTGTACTTCACGGCATTGTCCATCAAGTTAAATATCACATTCGTGACGTGCATCTCGTCCGCCTCGATGAAGGAGTCGGTGGCATTCAACTCGGTTTCAATCTTCCCGTTATACCGCTCCACCTTCAGGGCAAACGTATTGACAACGCCGGAAATCAACTCGTTCACGTCCAGTTCCTTCATTTTCAGGGTTGCCTTCTGCCTGTCGAACATGGACATCTGCAACACCTTCTCCACCTGGAAGCGCAAACGCTTCGTTTCATCATTGATGACGCCCGATATGTGCTGAAACATAGCGGGAGACTTGCCCACCGCCGGGTCCTTCAGCATCTGGGCAGCCAAGGATATGGTGGAAATCGGCGTCTTGAACTCGTGCGTCATATTGTTGATAAAGTCGTTCTTCATCTCTGCCAACTTCTTTTGACGGAATATGACATAGATCGTGAAGATGAATGTTATCAACAGCACGAACGTAAAGATCATCGACGGAATCATAAAGCTGACCGAATCGAAGATGTAATTCCGACGGTCAGGAAAATGAATCTTCACCACGCTCATCCGTGCCGGCGGGTCGTTGAGGAACAAGGGTTGCGTATAAGAGTTCTCACTGCCCATATCGTCGTAATCGCTGCAACGGTATACCTCGCGCCCGTCGCCATCGATTACCTTGAAGTGATAATCCAAATCTATCCCGTTGTCAATCAACCCGGATTGAATATAACTGTCCAACTGGCGGAAATCCACCCGTTCGCGCAGAGGCTTGTCGCTAGCATGGTAGACCATCTTCCAAACCGCCTCGTCCACCAAAGCACGCTGATACACGTAGCGGTTCCTGATCATGTCCAACAAGGTGCGCGAAGTCTTGGGGATGGTTTTCGCCCCATGCTTGCGCGAAATCACCGCCCTCGGCAACGTTGACGGTTCTTTGCTAAAGCTCTTGAACTCGACGAACGAATGCACCGTCCCGTTAGGCAGCGTTTGGGTGATGCGGCTTGTTTGCGTCACCCCGTTCATCCGCGATTGTTCCCAAGCCTCTTTTTCGGCTTCGGAGATGTCTTCCCGCAACCAACGGTCCACCTCCTTCAACTCCACATCTTTCGATGCAGCCATCAGAGCACGCTTCACAGATTCGTCAAACTGCTCATTACGCATCTTGGCCATCTTCTCAATGTAACTGAGCTGCATATACAGCAAACTGAGAAATGAAAGCCCCATTACGATGCCCAATATCCATATAGTAGACTTTTTCATAGCCGCAAAATTAACACTCACTAATTAACAATCCGAACCAATTAACCTGATTTAACCTGCAATTCTCGATAATTAACCGAATCATCCATTCAAAATCATGCTACGAAAAGCATAACAAAAAAACGCCTTCTTTGTTTGTGAAATTAATAAAAATTTAAGCATTCCGAGCATGAAACGGCAACGTCCATATTTGGGTAATCATACTCCCACGTTTTGGTAATCCATGTCCTCAAGGCGAAAGCGCCCCGGCACTAAAATAGAAATGCCGCCCTATGCTCACGGACAGGGCGACACAGACATAACTATAAAGAACTTATGAAGAGTAATTAAGGCTTAGATTATGTTTCAATGCTATTCCGCTCCTCCGCCTAAGGCATGGTAGAGGCTGATGACTCCCTGCGCCTCGTCGTAGCGGTCCTGCGCCACGGTGAGGCAGGCAGAGAGCAGTGACTGGCGTGCGGTGAGCACTTGCAGGTAGTTCACGTCGGCGGAGTTATCCATCAGCAGTTGCGTGTCCATTACGGTAGTCTGCAGTTGGGCGACTTGTTCACGGTCGAGGCGGAGGCGTTCACGCGCTGTCTGGCATTACGTCAGGGCGTTGTTCACCTCGTTGCCCGCGTCGAGCGGCACGCCCACGCTGAGCGACTGCGGGAAACGTTGGTCGCCACCGTGGCCACGACCTGCGTCTGCATCAGTTGCCTATAAGCGTCGCTCTCCATCAGGGCGGCACGGGCACGGCGCTTGGCATTGCTCAGTCGGCCCGACAGGTCAATCTCCCACGAGGCCGACGCGCCGACATTGTAGGTCTTCTGCGCCTTGCCTTCGTCCACGCTGCTCAGGGCTCCTTCAGGTGCGAAGTCTACGGAGGGCAGATAGCTCAGCTTGCTCTGCCGCAACGTCGCCTGCGCCTCCTCCACTTGCAGGCGGGCGACTTGCAAGTCCGTATTAGCTGCCAATCCTTGCCGTATCAGTACTTGCAGGCAAGGGTCAGTAAAGAGTTCCTCCCAACGGAGGGAAGCCAGGGAGCGCGCCGTGTCCGGCCGGTTCTCCGGGCGGTAAAGGCTGTCGAGGCCGTTCAAAGCCTGCGCGGGACGCTCGTATCGGGTGTAGACACCGCACGAGGCAAGCAGGGAGGAGACAGTTATAAATGTCAAAATTTTTCTTATCGCTTTCATTCGTCGTTTCATAAGATGGATGATAAAAGTAAGATTTGTGTATATCTGATTATCAAAGCATTATCTTAGTCAGATCTTCACCATGGTGTAGACGGCTGGTTCACCTTGGTGAAGGAGACTGGTTCACCATGGTGAAGGAAAGCTATTCACCAAGGTGAACAACCTGCCTACATCTTGGTAAAGGTTTAACCTACACCTTGGTGTAAGAATTATTCATGCACTCGCCGGGGCATCACCCGCTCCTCTATCGCCTGGAAGACGATAAACAGCGAGGGCACCACGAAGAGCAGGGCGATGGTGCCGACTATCATGCCGCCCACGACGCCCGTGCCCAAGGAGACATTGCCGTTGGCGCCCGCTCCGGAGGCGAAGACCAGGGGCAACATGCCGATGACCATCGTGAGCACCGTCATGCCCTGACGGCGGCGTGTGGCGGCGTACTCGGTGATGAGGATGGCCGTCTTGGCCAGCAGGATAAGTGCGGAGATGACGCACGCCAGGATGGGACGGTCTATAAAGGTTCCGAGTTTCATAATGTTCTTTTTAATAAATGAGATATATAGGGGCTGCGTAGGTTCCATGCTTTGGATACATGGGTTCCATACTTTGGATACGTCGGTTCCACCCAGTGGATACGTTGGTTCCACCCAATGGATACGACGGTTCCACCCAGTGGATACAAAGGTTCCAAGGCAAGGAACTAAGCTGGAACCGCTATCCAGCTTACATCGGGCGACGCGCATTGGCACGACATCACCTCGCACTTCTTCTACCTGGCCCAAACCCATTGCCGCGAGCAGCACGAAGTGTCGTGGTACGCCAAGCAGATAGGCGTCTCGCCCGACACCCTCTCCGCCATCCTGAAGCGGACACGCGGACGCACGGCAGGCAGCATCCTGACATCCCTGCTTGTCCGTGAAGCCAAAATCTGCCTGCGCAACTCGTCCCTCTCCGTGCAGCAGGTGGCCGAGATGCTGGGCTTCAGAGACCAGTCGCTTTCGGGAAGTTCTTCAAGCGGGAGTGCGGGGTGTCGCCGGCGCAGTACCGAAAGGATACCTCCCCCTCCTGACACCAACGCCTCATCCCACCAGCTACAAGCTAAGGCTTCCCGACAGCCCGGTTCCGGTATGCCGACGGAGACATGCCCAGCTGCTTCTGCACATAACGGCTGAAATGAGAGAGCGACGAGAAATTCATCCGGTCGGCAATTTCCTTCAGCGGGATGTCTTTTTTATCCTGTACATTCTGCTCCATCATTCATTTACTTTAAAGGTGTACGCGAAAGTAGACAAAATCCACGAATCGTGAAAATTTCCCTACGCATTGTGTAACGCTTTTCTGATCGCCACCGCGTAATTTTGCAGTATCAACCAAAAGATACTTGACATGAAAGAGACAAGACTGAACAATGGTGTCATGATGCCGGCCATTGGCTTCGGCGTGTTCCAAATTCCAGCAGAAGACACCGAGCGCGTGGTAAGCGAAGCATTCGAAACAGGTTACCGTATGATAGACACGGCCGCCTCCTATTTCAATGAAGAACAAGTGGGCAATGCCATCCGGCACAGCGGACTGAAACGGGAAGAGGTATTCGTCACTACCAAACTATGGGTGCAGGACTATGAATATGACGATGCGCTCCGAGCTTTCGACAAGTCCATGAAGTTGCTCGGGCTGGACTACATCGACCTCTACCTGCTGCACAAGCCCTACGGCAACTATTATGC
>CALUOW010000088.1 GCA_944322365.1 uncultured Bacteroides sp.
GCCAATGGCAAGCAGACCGCCCGCCTGCTGACAGCCGAAGATCCCTTCAAAGGACTGGTGATGCCTCTCGTGGAGACCGGCAAGATGAAGGCGGCGGACGACACCACCACGCTGTACTGGCGCATGTTGAAGCCCGCAGACTTCGACCCCAATAAGAAATACCCCGTCATCGTCTACGTCTACGGCGGCCCGCACGCGCAGATGCTGGTGTCCAACTACATGTATGCCGCCCGAGGCTGGGACCTCTACATGGCCAACCGGGGCTACATCATGTTCACCATCGACAACCGCGGCAGCTCCAACCGCGGCCTGGGCTTCGAGAACTGCACGTTCCGTCGTCTTGGCATCGAGGAGGGCAAGGACCAGGCGAAGGCGGCTGAATGGCTCCGCACGCTGCCCTATGTGGACGGCGAGCGCATCGGCGTGCATGGCTGGAGCTTCGGCGGACACATGACCACGGGCCTCGTCCTGCGTTATCCCGACCTCTTCAAGGTGGGCGTGGCCGGCGGGCCGGTCATCGACTGGAAGTACTACGAGGTGATGTACGGCGAACGCTATATGGACACGCCCCAGGCCAATCCCGAGGGTTATGCCGGCAGCGACCTCAAGCAGTTGGCCGGACAGTTGAAGGGGCACCTGCTCATCATCCACGACGACCACGACCGCACGTGCGTCCTGCAACACACGCTGTCCTTCATGAAGGCGTGCGTGGACGCCCGCACTTATCCCGACCTCTTCATCTATCCGGGACACGACCACAACGTGTTGGGACGGGACCGCGTGCACCTGCACGAGAAGATCACGCGCTACTTCGACGACCACCTGAAACAGGGATCCCGGTGACACGCGCAGGCAGGCCATAGGGGATTCTGCATATAGATAATAAACCATATTAAACCTACTGAATATGAACATCTTATTACTCGGTTCGGGCGGCCGCGAACATGCATTGGCGTGGAAGATAGCCCAAAGCCCCAAGGTGGGCAAACTTTACATAGCTCCCGGAAATGCCGGCACGGCGCTGGTGGGCGAGAACGTAGACATCAAAGCCACCGACTTCACTGCCCTGAAGGATTTTGCCCTGACGCACGGCGTGGAGATGGTGGTGGTAGGCCCCGAAGACCCGCTGGTGCGCGGCATCTATGACGACTTTGCCTCTGACCCCCGCACGAAGCGCATCGCGGTCATCGGCCCGACGAAGGCCGGCGCGCAGCTGGAGGGCAGCAAGGACTTTGCCAAAGCCTTCATGTTGCGCCATGGCATCCCCACGGCCCGCCACAAGAGCGTCACCCGCGAGAATCTGGAAGAGGGACTGGCTTTCCTGGAGACCCTTCAGGCTCCTTATGTATTGAAAGCCGACGGGCTCTGCGCCGGCAAGGGCGTGCTTATCCTGCCTACGTTGGAGGAAGCCAAGCGCGAGTTGCAGGAAATGCTGGGCGGCATGTTCGGCGAGGCAAGCGACACGGTGCTGATTGAAGAATACCTGAGCGGCATCGAATGCAGCGTCTTCGTCCTGACCGACGGCCTGCACTTCCAAGTCTTGCCGGTGGCTAAGGACTACAAGCGCATCGGCGAGGGCGACCGGGGCCTGAACACGGGCGGAATGGGCAGCGTGACGCCCGTCCCCTTTGCCGACGAGGCGTTCATGCAGAAGGTGCGCGCCCGCATCATCGAGCCTACCGTGCGCGGCTTGCGCCAGGAAGGCATCTTCTACAAGGGCTTCATCTTCCTGGGACTGATGAACGTGGGCGGCGAGCCATACGTCATCGAGTACAACGTCCGCATGGGCGACCCGGAGACGGAGAGCGTCATGCTGCGCCTCAAGAACGACCTGGTGGACCTGCTGGAAGGCGTGCGCGACGGCGACTTGGACCACCGCCCGGTGGAGGAAGACCCGCGTGCCGCCGCCTGCGTGATGCTGGTCAGCGGAGGATACCCCGAAGCCTACGAGAAAGGCAAGCCCATGGGCGGGCTGGACGAAGCCGCTGCCACGGGCAGTATCCTCTTCCATGCCGGCACGGTGCTGAAGGACGGCCGGGTAGTGACCAGCGGCGGGCGCGTGTTGGCTGTCTGCTCCTACGGCGCTACCAAGGAAGAGGCTTTGGCGCAGAGCTACCGGGCAGCCGGCCTGATAGAGTTTGAGAAGAAATATTTCCGCCGCGACATCGGCTTCGACCTTTAAGAGCAGCCTTGCTGGGCCATTGCATGCCATGAGCGCGAAGAAACGATTCCAGGCACGGGTGGTGGCAGGGCGTTATACCTTGCCCGCCGCCTTGCTGATAGTTTTTGCCTGCCGCCTGCTGGCGCAAGCCGTGTTGCCTGTCCAAGGGCGGCCGGCGGGCGAAGGCTCGCTGTGGGCGGGGCATGTGTCCCTGCCTCCTGCCTTGGCCTATTGGGGCGGCTTCTTGGCGCAAGCGTTGGCGGGCTGCTTGCTGATTGTGCTGAACAACGCCTTTGCCCTGATCCGCATCCGGGCTTCTTTCCAGACGGCGGTGTGGTTCGCGTTGTTGGCCGCCTTCCCTCCCGCGCTCTACGCCCTTCATGCCGGCGATGCGGCCGCGTTGGCGTTTGTCTGCGCGCTCTACTTTCTCTTTGGCAGCTACCGCCATCCGTCCGCCCCGTCTTTCTTGTTTGCCGCTGCGGCGTGTTGGGGCGTGGGTTGCCTGGCCGTTCCCCAGTTGGTTTTCTTCCTGCCGTTCCTGTGGATAGGCGCGTGGATGTTCCAGTCGCTGTCGTTGAGAGGTTTCCTGGCCACGCTGTTGGGCTGGGCATTGCCTTATTGGTTCCTGTTGGGACACGCTTATTGGCACGGGCAGATGGACCTGTTCCTGGCCCCTTTCCGGGACATGGCGCGGGTTGCCCCTCCCTTCCGGGGCTTCGATGCCCCTATGGCGGGCATGTTGGGCTATCTGTTCGTGCTCTGGGCCGTTGCGGCGGGCCGCTTTTTTGCCAAAGGCTATGAAGACAAAATCCGCACGCGCAACTACCTGCGTTTCCTGGTCTGGATGGCTCTTGCCTTTTTCTTCTACGCGGTGTTGCAGCCTCCGTATGGCGCGTTGCTGATGCCTCTGTCGGCGGCATGCGTCAGCGTCCTGGCGGGCCACTTGTTCGTGTTGGGCCACGGGCGCATGGCCAATGCCTTCTTCATCCTGGCTTTGGCGGGCGTCTTTGCCTTATATCTTTGGAACGTATGGAGGCTTTCGTAGACGCGCTGGTGCAGCTGTTGACGGACTGGGGGTTGGTGGGATTGTTCCTATCGGCCTTGTTGGCGGGCAGCATACTGCCGTTCAGTTCCGAGTTGGTGATGGGCGCATTGGTGGCCATGGGGCTGGAGCCTTGGGCTTGCGTGTTGTCCGCCTCGTTGGGCAACACCTTGGGCGGGCTGACGTGCTATTGGCTGGGCCGCCTGGGCCGGACGGACTGGATTGAGAAATACCTGGGCGTCCGGCGCGACAAGGTGGAGCGGATGCAACGCTTCCTCCAAGGGCGGGGCGCGCTGATGGCCTTCTTTGCCTTCCTGCCTTTCGTGGGCGAAGCCATTGCGGTGGCCTTGGGCTTCATGCGCAGCAACCTGTGGCTGACGACCCTGTCCATGTTTGCAGGCAAGCTGGCCCGTTACGTCGTGATGCTTTGGGCATTGCAAGGGATTTTATAAGAATGAAGAATGAGGAATGAAGAATGAAGAATTTTCCGCTTCCAACGAAGATTCTTCATTTTACGCGAAGCGCGATTCTCCATTCTTCATTTAATTGCTAAATTATCATTTAATTCTGAACATCTACTTAAAGAGAAAACCGATGGACATACGCATTGAACCTACCGCCGACGGCAGCGCCACCCTCTACGTCCCCGCGCTGGACGAGCATTACCACTCCGTGAAAGGTGCCTTGTCCGAGTCGCGCCACGTATTTGTCGACATGGGCCTTCGCGCCAGTCCTGCCGCCGCGCCGCGCGTGCTCGAAGTGGGCTTTGGCACGGGGTTGAACGCCCTGCTGACGTGGCTCGAAGCCGACCGTTCGGGCCGTCTCGTCCGTTACGCCGCGCTTGAGCTTTGCCCGCTTTCTCCCGCGCAAGCCTTGGCTTTGGGCTACGAGCCTTCCGACCGCCTGCGCGCCCTGCACGAAGCCCCTTGGGAAGAAGCCGTAAGCCTTTCCCCCTGCTTCACGTTGCAGAAACTCCGGGCCGACTTCACCACCTTTGCCTTCGCCCCGTCTTCGTTCGACGTTGTCTATTTCGACGCTTTCGCCCCGGACAAGCAACCCGCCCTGTGGACCGCCGAAGGTTTTGCCGCCCTTTATGCCGCCCTATCGCCCGGCGGCGTGTTGGCCACCTATTGCGCCAAGGGGAGCGTGCGCCGCTTGTTGCAACAAGCGGGCTTTTTGACAGAGCGCCTGCCCGGCCCGCCCGGCGGGAAGCGCGAGATATTGCGGGCGAGGAAAAACTAATTGGATATGAGAAACTTTCTGATACTGCTGCTATTTGCCGCCCTGCTGCCGGCTGCCTGTTCGCCGCGCCGCGCCGCAGAGCCTGTGGACGACGGACGCCCCTTGCTGGCCGTCTCCATCGAACCCGTGCGCTACTTTGCCGAAGCCTTGGCGGGCGACCGTTTCCGCGTCGTCAGCCTCGTGCCCAAGGGAGCCAGTCCGGAGACCTACGACCCCACGCCGCGCCAGTTGGCCGAACTCTCGCACAGCGTGGCCTACCTGCGCGTCGGCTACATCGGCTTCGAGCAAACCTGGATGGACCGACTGGCGGACAACGCTCCCCATCTGCGCTTCTTCGACCTCTCGGAAGGCGTCGATTTGATCTACGACGAAGACCATGCCGCCGCCCACAGTCCCGGCGCGGCAGGCGTGGAACCGCACATCTGGTCTTCCGCCCCCAACGCCTTGCGCATGGCGGACAACCTGACCAACGCCCTTATCGCCCTCGACCCCGGCGGGGATTCCCTCTACCGCCACCGTTGCGACAGTCTGGGGCGCGTCATTCAGCGCGTAGACAGCCTGTGCCGCGCGCTCCTGTCCGCCCCCGGCGCCGACCGCGCGTTTATGATCTACCATCCCGCCCTCTCGTATTTCGCCCGCGACTACGGCCTGCGGCAGATTCCCATCGAAGCCGGCGGCAAGGAACCTTCGCCCGCCGGGCTGAAGACGCTGGTAGACGAAGCCCGGCGGCAGCAAGTGCGCGTCGTCTTCGTGCAGCCGGAGTTTGACCGCCGCCATGCCGAGCTGATTGCCGGCCAGACCGGCGCGCGCGTCGAATCTGTCAACCCCTTGGCCTATGACTGGCCGGCGGAGATGCTGCACGTGGCCGAAGTCTTGTCTGGAAAAGGAAAGTGAGGAAAAAACATGGAAGGAAAACAGAAGATATTGATAGAAGTGAAGCGTCTCTGCGCCGCCTACGACGGGCATCCCGTCCTGCGCGACGTCAACCTCACCGTCCGCGAGCGCGACTTCCTGGGCGTTGTCGGTCCCAACGGAGGCGGCAAGACCACCCTTGTCAAGTGCATCCTGGGCCTGCTGGAACCCGTTGAAGGAGAGATAACCTGCCATCCCGGCCCTTCTTCCGGCGCGAAGCTGCGCATGGGCTACCTGCCCCAATATGCCCGCATCGACCGCAAGTTCCCCATCACCGTGGCCGAAGTCGTCCTCTCCGGCCTGGCCGGCAGCAAGTCCCTCGTCTCGCCCTTTGCTTCCGCCCAGCGGCAGAAGGCCCGCGAAGTCATCCGGCGCATGGGCTTGGACGGCCTGGAACGCCGCCCCATCGGCGCCCTGAGCGGTGGGCAATTGCAGCGGACTTTGTTGGGGCGGGCCGTCATATCCGATCCCGAAGTGTTGATTCTCGACGAGCCGGACGCCTACCTGGACCGCTCTTCCGAAACGCGCCTTTACGCCTTGTTGGAAGAATTGCGCCGCACGTGCGCCGTCATCCTGGTGAGCCACGACGCGGAGGCGGTGCGCCGCCTGGCCACAACCCTGGTCCGGGTGGACGGCACGGCGTCCGTCATGCCAGCGCGAAGTCCAGTTGCTTCTTCTCCAGATTAGCGCGGGCCACCCGGACGGTGATGGCGTCGCCCAGGCTGTAGACATGCTTCTTGCGCCGTCCGCGCAGGCAGTAGTTCTTCTCGTCGTATTCGTAATAGTCGTCGTCCAAGTCGCGGATAGGCACCATCCCCTCGCATTTGTTCTCGTTCAGCTCCACGTAGAGGCCCCATTCCGTCACGCCCGATATCACCCCGTCGTACACCTGCCCCACGTGCTCCTGCATGAACTCCACCTGCTTGTACTTGATGCTGGCCCGTTCCGCCTGCGCCGCCAGTTGCTCCATGGCGCTGCTGTGCTCGCACAGGGCCTCATACTTCTTCTCGCTCACCGTGCGTCCGTGCTCGTCCAAGTACTTTGTCAGCAGGCGATGCACCATCATGTCCGGATAGCGTCGGATGGGCGAGGTGAAGTGCGTGTAATAGTCGAACCCCAGCCCGTAGTGCCCGATGTTGTGGGTGGAATAGCGCGCCTTCTGCATCGCCCGTATGGACACCGTCTCCACCAGGTTTTCCTCCTTCTTTCCCTTCACGTCCGTCAGCAGCCGGTTGATAGATCGTGTCAGCTCCTCCTTTCCGGCCGCCGTTCGCAGCTTGTAGCCGAAGCGGGCGATGAACTGCGCCAGCGTGTCCAGCTTTGCCGGGTCCGGAAGGTCGTGTATGCGGTAGGGGAACACCTTCGCCTTCTTGCCTTGGGGCGCCTTTCCCACGGCCTCGGCCACGGTGCGGTTGGCCAGCAGCATGAACTCCTCCACCAGCTTGTTGGCGTCTTTCGATTCCTTGAAGTAGACGCGCAGCGGCTTGCCTTTCTCGTCAATCTCGAACTTCACCTCCACCCGGTCGAAATCCAAGGCGCCGTTGGCAAACCGTTTCTCGCGCAACAGCTTCGCCAGGCGGTCCAGTTCCAGCAATTCATATTTATAGTCCCCATCGCCCGTCTCGATGACTTGCTGCGCTTCCTCGTAGGTGAAGCGGCGGTCGCTCCGGATGACGGTGTGCACAATGCGGTGTTGCAGCACCTCGGCTTTGTCGTTCATCTGGAAAACGACGCTGTAGGCCAGCTTTTCCTCGTCGGGGCGTAGGGAGCAAAGCTCGTTGCAGAGCCTTTCGGGCAGCATGGGGATGGTGCGGTCCACGAGGTAGACCGACGTGGCGCGCCTTTCCGCCTCTTTGTCGATGACGGTCCCCTCCTTCACATAGTGGCTGACGTCGGCAATGTGCACGCCCACCTCCCACAGACCGCCGCCCAAGCTGCGTATGGACAACGCGTCGTCAAAGTCCTTGGCGTCCTTCGGGTCGATGGTGAAGGTAGTGACGCGGCGGAAGTCCTCGCGGCGGGCTATCTCCTCGTCCGTGATTTCGTCCGGAATCTTGTCCGCCGCCGCTTCCACGTTGGCGGGGTAGGAGTAGGGCAGTCCGAACTCCGCCAGGATGGCGTGCATCTCGGTGTTGTTGTCGCCCGTCCGTCCCAGTATGTCGACGACCTGCCCGATGGGATTCTTCGCCTTGTCCGGCCATTCGGTGATTTTCACCACCGCCTTGTCCCCCGTTCGTCCGCCTTTCAGCTTGTCCTTGGGGATGAAGATGTCGTTGGCCAGCGTCCTGTTTTCCGTCAGCAGGAAAGCATACCCCTTCCCCACCTCCAGCGTGCCGACAAAGGTGTCGTTGGCCCTCTCCAGAATTTCCAGCACCTCGCCCTCGGCCGTCTTCCCCCGCCGGCGTGCATAGTAGGCAATGCGCACGCGGTCGTTGTTCATGGCGTGCGCCGCGTTCCGTTCGGCAATGAAGATAGGGTCTCCGCCGTCGTCGGGGATGAAAGCGTTCTTCCCGTTGCTTTTCCGCACGAACCGTCCCGTCATTTCAATGCCCCGGTTGTGCAGCCGGTAGACGTGGTGTTCCGTCTCGCTGACGTAGTCGTCCTCTTTCAGGTCTGCCAGTATGTCCATGCAGAGCATCTTCATCGGATGCGTGGTCAGCTTCAGTTGCTCGAAAATCTTTTTCAACGCCACGCTTTCGTTGCCTTTCCGGTGGAAATACTCCATCAGCAGGGCGGCCAGTTGCTTCTTGCCCATGCGCTTGCCCGCCTTCTTCTCTCGTTTGTCTTTCTTCTTGCCCATAGCTATGTCTGGTGTTATCGGATTGCAAAGTAAACAAATTCCCGTTGCTTTTCGTTCATTTCCGCCGGAAATAATTAGAATCCTTCCTTTGCTTGGGAGCAAAACGTGCGCATCCTCATGGAAACTCCATCTTTAGCTTGCAGATGTCCATCTTCAGGTTGCAGACGCCCATCTTTAGCCTGCAGATGTCCATCTTTAGCCTAAAGATAGAGAATATTCCATGCTTAGGCAGTTTTTTCTGCCGGATAGGAAAGGAAAAAGTCCGTTGCATCGCAATCATTCAGCGTTCGCCATCGCCCGTTTGCCAACTTGTAAACATATACGATTTCCATAAAAGAAGCCTTCCCCTCTTGCGAACGATAAAACAGCCGGACAAAACAGCGAAAAACCGCCTTCGGGACATGTTCGATACATGTTCGTTCCAAGTTCGTTCCATGTTCGTTCCGCCTTCGACGCTATAGAAACGAACAAATATCGAACATGGAACGAAGTTGGTAGGAGGGTGAATCGGGGGTGATTGTAAAGGATTATAAATCTTATCCCTTATCCTATGTCAGGCAGCTTGGCCCAAAACAGATGGTCATTGTCTATCTTGACCGCATAGAGCGTCTTGCCGTTCGGCGAGAGGGCAAACAGATAGAACTCGTCCTGGACTTCAAGGCGGGACAACAGGTTCCCCTCCCAATCCCAGACTTGGAAGTAGGTGACGCCCGCTTTCTGGTCTTTGGGCATATACCTCACCACAATGCGCTCGTCTGTATAGGCGCAAGTGCTGTAATATCCGTATTCTTGGTTGAAATAGGCGGAGGGGTTTGTTATCTTTTCGCCCACGCAACCTTCCTTTACAATCCGGCCGTTGAAGTCGAACATCCGCATATAGGGGAATTGGTGATAAAAGAATGCGATGCGTTTTTTGCCGGGATGGACGGCTACTTGGGCGGTACGGTTCTGATAGGTTTTCACCAAGTTCTTGTTGTCCGGTTCCTCGTCCTGGAAAGGGGAAGCCGGCATGTCAATCACTTCATCGCCCGATTGTTGGTAAAGGATCCATCCGCCTTCTTTCTGGCCGGGCTGGATGAGGAACCGGTCGTCTTCCAAGGGATATATATCTTGGCAGATGTCTTTGTCCCAGCTCACCATCTTTTTCTCGGAGGCGGTCATCCGTTTGTCCCCTGCTTTCACTTGGGTGATGAGGGGGACTCCTAACCCGACGGTATAGAAGGCGTTGTCTCCCCAAGGGCGCATCCATCTGAATTGGGACATGTCATTAGGACCTCCGCCATAGATCAAGTCGCTGTAGAGATAGTGCAGGCTATGCTGGTCGAACACGTCAAATATCGTGTCCTTGTGCATATTGGCTATGACCAAATAGTCCCCTGTGGCGGCAATGCCTATGGGATTCAGCAGGATGCCTGACTCCACGCTATCCACTTGGACGACATGGCTTTTTTCGGGCAGTTCGATGACATTCTCCGTGCCCTGCGGCTTTGCGCAGGCTCCTGCCAAGAGGAGGATTCCTAAGAGTGGGAAAAGGTTTTTCATATGGGCTTACATAAGTCTTTCCGCAAAGAAAGCAATTCAGGGAATAGAATACAAGCCTGTTGGCAGGGTTTTAGTTATTTTTATCAATGGGTGAGGTTGCGCTGGTTTAAACGGGGTCTCCT
>CALUOW010000089.1 GCA_944322365.1 uncultured Bacteroides sp.
GGGGTCGAACCGGGATGGAAGTGAATCCACTGGTGTTTGAGACCAGCGCGTCTACCGATTCCGCCATCTGGGCAACTCGTTTTCCTTAATTGCGCTGCAAAGATACGGCTTTTTTTGGAATTAGCAATACTTTTCCTAAAAAAAGGCGAAAAAAATGAGAAAACAAGCAATAAACTTCGTTCGTAAAGAAATAAAATGTACATTAGCGGAAACTTTTAAAACTATAATAATATGGTAGCCAATAAAGATAATTTTTGTGTGATTATGGGTGGGGGAATCGGCAGCCGCTTTTGGCCGGTCAGCCGCAAAACATTGCCCAAACAGTTCCTGGACTTCTTCGGAACGGGACGTTCGTTGTTGCAACAAACGTTCGACCGCTTCCGGAAAATTATCCCCGCAGAGAATATTTTGGTGGTAACCAACGCTATGTATGCAGACCTTGTCAAGGAACAGTTGCCTGAATTGTCATCCGAACAGGTCTTGTTGGAACCCACACGTCGCAACACGGCTCCATGCATTGCTTGGGCATCGTATCACATCCGGGCGCAGCATCCTCATGCTAACATCGTAGTGGCTCCTTCGGACCATTTGATTTTGAAGGAAGATGAATTCTTGGCTGCTATCCAGAAGGGATTGGAATTTGTGGCGCAGTCGGATAAACTCTTGACTCTTGGCATCAAACCCAACCGCCCGGAGACGGGATATGGATACATCCAGATTGACGAACCGGTGGGAGATAACTTTTATAAGGTTAAGACATTTACCGAGAAGCCTGAGTTGGACTTGGCCAAGGTGTTTGTGGAGAGCGGCGAGTTCTATTGGAATTCTGGCTTGTTCATGTGGAACGTGAATAGCATCATCAAGGCTGGGGAATTGTTACTGCCCGAATTGGCGGCCAAGTTGGCTCCGGGTGAAAGCATATATGGCACGCCCGAAGAACAACGATTCATTGACGAGAACTTCCCCGCCTGCCCCAATGTATCCATCGATTTCGGCATCATGGAGAAAGCAGACAATGTATATGTGTCTTTAGGAGACTTCGGTTGGTCTGACTTGGGCACATGGAGTTCTCTCTATGACTTGTCTCCGAAGGACGAAGGAGGAAACGTCGTATTGAAATGCCAGACGTTGCTCTATAATTGCCACAACAACATAGTGACCTTGCCCGGCGACAAACTGGCTGTGATTGACGGATTGGAGGGTTATTTAGTGGCCGAATCGGACAATGTGCTTTTGATTTGCAAGAAAGACGAAGAACATTCCATCCGCAAGTATGTGAACGACACTCAAATCAAACTGGGCGAGGACTACATTTAAAAGGGTCTTAAGTTTGAGAGAAACGATACGGAAGGAGGGTGTGCCTTGAGGCACACCCTCCTTTTTCTTCAACGGAGGAAACGTTTGGCATTCAAAGTTGCGCCCGAATGGCTTCGGCCACTGCCTTGAACTCTTCGTCCGACAGTTTCAATTTCGGATTAGAGAAAAGCATATCCCCTTCATTTTGCATCGGCACCAGATGGATGTGCGCATGGGGCACTTCCAAGCCCAATACCGCCATGCCTACTTTGCGGCAAGGGAAAGCCTTCCCGATGGCCAAGGCGACATGCTTGGCAAACACGTGCATGGCAGCCACGTCTTCGTCGCTCAAGTCAAAGATATAATCGACTTCTTGTTTGGGGACTACAAGCGTGTGGCCTTTCGCCAACGGATTGATGTCGAGGAAGGCAAAGAATTGGTCGTTCTCGGCCACCTTGTAGCAGGGTATCTCGCCTGCAATGATTCTGCTGAATATGGTCATAATAATAAAGGTATAATGGTTATTGAATCATGATTATGCCGGAAACAAAAAATGAAGAATGCGAGGCATGCGCGGTGGCGTCAAGTTTCTCTTCACTCTTCATTTTTTCCCTTTCCTGTTTTTAGAAAGATATGTTCAGCACTTCCAGTTTAATCATCCCTTGGGGCACTTTGATTTCGGCCACGTCGCCCACCTTCTTGCCCAGCAGGCCTTGCGCGATGGGGGTATTGACCGAAATTTTTCCTTCCTTCAGGTTGGCTTCGCTTTCCGAGACGATGGTGTAGGTCATTTTTGCCCCGTTCTTCACGTTTTTCAGCTCCACCTTGTTCAGGATTTGCACCGAGTCGGTTTTCAGTTTCGATTCGTCGATGATTTTGGCATCGGCAATCACTGCTTTCAGCTTGGCTATTTTTCCTTCCAGCATGCCTTGCGCTTCTTTGGCGGCGTCGTATTCTGCATTCTCGGACAAGTCGCCTTTGTCGCGCGCTTCGGCAATTGCCGCTATCACTTTGGGGCGCTCCACCGCCTCCATGTGTTTCAATTCGGCCAACAGTTTGTTGTAGCCTTCTTCTGACATATAAGCCATGTTTTTTCCTCCTTATTAATAATGTTTCTACTGAGTATTCTTGTCTCTCTATAAACAAAAAAGAATTCCAACATGTCGTCCTGCATGTTGGAACCCTCTTTGATTATTTTCGCCGCAAAGATAGACTTTTAATCCATACGCGTCAAGGAAAAAGCGATGCTTTGTAACATATTTAAAGTAAATATGCTAATCTATAACACCTTAGAGCAGCTTTTTCACCTCCGCTTCCAAGTCCTTGATGGCTTCGCCGCGCAGGCTCAGCTCGTTGTTGCGGTTTATCAGGTAGAGCGTGGGGATGTTCTGCACGTTGTATGCCGAGGCGTACGAGGAGTAGATGCCGTTGGCGTCGCGCACGCAAATCCAGGGCAGGTTGTCGGCCGTCGTCTTCCAATAGTGCTCGTCGGCGTCCATCGACACTTGGTAGATTTCCAAGCCGGCGGAAGCATATTTGTCGTAGAGGTCGCGCAACATGTAATTATGCGAAGCCGATACGGCGCTTTGGTAGATGGTGAAGTCCAGTATGACGACTTTGCCTTTCAGGTCGGTCAGCTTGTGCGCGTTGCCGTCCATGTCGCGCAGGTTGATGTCGATGATGCCCGTCTCTTGCACCGTCACTTGCGGGGCGTCTGCCGCCGGCTGCTGGGTGGCGCGCGTATTCTTCATGCCTTTTATCACGATGTTATACAGGTTTTTCGAGCGGTCGGCATGGGGATAGAATTGGTTCAGGCTGGTGGCCACGGCGGCAAAGCAACGGATGTCTTCCTTGCTGTTCAGGGGGTCGAAGATGAGGTAATTGTTCAACTTCTGAAACAGGGCGAAGTAAGCGGCTGCCGTATTGGGCGCGGCGAAGATATAATTTATTTTCACATCGTCCTTGAAGGTTTTCAGCAGCACGGCCAGGCTGTCTTGAAAATCGTCCACCCCAATGGAGCGGGCGTTCATGGCGGCCGACAATTCGTCCACGCGGGTTTGCAAGGCGGCTTGTTTCAAGGTCAGTTCCTTGATCTTCTCGCTATTGGGCGAGCCTTGCACTACATAGTCCGTGGCAAAGTTTGGATAAGACGCGGTCACGTCGAGAGTTTCTGTCGAGTCCACCGAAAGATTGATGACCTTGTCGTCCACCCGCAGGCGGTAGAACTCCGGCGAAGCAGGCCGTTCGCCTTTGAAGGCAAAGGAGCCGTCGCCCTTCAGTTCGACAGAGTCCAGCGGCAGGATTCCCTCCAAGGCCGATGCCTCCAGATAAAGCATCTTGCCATCGGCGCCGGACACCTTGCCCTCTATCTTGAATTGCGGCCCGGCGCTGCATGCGCCCAGCAAGGCCGCCGCGCATGCTGCATAAAAAATCTTTTTCATCGTTTACCTTATTGTTTTAAAAGCGGTGCAAATATACGTCTTTTCGGGTTTAGTCAAAGCATTTTCGGCGCGTTTGCGTCCGGAAATGGGCAAAAAATGCGTATTTGCCAACTTTTTATCTCACTTCCACGCTTTTAGATGAATATTAATATGTATCTTTGCGCGAATTTTTAGAGAAATAGAAACAAAAGACTTTTTATGATTAACCCCATTGTTAAGACAATCGAGCTGGCCGATGGAAGAACCATCACGCTCGAAACGGGAAAGCTGGCAAAACAGGCAGATGGCGCTGTGATGCTGCGCATGGGAAACACCATGCTGCTGGCTACTGTTTGTGCCGCAAAAGACGCAGTTCCCGGTACCGACTTCATGCCGCTGCAGGTAGAGTATAAAGAGAAGTATTCCGCATTCGGACGTTTCCCCGGCGGCTTCACCAAGCGCGAAGGCCGTGCTTCGGACTACGAAATCCTGACTTGCCGTCTCGTAGACCGTGCCTTGCGCCCCCTCTTCCCCGACAATTTCCACGCTGAAGTATATGTAAACATCATCCTCTTCTCCGCCGACGGCGTAGACATGCCCGATGCGTTGGCCGGATTGGCCGCGTCGGCTGCCTTGGCCGTGAGCGACATCCCGTTCGGAGGCCCCATTGCCGAAGTGCGCGTGGCACGCATCGACGGGCAATTCGTCATCAACCCCACTTTCGAACAACTGGAAAAGGCCGACATGGACCTGATGGTGGGCGCCACCTACGAGAACATCATGATGGTGGAAGGCGAAATGAAAGAAGTGTCCGAGCAAGACCTGCTGGCCGCCCTGAAGGCTGCCCACGAAGCCATCAAACCCATGTGCAAAGCGCAAATGGAATTGGCCGAAGAGGTAGGCTCGACCGTGAAGCGCGAATACTGCCACGAAGTGAACGACGAAGACCTGCGCAAGGCCGTGCACGACGCTTGCTATGACAAGGCATACGCCATTGCCGCCAGCGGCAACCGCAACAAGCACGAACGCCAAGACGCCTTCGACGCCATCCGCGAAGAGTTCAAGGCACAATACACCGAAGAGGAATTAGAAGAAAAAGCTCCCCTCATCGACCGTTACTACCACGACGTGGAGAAGGAAGCCATGCGCCGCTGCATCCTCGACGAAGGCAAACGCCTTGATGGCCGCAAGACGACGGAAATCCGCCCCATCTGGTGCGAAGCCTCTCCCCTGCCCGGCCCCCACGGCTCGGCCATCTTCACGCGCGGCGAGACGCAAGCCTTGGCCACCGTCACGCTGGGCACGAAGGACGACGAGAAAATCATCGACGACGTGCTGAACCAAGGCAAGGAACGTTTCCTGCTGCACTACAACTTCCCCCCGTTCTCTACGGGCGAAGCCAAGGCGCAACGTGGCGTAGGACGTCGCGAAATCGGACACGGACACTTGGCTTGGCGCGCGCTGAAGGGACAAATCCCCGAAGGCTATCCGTACGTAGTGCGCGTCATGTCGGACATCCTCGAATCCAACGGCTCCTCCTCCATGGCCACCGTATGTGCCGGCACATTGGCGCTGATGGATGCAGGCGTGCAAATCAAGAATCCTGTATCGGGCATCGCCATGGGCTTGATCAAGAACGCAGGCGAAGACAAGTATGCCGTGCTGTCCGACATCTTGGGCGACGAAGACCACTTGGGCGATATGGACTTCAAGGTGACAGGCACGAAGAACGGCATCACCGCCACGCAGATGGACATCAAGGTGGACGGCCTCTCCTACGACATCTTGGAGAAAGCGCTGTTGCAAGCCAAGGAAGGCCGTGAATACATCTTGGGCAAACTGACCGAATGCCTGCCCGAACCGCGCGCCGACCTGAAGCCGCACGCTCCGCGCATCGAAACCCTGACCATCCCGAAGGAATTCATCGGCGCTGTCATCGGCCCGGGCGGAAAAATCATCCAAGGCATGGAAGAAGAGACAGGCGCCATCATCAACATCGAAGAAGTGGGCAACGAAGGCCACATCGAGATTGCCGGCACCAACAAGAAGTGCATCGACGACGCTATCCGCATGATCAAAGCCATCGTGGCCATCCCCGAAATCGGCGAAGTCTACCACGGCAAGATCCGCTCCATCATGCCCTACGGCGCATTCGTGGAGTTCCTGCCGGGCAAAGACGGCTTGCTGCACATCTCGGAGTTCGACTGGAAGCGTCTGGAAACGGTCGAGGAAGCCGGTTGGAAAGAAGGCGACGACATCGACGTGAAGCTGCTGGACATCGACCCGAAGACGGGCAAGTTCAAGTTGTCGCACAAAGTGCTGCTGCCCAAACCGGAAGGTTACAACGAAAAGCCTGAACGCCGAGGCCGCCACGAGAAGAGATAAAACTTTTTCTTCATAAACATTCATATAATAAGAAGCCGTCCGCCTGATAGCAGGTTGGGCGGCTTCTGCGCTTCTGCCAGACAAAAAACCCCCGACGCAAGGCGGCTTTATTAAAAAAAGCATTAATTTTGCAGGCAAACTCCATATCCCGTATCAATGCAATGAATGCCGCCAGCCTTTTGTTCGTGTTTCTTTTCGCATCGGCCAGTGTCTTGGCGCAAGCCGAAGAATGCCCCCTGGACACCCTGCTGCATCGTCTCTACGGACAAGCCGCCAGCCTGATGGGGGAAGGGAAGCTGGACGAGGCGCAAACCTGTTTTGACAGCGCCTTTGCCCTGCCGGGCGCCAACCAATCGCCCGTCTATCCCACCTTGCTCAACGAGCAAGCCACGCTCTACGTCTACCAAGGCAACGAGGCGCAGGGATTAGAAGGAAAAAAAAGCGTACTCCCCTACCTCCCAAACGCCAACGACCCCGAAACGCCTGTCAGCGTCTACAACGACTTGGGCATTCTCTACCGCCGGGCGCACGAACCCGACTCCGCCCTCTACTATTATGACAAAGCCCTGGATGCCGCCGTCCGGCTAGGCGACGAAAGCTGGTTGGCGCACCTCAATATGAACGTGGCCGTATTCCACTACAACCTGAAGCGATTTGCCGAAGCCGAAGCCTACATCGGCCGGGCCGTGCAACACGCGCTCCGTACGGACGAACGCCTGGCCTCCTTCAACGCTTGGCAAGTAGGAGCCAACATCAAACTGGCGAACGGACATGCGGAAGAAGCGGGAAACTACATCCGCCAAGCCTGGCAAATGGCTTGCGCCGAGCAGAATGCCGAATGGAAGATACGCTGCATGAGCGGATTCTTTGCCTACTTCGACGCCGAGGAGCAACCCGACTCCCTCCGGCATTACCTCCGCCTGGGCAACCGGCTGCTGCACGAAGTCGCCCCCCAATCCATCGCCGCCCGCGGATTCATACAGGCAAGAGCCAAAGCGCAAATGCAATTGGGGCACTTTGCCGATGCCTTGCAAGACTATAGCCGCCTCCTGCGCGAAGACATTGGCACGGACAAGCATACGCTCTTTGCCGACATGGCCCGCTGCCACCAAGCCTTGGGCCACCATCAACAAGCCTTTGCCTGCATGGACAGCGCCCGGCTTTGGACAGACTCGCTGGCACGCCAAGAACTGACCGGACAAATAGCGCGCCTCAACGTGAAATACCACACCCAGGAACAAACCTTGCAGAATGCCCGCCTCCACGAACAATTGCTGCAACGCGAAGCCTCGTTGCTGAAAGCCACCATCGCCGCCCTCTGCCTCGCGTTCCTTGTCCTCCTGCTCCTTGGGCTCTTCCGCCAAAAGCAGAAGGCCGCCCGGCAACGCCTTGCCCGCTTGCAACAAGAAAAAGAACGCGAAGCCGCCCGGCGATACATCGAAGGATTGGAAGAAGAATGCAAATACTTCGCCCAAGAACTGCACGACGGGATAGCCAACGAACTGCTGGCCTTGCAAATGCGCATCGAAACCACCGACAACCCTCAAAAAGACCTGCCAGCCATTGCCCGCCAAACCCACGAATTGCGGCAAAACGTGCGGGCCATCTCGCACGAACTGATGCCGCCAGACTTCGAACGCATCGACCTCTACACCTTGCTCGAACGCTATGCCGGCCTCTTGGCAGACAGCGCCCACGCGCGCATACACTGCCACTCGCACGGACATGCCAAAGGACTGGACAAGGAAACCGCCCGCGAAATCTACCGCATCGCGCAGGAAATCCTGGCCAACTGCCTCAAACATGCACACGCCACCGACATCGACCTGCTGCTGGACACCGACGCCGACGGACATTGCATCCTCGTCATCAGCGACAACGGGACAGACGCAGGCCCGCTGCCCGCTTCTGCGGAAGGCATCGGCTTGCGGACAGTGGCCCAACGCGCCCAAACGCTGAAAGCCGCCTGCGACAGGAAGCGGGCAAACGGAAAAAACATTTTCACCCTGACCCTGCAAATAAACTCGAAACATGACTGAAAGAAAACTCCGGATATTGGCCATCGACGACCACCCCGTCGTCCTGTTCGGCATCCAAAACATCGTCTCGCAACAAAATCTCGCCGTATGCACGTTTGGAAACAATACGCACGTCTTGGATACCATGTCCCCCGACGCCAACTTCAACGTCTGCATCCTCGACCTGGGCATCTGCGGGAATCAATACGCCGACTTCATCGCCCGCATACGGAGCCTATGGCCTGCCTGCCGCATCTTGGTCTACACCATGCACGAAGAACCTTGGATAGCCAACGAACTCTCGGCCATCGACATCGAAGGAGCCGTGTCCAAAAGTTCGCCGCTGGACGAGTTGAAGAAAGCCATCGCCGCCCTCTGCCACGGCCATTGCTATTTCGACCCCATCTTTGCCAAACTGATGCAAAACAAAGCCATGGAGGGGCTGACGCTGAAAGAAACCTGCGTCCTGAAGCACATCCTGGCAGGACTGAACAATGAACAAATCGCCTTCGAAATGGGCATCAGCATCAACACCGTCAAGACCCACCGAAGACGGATTATGAACAAATTCGGCGCCACCAGCGTGGCCCAACTGATTGCCCACGTAGGCGGATAACCCTGGGGAACGAGCCGCCTACACCTCTATCTCCTCTCCTTCCCGCCCTATCCGCCAAAAGCGGACGCCTGCCTCGTCCGCGAACTCCTGCATCCGCCAAGCCGGCTCGAAGCCGCCCGCTGCAAAGTGCATGGGCACAAAGAGGCCCACTTGGAATTGCCCGACGAACTGCCGCGCCCCACGGGTATAGCCGTTGCCAATGCGGCTGTCCACCGGAAACATCGCCACGTCGAAACGGTCTGTCGCCTTGCGGATGTCCTTCAGCTCGCCCAAGTAACGCTTCTCTTCGCGGCCCGGATCCACCTCCACGCCAAACTCCGGACTGTAAATCGTGCCGCCGGCATAATCCTCCGTCAAGAAGCGGGCATACCAATTATTCAAGTCGCCCGCATGGAAAATCCGTTTGCCGCCCGCCTCCACCATCCACGACACCCCGCTGTCCGTGCTCCCCATAGCCTGCACGCGGATATGCCCGTCCGCCCAACAAGCGCCCTTGGCCAACCACGCATCCGCCTCCTCGCGGCGCGCCCTCCGGCGCTTGCAAATATCCTTGGAAAGCAGATACTTGATACCCGCCTTCTCCGCCCGCCAAGCAAAGATTTCGCGATTGAAATGATCCTCATGGAAATGGCTGGCAAAGACATACAAAGGCTTGTCCGACCTGAGCAAGCCGGGCACCACGCGGGCAGGATCCATCCAATAGTCGAAAACCAAGAGGCAATCCTCCGCCTCCACGGCAAAACCACTGTGAAATAAGTAAGTCAGCTTCATGCGTCTGTCGCTTTTTCCGGAATACGCCGGCAAATATACGCAATTATGGGCAGGCATCCAATCATCCCCTGCCGTTTTAAGCAGAAATCCATACAAATCAAGCACCCAAATTCGTTCCATGTTCGTTCCAAGTTCGTTTCTATAGCGCCCAAGATGGAACGAACATGGAACGAACATGT
>CALUOW010000090.1 GCA_944322365.1 uncultured Bacteroides sp.
TTCGCCGCCAACCTGAGCCGCGAGAAAGACCGCACCGGCACCTTCTACCTCCTGCAAATCCGCCCCATCGTGGACAGCAAGGAGATGCTGGACGAAGACCTGGCCCTCGTCTCCGACGACCGCCTGTTGCTGCACAGCAACAATTCGTTGGGACACGGCATCATCGACGACATCCGGGACGTGGTCTACGTCAAGACGCAAGACTACAGCGCCTCGCGCAACCCGGAGATTGCCCGCGAAATAGAACGCATCAACCAGCAGTTCCTCGACTTGGGACGCCACTACGTCCTCATCGGCCCCGGACGTTGGGGCAGCAGCGACCCGTGGTTGGGCATCCCCGTGAAGTGGCCGCACATCTCCGCCGCCCGCGTCATTGTCGAAGCCGGCCTGACCAACTACCGCGTAGACCCCAGCCAAGGCACGCACTTCTTCCAAAACCTGACTTCGTTCGGCGTGGGATACTTCACCATCAACGCCTACATGAACGACGGACTTTATAACCAAGATTACCTGAACGCGCAGCCTGCGGTGCAAGAGACGAAATACCTGCGCCACGTCCGCTTCGAACTGCCCGCCGTGGTGAAGATGGACGGAAAGAAGAAGCAAGGCATCGTGATGTTGCCGGATGCGCAGTAGGCGTGCGCCAATAATTAGAGTCCCTGCAAGCGGCGCACCAACGAATCGCACAGCACGGCGAACTGCGGCCGGTTTTGCGCGCTGACGGGTTTCTTGGGTTGCGACTTGATGGTCAGCGGATTGATGGGTTTGCCGTTTTCATGCACGCGGAAATCCAAGTGCGGACCGGTGGAAAGCCCGGTGGAACCAACGTAGCCGACGACCTGCTTCTGCTTCACCTCCGACCCTACCTGGATGCCCTTGGCGAAACGCGAAAGGTGCATGTAGGTGGTGACATAGACGCTGTTGTGGCGGATTTTCAGGTAATTGCCAGCTCCTCCGCGTTGATAAGCCTTGGCAATGACACGACCGTTGCCCACGGCATAGACAGGCGTACCGGCGGGGGCAGCGTAATCCACGCCATGGTGGGCGCGATAACGCTTCAGGACAGGATGGAAACGGCTGTTGGAGAAGCGCGACGAGATGCGGTAGAAGTCCAACGGAGCTTTCAGGAAAGCGCCTTCGAGGCTGTTGCCTTGCTCGTTGTAATACAACTCTTCGCCGTCTTGCGTGAAAGGGATGGCATAATACGTGCTATCCTGATGGCGGAAGGAGGCGGCGAGGACATGGAAATTGTCCAGCGACTTGCCGTCTACGTACTCCTGCTCGTAAAGCACGCGGAACTCGTCGGCCTTCTTCAAGTCGAAGAAGTCGATGGACCAACCGTAAATGTTGGACAGCGCCATCGCCAACAAAGGCGAAGCCTCTTGATTCTGCATCGCCACCCAAAGGGACGATTCGACGCGGCCTTTCACCTCCTTCTGCCGCCACTCCGAAGGATTTTCGCCCTTACGAACGGAACAATCTCCGCGCAAGTCGAAGACAACGTAGGACTTAGGCGTCTCCTCGTAAACGAAGAATACGGTCTGCGGCACGCTGTCGCGCGTGGTGAAGACGGCATACGCCTGGCCGGCACGAATCTTGCGCACGTCGAACACGCCGTCCGCTTTCTCATTGACTTGGTGAACAGTGCGGTGAGAAAGGCCATGGTCTGCCAAGATGTAGGACAAGTTCTGCCCCGGCTTCACGATGCCGTAATCCACCTCGTAGTCATCCGTCGGGATGCCGTATTTGTACACAATCTCTTCCACTTCCACCGAATCGGTCAGTTGCACCTCGTCCAGCATGTCGCCTGCCGTGCGCTTGGGCAGGAATATCAACAATAAAGCAGCCACGGCCAGCAACAGGCCGAACACAAAGGGATATTTTTTATTAATCTTCTTCATCTTCTTATAGATTATCAAGCTGTTGTTATATAATCAGTTACAAGCATTCAATCTGCCAAGGGCCTGCACATCGTCGCCCGAAGGCACTTGGAAGACACGCAAACCAAAATCAGGAATAACGGCCAACACATAGTCGAAGACGTCGGATTGCACGCCTTCGTAGGGCACCCAGTCCTTGATGCGCGAGAAAAAGTATAGCTCCAACGGGATGCCATGCTCGGTGGGTTGCAGTTGGCGCACCATGCAGTGCAAGTCGGTGTTCACCGCAGGCAGCGAGCGCAGGTAGGCCACGAGGTAGGCGCGAAGTACGGTCAGGTTGGTCAAAGGCTCCGGGTGTTCGTGTTCGAAGAAATCTTGCAGCAAATCCACCTTGCGGAAACGCTCCAGCATCTCCGGCGTGCAGAAGCGGACGCTGTGCATGTCGATATTGATGCTGCGCTTGATGCGCCGTCCGCCGCTTTCGCGCATGGCATTCCAATTCTCGAACGAGTCGCTCACCAGCAAGTAAGGCGGCAAGGTGGCTACGGTGTTGTCCCAGTTGCGCACCTTGACGGTGTTGAGCGTCACTTCCGTCACCGTACCATCCACGCCGTATTTCGCCATCTTGATCCAATCGCCCACCTTCAGCATGTTGTTGGCAGACAGTTGTATGCCGCTGACGAAGCCCATGATGGTGTCTTTGAACACCAACATCAGCACGGCGGACATCGCTCCCAAGCTGGCCAGCAGGTTCAGAGGATTCTGCCCCGTCAGTTCGCCGATGATGACAATGACGCCCACCAGCCAGATGAGCACCTGCACCGTCTGCACCATGCCCTTGAGCGGCCGGTTGCGGTAACGCCCCGTCTCGCTGTAGACGGTATAGACCGCCCCCATGAAAGCATGGCCGAAGGACAAGAGCGACAGGATGATGAACACCATGCAGATGCGTTGGATGATGTCTACCGTCGTTTGCGCCGTGTCGGCAAAGGCAACAGGAATGAAGAGGTAAACGATGAGAGGCACGACAACGTGACTGAGGCGGACCATGACGCGATGGTCGAACACGACGTCGTCCCACGTGGCCTTGGTCTTCTTGACCAACTGTGCCACCGCCTTTAATACCACGCGCCGGCAAAGTTGGTCGGCCAGCAAGGCAAGGCCCAGCAGCAGGACAAAGGCAATGAAGTGATCCAACGTGTCGGCCGTGTCGGGCGCCATGCCCCAGGACATGAGCAGGCGTTTGATGGCATTCAATATTTCCATAAGCAATATTCTTTTTATATGAAAGGCATGTTCATGATTCGGTTTCTTCCAAGAACCGTTGCAAGTCCTCCTTTATCCATTGGTAAAGGTAGAGGTCTTTATAGTTGCTGTTCTTGCGCAGCATCAGTTGGACGGCAGTTTGGCTGTTTTCGTAGCCGGTCAGTTCGTTGCGGAATTGGGCGTTATGTTCGGCCAAGCGTTTGATTTCCTGTTCGCGTTCGCGGCGCAACTGGGTGCAGATGGGGGTGAGCACGCGCAGCACCACGCCGTCCATCAGGTGATGGCCTTGTATATACAGATAGGTAGTGTCCGGCGTCAGGCCCAGGCCGGTCAGTTCTTCGCCCAATGCCTTTACCTGGGGGATAAGTTCGGGATACAGCTCGCGCAGCTCGGCCAGTTTGGCGTCCACGGTTTCCTTCATCTGCTCCAGGCAGAAGTTGGGATGCTTCAAGCTGAATTCCTCCAAGCGGATGCAGGCGTTGAAGTCGTACATGGGGAAAGTCTCCGTGTCCCGCTGCCGGTAGAACCAGACATTCCACAAGAAGAGCGGATAGGCAATCTGCGAAAAACGGCGCAGGAAGGCGGGCAAATCCACGACGAGCCGGTCGTTCAGCGTAGCTTGCACGCATACCTCGTGCAGGCTCTCGGCATAGCATTGGAAACTCTCGATGGCGTAGCCGTAGGTCTGGAAGATGTAGGGGCTTCCGTTGATGGTGCGCGACGTGCGCGTGGCGCCTTGCAGCAGGAAGTCGTAGTCGCTGTCCACGCAGGCGATGAGGCTATGTCCCAGTTCTTCGGTGTTGAGCGTATTCATCAGCACCATCTTCTTGCCCTTGGCCAGGCTGGTGGACGAAGGGAGCATCACTTGGAAATAGCGCGTGTCGTCCTCGAACTCGCTGAGCAGCGTGCGCCAGAAGGCCACGTCGTCGTAGCTCTCCACGTAGGCCACGATGCGGCGGCGCCGTTTGCGGGGGGCGAGCTTGCGGGCGGCATCCAGATAGGCCGAGGTCAGGTTATGGCGTAAAGTCGTAGGCATAGAAACGTATGGTTTGTCAGTTGTCCCGCAAATGTAGTGCATTTGGCGGAAAGGAGCAATCAATCCACAGGAAAAAACCTGCAAATCCCGCCGAAAAAAACGCCAAAGTCCACGGAAAAAACCGCCAAGGTAGCGGAAAAAGTTTAAACGCAGCCTAAGTTTATAAAAACGCACCGTACGTTTATATAAACGCAACCTAAGTTTTTATAAACGCAGCCTAAGTTTAAACTTTTTCCAAGACTTTGGCCGACTCTTTCCCGTACTTTGACCGGTTATTTCCCGTGCTTTGACATTTTTTTCAAGTACAAATGCTTGTGTTTCAAGAATAGATTATAACTTTGCAACTAAGTTTTTTAGTAAATCTTGTTTTTATCATGAATGCCGCATCTATCTTCGCGTTGGCCGCCCTTGCACTGGCCGGCTGCGCCAACCCCCAGCAAAGTCCCCCAAAGGACAAAGAGACAACCGCCTCCGTACAAGCACCCGCCCCGCAGCGAGCGACCGGCCCCGTAACCATCGACGTCACCCAAAGTTATCCCAAGCGAGACCTCTACCTGCAAGACATGGCCGACGTCAGCTACATCACGTTGGAGACAACCGACGAATCGTTGCTCCATCCCTCGCCTTCCTTTATATACTATGTGTCGGACAGCCTCATCGTGGCCAAAACGCAGGAAGAGCGCGTGGTCCTGTTTGATGGAAAAGGAAGGTTCAAATCCAGCTTCCGCCGCAAAGGACAAAGCGGCAAGGAGTACCTAGACATCATCGGCATGGCCGTGGACACACGTCGCCGCGAGTTGTTCATCTACGACTACGGCACGCTCTATCGCATCCAGGTGTATGACTTCGAGGGGAATTACAAACGCACGCTGCCCTTGCCCGGACACGTTTTCGTCTCATCCTTGCAAGATTATTCGGACGATTGCCTGCTGGTGGGGGACGAATGGATTCATTCCAAGAAGGGCATCACCGGCATCTCCGGACGGAAGAAGCCCTACTTTCTGATGTCCAAACAGACGGGGAAAGTGCAGGAAGAACTGGACATCAAGTTCCACAAGCGCGTCTCCGACAGTGGTTCATTGCCATCTGCGGACGGGACGAGTTCTATGCATATGACAATAGGCATCACCCCCTTGGTACGCACCTACGACGGCTGGGTGGTGGGCGACGTGTCGATGGACACTCTCTGCCTCTACTCCAAGGGAAAGCTGTCGCCGCTGCTGATACGCACGCCGTCGGTATATGCCACAGAGCCGCCCATCATCTCCTTCCCGACACTAAGGACACCGGACTATTTCATCTTCGAGTCATTGCCCTTGGAGTTTGACTTCAAAAATCCCCAACGGGGCTTTCGAACCACTACGCTGGCCTACGACTATACGCAAGGGAAAGTCTTCGAATGCAACTTGCTCAACTGCGACTTGCCCGCCGGAGGCAGTCTTAATTTCAACGGAACCGGACACATCCAGAGCCCCTGGCGCAACGCCGTCTTCGATGTAATCCCCCTCGAACAGTTGTTGGACGCCCGCGCCGAAGGCAAGGTCAACGGCCCGCTAAAGGACATCGCCGCGCAACTGACGGAAGAGAGCAACCCCGTGCTGGTGGTGGCCCGCCTCAAAGGTTGCCCGTCGGAGTGAGTTCGGTGGCAATGTCGCTCACCTCGGTGACGGCGTCCAGCCAGCCTTCCATGATGACGGCGGGCGAGTGCGTGGTCAGGATGAGTTGCAGGTTGGGGTTCAGTTCGCGGATCATGCCGATGAGCTTCTGCTGCCAATCCACATGGAGCGAGGCTTCCGGTTCGTCCATGAAGAGGACGCAATGACTGCCGTCGCGCACCAGCACCGTCAGGAGGATGACGAGCATCTGCTTCTCGCCCGACGAAAGTTTGTAGGGCAAGAGGCGTTCGTCGCCTTGCAGGAAGACGATGTCGTTGCTCTTGCGGTCAATCTTCTTGCCCGTGTAGGCAAAGAGACCGTCTATCAAGTCCTGGAACTTGCGTTTCGGTTCAGACAGGGCGGGGGCTTGGGCGCGCTGCTCGTCCGTGCCGCTCAGCAGCTCTATCATCCGGTTGCCCACGTTCACTTGGTAGTCCAGGTAACGGCGTTGCAGCAGGTAGAGTTGCCAGTCTAGTTCAGACTTCACATCCGGGTCGGCCATGCGGGCGGTAAAATCGCCCATCACCAAGGGACGGTCGTAGCTGCGGATAACGTCGTAGGGGATGTAGGTGGCTTGCGGGTTGTCGAAGAGGACGCGCACGCCGTTCTTCATCTCGCTCTTCACTTCGCCCGACGTTTGCTCCAAGTAGCTGACCGAACTGTTCAGGATGGTAGTCTTGCCCACGCCGTTGATGCCCGCCAGGATGTTGACGTCCGGACGGAGATCCCAGGCGATGTCGTAGCGGTGCCACAAGCCGCGTATTTCGATGCGGCGGATGTAGTTTGCAGGAATTTCCATGGTCGTTATCTTTTCAGTTCTTCATAATACATATCCAGCAGCTGCCGGGCGGCGGTGAACGAGGTCAGGTCGCCTTGCAGCACGCGGGCCTCCTTCTCGCCCAGCATCGCCTCGATGCGCGGGTTGTGATAGAAGCTGTCGCGCAGGTGCTCGTTGATGGTCTCGTACATCCAGTACTTGCTCTGCTCGTTACGGCGGTAGTCAAAGTAGCCGTTGGCCTTCACGAAGTCGATGTACTGGTAAATCATGTCCCATATCTCCTTCACGCCCAGGTTGTAGAAGCCCGAATAGGTCAGCACCTGGGGCGTCCATCCGCTTTCGGGCGTGGGGAAGAGGTGGAGCGCGTTGCGGAACTGGTTGGCGGCCAGCTTAGCACGCTCCAAATTGTCGCCGTCGGCCTTGTTGATGACAATGCCGTCCGCCATCTCCATGATGCCGCGCTTGATGCCTTGCAACTCATCGCCCGTGCCCGCCAGTTGGATGAGGAGGAAGAAATCCACCATACTATGCACGGCCGTCTCGCTTTGACCTACGCCCACGGTTTCCACGAATATCTTGTCGAATCCCGCCGCCTCGCAAAGGACAATGGTTTCCCTCGTCTTGCGGGCCACTCCGCCTAAGGAACCCGCCGAAGGACTGGGGCGGATGAACGACTTGGGGTGCACGGCCAGTTTCTCCATCCTCGTCTTGTCGCCCAGGATACTGCCCTTGCTGCGCTCGCTGCTGGGGTCGATGGCCAGCACGGCCAGCTTGCCCCCGTATTGCTCCAGCACGTGCAGCCCGAAGACATCGATGCTGGTGCTCTTGCCTGCGCCGGGCACGCCGCTGATGCCCACGCGGATGGAGGCGCCGGCGTAAGGCAAGCACTTCTCTATCACTTCTTGGGCGACGGCTTGGTGTTCGGGGCGGATGCTCTCCACCAGCGTGACGGCCCGGCTAAGGACGGTGACATCGCCCTTGATGATGCCGTCCACGTATTCGGCCACGGAGAGTTCGCGCTTCTTGCGCCGATGCTTCAGGTAGGGATTGACGGACGAGGGTTGCTCTATGCCTGCATTGACCACCAGGCCTTTGTAAGCGTCGTTGTTTTCGGGATGCTCCATACTGTCGGGTGTTTAGTTTGTGAGTTATTAAGTTGTTAAGTTCTTGAGTTATTAAGTTGTTGAGTTCATTGATGGTTGGTTCGCGACAACTAAAAAACTTATAAACTCAACAACTTAAAAACTCGTCTTACAATGAAGAATCATTGGCGGTGCGCTGCCGTGATGTTGATTTCCACCTTCGGGTGTGCCGGGTCGTTGGTAATCATCAGCACGCGCAAGTGGCGGCGATGGCGGCTAATTCCCCGCTTGGTGACAGTGATGCGTAGGCGGGTCGATTCGCCCGGCTGGAGCACGGTCTTCTTCAAGCTGACGCCCACGGCAGGGTGGAACACTTGCAACTTGCTGATGTGCAGGGGCGAGCGTCCCGTATTGGTCAGCGTCACATCGGCCTTGGCCTTGCGTTTGTGCTCCAACGTCTGGCTCATGTCAATCCGGTCGGCAGAGAGGGAGGCCACGGGCGCATCCAGCCGTTCGGCTTCCGTCAGGCCGGAAAAGTCGGGCAAGAGGACGGCCGAGACGGGCAATTCGTTCTCCTCGCCCACCTTGTCGCCCGAAAAGCGGGACAGGTAGACCGATGTCTGCGTCAAGCCCAAGTCGAGGAGCTTCTCCGTATCAAGGGTCAGCGTCAGCACACCTTTCTCGCCCGGCTGAAGCACGGCAGGCTCGGCCACGGCAGTGAGGTAAGGCGGCAGGTGCATCAACACAGGCTCGTAGGGCAGTTCGGACAAGTTGGCCACGCCCAACTGCAACACAGGATGCTCGCCCCGCTCGGCATCAGGGAAGTCAAGGGCCTCTTGGTCCAAGCGTATCTGCCCGATAAGGTAAGGATGCGTGCGGGTGAAGTCTTTGATTTCGCGCACCACCTCGCCGCTCAGGTTCAGGTAGACCACATGCGGGTCGGCGTTGGTGAAAACAGCCACGGATTTATAGAAATGCCCCAACGCTTCGGCATCGAAAATGACGCTCACCGTCCCCGTTTTCCCCGGCTGTATGGGCGTTTGCGTCCAGTTGGCCACAGTGCAGGCGCAATCCGGCTCCACATTGCTTAATACCAATGGCCGATCGCCTGTATTGGTCACGGTAAATTCCGCCGTCACAGGGCGCTTCCATTCGATTTGCCCGAAACGTTGCTCCTCGGTGTTCGACGTGAAGCGTGCCTGCGCCGCAGCGGTCCCGGCCAGGCAAAGTGTTACGTATAAAGCGATTAAGATTCTTTTCATTGTTTCGTTTGATTAAGCGTACAAATATAGATGTTTTTGGCGGAAATGCCCAATCTGCGGGGCATCAAAATCAAAAAAGGGAATGAATCCGCTTAAGTTCGTGGACGTTTCATCCGCACTGGAACCGGGTTCCATCCGCACTGGAACCAAGTTCCATCCGCACTGGAACCAAGTTCCATCCGTACTGGAACCAAGTTCCATCCGTACTGGAACCGAGTTCCATCCGTACTGGAACCAGGACACATCCATACAATGAATGCATATCAGATAGGGCTATTGCGGATATTCACTAAAAAAATCGCAGGCTGCCACGAAGGCGACCTGCGAAAAAGAATATCCGGAAGAAAGCGGACTATTCGACGCGGAAGACACTGCCGGAGGAATGCGAGGCGTACTCCGGCGCGTAGGCACATTGCAGGGTGGCAATGCCGGACTGGTAGGTACCGGCACGTGCCACGCGCTGGCGATGCTCCAGGACGTAGACGCCCTTGCCCAAAGCGTCGAAGAAGAAGCTGGTGGCGGCGTCGCCCACCTCCTCATAATAGCTGGCACCTGCGCCAAAGCGGTAGCCCGACAAGGCATTGACCGGCTCCAGGCAGGCGGCGCGCTGGTCCTTCAGCTGCACGAAGTCCATAGCGCGATCCAAGCGGAGGGTGATGCGCGAGACGAGGATGTCGCCCACGGCCAGGCGGGTGCCTTCCGCCAACGGCTCCAACGTCTTGC
>CALUOW010000091.1 GCA_944322365.1 uncultured Bacteroides sp.
CGACCCCTACGTCCCGAACGTAGTGCGCTACCAACTGCGCTACATTCCGATGCCTCTCCGGAAGTGGTGTCACCAGGAATCGAACCGGGGACACAAGGATTTTCAGTCCTTTGCTCTACCAACTGAGCTATGACACCTTTATTTCTCGTTTGCGGGTGCAAAGGTAGGGACTATTTTTGAACTGTGCAAGCATTTCAAGGAAAAAGTGCAAAAAAAATGCCGTTTTTATGAGAAACGGCATTTTTGATGGGGTCCGACGGGCTATTAGTCGATGTTCGGGTTGATGCTGTGCCAGTCTTTGATGGCGGGCAGCACACCCATGGCGATGACTTCGTCGCGCAGCGAGCAGAGGTGGCCATAGCTCTTCTTCAGGTCTTCCATTTCCTCCGGAGTGCCGATGACTTCTTCGTAAGCGCAACCATTCTTCGTAATGGTAACTTCCATAGCCATCATGATGTGGTCGAAGCCTTGGAAAGAGCAGTAGCGGCCGGCAGGCCAGTTGAACGGCTTGCCACCCATAGCGGCAGCAATCATCTCGATGGAAACGTAAGCCGGGCTTTGGAAAGAGGAACGGCCGCGCAGGTTGATGATGTTGGAACCGCCCTTGATGACTTTCTGTTGGATTTCAGCCCACTGTTCTTTGGTCAGTTCGGGAGTACCGATGATGTCGGTCAGAGGCTTGCCGTCCACCGTAGCCGTAGAAGCGAATACGGCCATCTGTTCGCCGTGTCCGCCATACGTGCGGCAGTTCTGGATCTTGTCGGGGCACATGTGGAAGTGCTTGGCCAATTCGCTGCGCAGACGGGTGCTGTCCAAGCCGGCCAACGTCGTAACTTGGCTGGGCTTCAAACCGGAATAGAGCAGCGTGATCAAACCAGTGATGTCGGCCGGGTTGAAGATGACAACCACGTGCTTCACGTCGGGGCAGTAAGCCTTCAGGTTCTTACCAAACTCTTCGGCGATGGCGGCGTTGCCTTTCAGCAGGTCTTCGCGGGTCATGCCAGCCTTGCGGGCGGCGCCACCGGAAGAAACCACGTATTTAGCGTCGGTCAGGGCTTCTTTGATGTCGGAAGTGAACGTCAGGTTCACGCCTTCGAAGCCGCAGTGGAACATTTCCTCAGCCACGCCTTCCAAACCCGGTGCATAGGGGTCGTACAAGCAGATGTTGGGAGTCAGGTGCATCATGATGGCTGTTTGAGCCATGTTGGAACCGATCATGCCGGCTGCGCCGACGATTGTCAATTTTTCATTAGTAAGAAATTCCATAACTATTATAATTTAAAAGTTGGATAATGTTTCTCGTTTGTTACGATGCTGCAAAGATAATCCTTTCTTGCGACATTTGTTGGGTTGGAAAGGTTATATTTTATTGCAGAAAGTTATCATACATATATGATTTACGCTATCTTTGCCCGAAAATTAGTGAGTTATGAAGATTGAATTAGGGAAATTTAATACGTTAGAGGTGGTGAAAGAAGTCTCCTTCGGCCTTTATCTGGACGGGGGCGACGAGGGGGAAATCCTATTGCCTGCCCGATACGTGCCGGAGGGGTGCAAGCCGGGCGATATGTTGCGCGTGTTCATATACCTGGACAACGAGGAACGTCTGGTGGCCACCACGCAGACGCCGCTGGCACAGGTGGGCGACTTTGCCTGCCTGGAAGTGGCTTGGACCAACCAATACGGGGCTTTCCTGAACTGGGGATTGATGAAGGATCTTTTTGTCCCCTTTCGCGAACAGAAGGCGCGGATGGAGGTGGGCCGCCGATACATCGTGCATGTGCATCTGGACGAAGAGAGCTTCCGTATCATGGCTTCGGCGAAGGTGGAACATTTTCTCGACAAGGAACGACCGGATTATCTGCCCGGCCGGCAGGTGGATTTGTTAGTTTGGCAGAAGACGGACTTGGGTTACAAGGCTATCGTCGACAACCGTTACAGCGGCCTGTTGTATGACAGCGAACTGTTCCGAAGCCTGAGGCCGGGCCAACGGGTGACAGGATACGTCAAGCAGGTGCGCGAGGATGGCAAGCTGGACCTCACTCTCCAAAAAACTGGACGTGCCGGGGTGGAAGACTTTTCGTCTATCCTGTTGGAACATATCCGCCGCAACGGGGGGCATACGTCGTTGAATGACAAAAGTCCTGCCGAGCAAATCTATGCCTTGTTCGGCGTGAGCAAGAAAGTATTCAAGAAGGCTGTGGGAGACTTGTATAAGAAGCGTTTGATACGCGTGGAAGAAGAGGGCCTTTCGTTGGCCTGACTTGTCTATGGAAAAGCCCGCCCGCTGGCCGTCTATCACCAGCGAGCGGGCCATCTATCTTTTGCCGGCGGCAGATATATCCTCTGCCGGCGGCTGATATATCGCCCGTGAGGGGCGGTTATTCGATGGGAATCCCTTGGTAGAAATCCAGGATCTTGTTGCGGAACAGATACTCGTATTTGGCTTGCAGCTCGTCGCTCTGTGCCTGCATCAGGTTTTGCTTGGCCTCGTTGTATTCCACGGCGTAGGCTTGTCCGGTCTCATACTTCTTTTGGGTCAGGCGGAAGGATTCTTCGCTGGCCTGTGCGGCTGCCTGGCTGCTGTGGTACTTGCTGATGGCTGCTGCGGCGTTGTACCATGCTTGCTGTATTTCCTTGTACAGGGTCTTTTTGGCGTTGTCCAGCTGCAAGGCGTAGTTGTCTCGTTGCAGGCGGGCGGAGCGCACCCTGTTGCGGGTAGCCAGGCGGTTGAATAGAGGGACGCTGAGGCTGAATCCCACGTATTTGCTGAAGTTGTCTTGCATCTGCTGGCTGAAACTACGGTCGATGGTGCTGTAATAGCTCGTGCCGATGCTGCCGTTCAGGTTGATTTGCGGATAGTAGCCGCTTTGGGCGATGCGTATGCTGCGTTCGCTGCCTTCCAAGCGGTACTTGGCGGCCTGTATGACGGGCTTCCCGGCCAAAGCCATTTGGTAGATTTCGTCGGGAGGAGTCAACGGAGAAGGCTCTGCCAGTTCGGCAGGAGCTTCAATCAAGAAACCTTCGGGCGTATCCAGTTCAATAAGTTGGCTGAGGTCCAGCAAGGCCAGCCGGTAATTGTTGTCTGTTTGCACTACGTTCAATTCGTCTTGCGCCACACGGGCCTTGGCTTCGGCCACTTCGGCAGGCGAGGCTTTGCCTTCTTGCGCCAGGCGGCTGATGCGGTCGTATTGTTCACGGCTTAGTTGGACTTGCCCCAGGGCGACGTTGTGCAATTCGTCGTTGAAGAGCACTTGCAAGTAGGCCGACGCGATGTTGATGGCCACGTCTTCTTTGGCTTTGGCCAAGTCTGCCAGCGATGCTTTCAGGTTCAACTTGGCCAAGGCGTATTCGTTGGGTAGCTGTAGGCCTGTGAAGATGGGTACCCCGGCGCTGAGCGAGAAGTTGGTGCCGTTGTTGTTCGTATTGACGTAGACGGTGTTGTATTCGCCCGTTTCCTCGTCGGCCACCGCCGTCTGCGTGCGTCCCCAGTTCCAACTCTGTCCGGCGCTTCCGTTGAGCGACGGCAGGCGCGCCCATTTGGCGGTATTGACTTCCACTTTGCTTTGTTCGGCCTGGTTGGCAGTTTGGCGGACGGTGATGTTGTGTTCGATGGCATAATCTATGCAACGCTTCAGCGACCAGCGTTCTTGTGCTTGTGCCGCGCCTGTCCAAAGCAGTAGGGCGGCAACGGCCAGGCATATGTTGTCCATTCGTTTCATATTATCTTTCTTGGATTATACTATATAATATAATAATGTGTCATTGTTCCATTTCTCCGTTGCGCACCTTGTCCTGCTGCGTGATGCCGCCTTTGATGGCAATGCGGATGCCGTCGCTCATGCCGACCTGTACGGGGCGGCGGGCAAACTGCTGTTGGGGCACGCTGTCCGTCAGGACGTAGACAAAGGTGCTGTCGCCGCTGAACTCCACGGCTCCTTCGGGCACAGCCAATGTCTGATAGGCATGGTCCAAGACAATTTCGGCGTTGGCCGAATACCCCGAGCGGATGACCACCGTGTCCGGCACCGTCAACGCGGCTTTGATTTCGAATTGGTTGGCGCCGTTGGCTTCGGTGGCTTTGGGGGAGATGTATTCCAGTTGTGCTTCGAACGAAAGGTCTTGCAAAGCGCCGATAGTGATTTTCACCGGCATGCCCTCGTGCACGCGCCCCACTTCGGTCTCGTCGATGTTGCCACGGAAGATAAGGTCGTTCATGTCCGCCACGCTGGCGATGGTGGTGCCGTCGTTCATCGTATTGGCCATGATGACACTGTTTCCCACCTTGACCGGCACGTCCAGTATCAGTCCGTCGATGGTGCTGCGGATAAGTGTGCTGCTTATGTCGGCGCTGCTCTGCGTGATGCCGTCGCGCACGATGTCGCGGTTGTCGCGTGCTGCCTGCAACTCTTCGCGCGCTTGCTGCACGGTGACGCGCCCTTTCTCGTATTCCTCGCTGCTGATGAGGCCGTCCTTGTACAGCGACTCCAGGCGGGCAAAGTCCGTCTCAGCCTGCGCCCCGTTGATTTCGGCCAGGCGCACGCGGCTCTCGGCGCTGTTCAACGTGCCCAGTTCGGGGATGACTTTCACCTTGGCGATGACCTCTCCCTTCTTCACTGTCTGTCCGGCTTCCTTGTAGAGCACGTCGATGATGCCCGATATTTGCGGTTTGATCAAGACTTCGTCCCTCGGTTCCACTTTGCCGGTGGCCACGGTCGTCTTTTCCAAGTCGGTCACTTCGGGCGACACGACGTTGTAGACAATGATTTCGGGACGTGACTTTTGCCATAAGAAGACAAACGTCCAAATGAAGATGGCGGCTACAGCCACCAAGATTCCGATTTTCAAATACTTCTTGGTTTTCATACGTTCTTATACTTGTTTATTGTTATTAATTTGCTGTCCTATTCTGCCTCCGCCTGCAAAGAGTTGCACTCTCCCGGCGTTACAACGGGGTTCCAACGGCGATGGAACTCAGTTCCAACGGCGGTGGAACCCAGTTCCAGTGGCGGTGGAACCCAGTTCCAGTGGCGGTGGAACCCGGTTCCAGTGGCGGTGGAACCCGCCTCCTCCCCCGTCTGCCTATTCATCACGTATCGCTTCTATCGGTTTGATGGCCATGGCACGATAGGCAGGAGCCAATCCGGCCAATATGCCCAAAGCCGCCACCAGCAGGCAAGTGCCCACCGCCATGCCGAAGCCCACCTGGTAGTGCGTCTCCATCACGCCGGGCGGATTGGCGGCCGTCTCCACCACGTTGAGGATGAAGACGCCGAACGAGATGCCTGCCATGCCCGCCACGGTGGTCAGCACCATGCTTTCGCTCAGGATTTGTTGCAGGATGTCGCGCGGACGGGCGCCGATGGCGCGGCGGATGCCGATCTCGGTGGTACGTTCTTTGACAGTGACCATCATGATATTGCTCACGCCGATGGCTCCGGCCAGCAACGTCCCCAAGCCCACCATCCAGGTGAGGATGCTGACACCTGCCAACAGATTGTCCATCATGCTGAACATGGCTTCAATATCCAACATCATCACCGCCTGTTTGTCCGTCGGGCTGATGTAGTGGGCTTCCTTCAGGCGGCGCTCTATCTCAGGTTTCACTTCTTTCACCTTCACGCCCGGCTGCATGGTGAAGCAAACCACCTCTACGCGCTTGCCCAGGTTGTACATCTTCTGCATCGTGGTGTAAGGCAGGGTGACAGCTTCGGACGCGCGGCCTTGGATGTTGACGTTGCCTTCGGACGAACATACGCCGATGACTTGGTAATAGACGCTGTCCACCTGCACGTACTTGCCGCACGGGTCGCCCCCGTCCTTGAAGATGCTTTCGTACACGCGCTTGCCGATGACGCACACCTTGCGCCCCTCGCTGATGTCCACGTCGTTGATGAAGCGGCCGTACTGCATCTCTTGGTGCTCCAGTTGCTCGTAATTGGGGTAAAGGCCGCGCACGTTGCACTCGTATTTGTTGCCCTCGTAGACAGCCGATTTCCCCCATTGGGCAATGGATGGAGTGGCCATCGCTACGCCCGGCACGTTGGCCACGCGCTCCACGTCGTCAATCTCCAACTCCCACCAACGGCCTTTGCGAAAGCCCTTGTAGGGTTCGTTGGTCTTGTTGGAGACAACGAAGCCCGAATTGGTGGCAAAGCCTTCGAACTGCTGCTGCAGCGATTCCTTCAACCCCCGTCCGCCGCCGCTCAGGGCCACCAGCATGAAGATGCCCCAAAAGACGCCGAAAGCGGTCAGCAAGCTGCGGGTTTTGTTTCGGGTGATGGTGACGAGGATTTCCTCTAATGTATCTTTATCAATCTTCATTCGTGATTCATGTTAAATGGTTAATGATGAAAGGCCTTGCGTTCACTCTGCCCTCAGCGCTTCGATGGGACGTATCTTCACGGCCTTCAGCGCGGGGAACAATCCGGCCAACGTGCCGGCTATGATGAGGGTCACAGTCGCTTGGATGGCAATGCCGATGTCCACCGTAGGATTGCTGAACATCTTGGCCTCGAACATGCCGGTGTCGACCGTCTGGTTGCCAAAGACCGCATCCATCCACTCCGTAGCGCCAATGCCCGCCACCATGCCTACGTATCCGAAGACGGTAGTGATGAATACGCTCTCCACGATGATGAGCCACAGGATGCTGCGGGGCTTGGCGCCCAATGCCTTGCGGATGCCGAACTCGTGCGTCCGTTCCCTCACGGTGATGAGCATGATGTTGCTGACGCCCACAATGCCGCTCAGCAGCGTGAAGATGCCGATGACCCAGATGGCCGTGCGCAGGATGCTCATGGCCCCCATGGCACGCAGGTAGTCGGTGAAGCGGTTCCATACCCAGATGGCGCCGTCGTCCGTGGGGTCGAAGCGGTGATTGGAAGCGATGACGCGCCGATAATCTTCCTCGAATTGCTCGTTGCTCTCTTCCGAATCCAGCCCTTTGGTGGTAAAGGTGATGCTGTTCAGCTTATTTCCTTTATTATAGATGGTTTGCAAGGTGCTGAAGGGGATAAAGGCGCTGCTAGGCTCGCTGCTGCCATCATCGCCATAGATGCCCGCCACTTGGTAGGAGACGCCTCCGGCATTGACAAATTGGCCGATTGGGTCGACGTGCGCTTTGCCAAACAACACGTCGGCCGACTTGCGGTGCAGGATGATGACCTTGCGCCGCTCCTTGATGTCCGTTTGGTTGATGAAGCGGCCTTGCACCACCTTCACCGCCTCCACTTCCGTGTAATTGGGATGCACGCCGTTGAGCGAGAGGTTGACATACTCCGATCCAAAGCTGATGTCTGTCGAGGCTTGGTAGAGGGTGGCGCCGGCTTCTTCCACCCGGTCGGTGAAGTAGGTTTCCGTGTCCTCCAAGTCGCGGTTGTCCAAGTCGATGGAACGTCCTTCTTTCAAGCCGTCGTAGGGCTTGGTGGTCCATCCGCCATACACGCGGATGGAGTTCAACGCCCGCTCGGACGAGCTTTCTTCGAAGGCATGTATCAAGCCGTTGCCCGCCCCCAGCAGCACGATGAGCATGAAGATTCCCCACGCCACGGCGAACCCTGTGAGAAACGTGCGGAGTTTGTTGCGCTTGATAGTGCCGTAGATTTCTTGCCAAAGGTCAATCATTTCATCAGTCCTCCCTGACCGAAGGGCGAAGCGTCATGCTTCAAGTTTTGCTCGATGCTTCCTATCACCCCGTCCTTGATGTGGATAATCTTGTCCGTCTGGTTGGCGACGCCGCTTTCGTGCGTCACCACTACGATGGTCATGCCCGTCTGGTGCAGGTCCTTGAGGATTTGCATCACCTCTACGGACGTCTTGCTGTCCAAAGCGCCCGTAGGCTCGTCTGCCAGGATTACTTGCGGATGGGTAATCAGGGCACGGGCTATGGCCACGCGTTGCTTCTGTCCGCCGCTCATTTCGTTGGGCATGTGGTGCGCCCATTCCTTTAGCCCCAACCGGTCGAGGTACTCCAAGGCCAAGGCATTGCGTCTCCTCCGGTTCACGCCTTGGTAGAAAAGGGGCAACGCCACGTTTTCCACCGCATTCTTGAAAGGAATAAGATTGAACGACTGGAAGATGAAGCCAATCATTTTGTTTCGCAATTCGGCCGCCTTGTTCTCGCTAAGTCCTTTGATAAGCGTCCCGTTGAGATAATACTCGCCTGTGTCATAATTGTCCAATATACCTAATATATTAAGCAGGGTGGATTTTCCCGAACCGGACGCTCCCATGATGGATACGAATTCCCCTTTCTCGATATGCAGGTTGATACCCTTCAGCACATGCAGGGGCGCGCCGTTGTAGTAGGTCTTGTTGATGTCTTTTAGGTCTATCACTTTTTGTACTGGTTTATGTCCGTAATCTTGTTATTTCTCCTATTAGACGCAGCCATATGGGGAAAAGTTGCAGGAGAATTGAAATTTTTTGTAGAAAGATTTTGCGGTCTCAATTAGTTTTGTGATTTTTGTAACCAATAAAATCAACGATAACCCTTTAAAAACAAAATCTATCATGAATTCAAACATGGAGAAGCCCTATGTAGTGGGCATTGATATTGGTGGTACTAACACAGTATTTGGTATAGTAGACGCGCGCGGAACCATCATAGCCAGCGGTTCCATCAAGACCGGCGCTTATCCAGACGTAGACGAATACGTGGATGCCGTATGCAAGAACCTCTTGCCCCTCATCTCGGCCAATGGCGGTGTAGACAAGATCAAAGGCATCGGCATCGGCGCGCCCAACGGCAATTATTACAATGGTACTATTGAGTTCGCTCCCAACCTGCCGTGGAAGGGAGTCATTTCCTTGGCCGCCATGTTCGAGGAACGCCTTGGCATCCCCACGGCCTTGACTAACGACGCCAACGCCGCCGCCATTGGCGAAATGACCTACGGCGCAGCCCGTGGCATGAAGGATTTCATCATGATTACCCTCGGCACAGGCGTAGGTAGCGGCATTGTCATCAACGGCCAAATGGTGTACGGACACGACGGATTTGCCGGCGAACTTGGCCATACCATTATCCGTCGCGAAAACGGACGCCAATGCGGTTGCGGTCGCAAAGGTTGCTTGGAGACTTATTGCTCGGCTACGGGCGTCACCCGCACGGCCCGCGAATTTCTTGCTGCCCGCACCGAACCTAGCTTGTTGCGCGCCATCCCGGCCGAAAACATTACGTCGAAAGATGTGTATGATGCAGCCGTGAAGGGAGATAAATTGGCCAATGACATCTTCGAATTCACCGGGCAAATCTTGGGCGAAGCTATTGCGGATTTCATTGCCTTCTCCAGCCCCGAAGCCATCATTCTCTTTGGTGGTTTGGCCAAGGCTGGCGACTATATCTTCAAGCCCATCCAGAAGGCTATCGATGAAAACATCCTGACCATCTATCGTGGCAAGACCAAATTGTTGATGTCCGAGTTGAAAGACTCCGATGCCGCCGTGTTGGGCGCTAGCGCTTTGGGTTGGGAGTTGAAAGACATTAAGTAAATCTCCTGCATAATTAAGCGTTTTTTTAGTCTCCCCCGTCAG
>CALUOW010000092.1 GCA_944322365.1 uncultured Bacteroides sp.
CCAAAGACGCAGCCACTACGGGATACCAGACAGACTTCCGCCACTCGCCCAACTTCGTGGCCGCACACTACAATGCGGACAAGAAGAATACCTATATCTATATTGCTTATGGACAGAGCGGCGTGCGGGTGTATAAGTTCGCCAAGGATGGAGAGGAGCAGCCGGAGGAGCCGGGGGATGATCATCCGTGGGTAGACCCGGATCCTGACAGTCCGATTGTTTGGGCAACGGAAGATATTGAGGGATATTATGCTTGGGGAGAGATTTTCCATGCGGCATCGGGAGAAGATAATTTTATGGAAACATTCCCTGCTGACGAAGTTGGTAAATCATTCAGTACTGTTGTGGATGGAGTAACAATAACAAAGACCAATGATGCAACATATTGGGACAACAATAATTATACTCAAAAGACTGAATACACATATAACAATTATCGCTACTTTGATGGAAGTACAGCAAAACTTACGAAATACACATTAAATCCAGATAGGACATCGGAAGATGGTTTGATGAAGTTGGAACCTGAAGATGATGTCGCAAATATGCGGTGGGGCAATGGTTGGAGAATGCCTACGCAAGAAGAGTGGGATCAACTACTTAACGATAATGTGGTAGAGAGTGTTTCATTGGTGAATGATAAAGGAGCAGAAGATGAAGGTAAACTTGTGCTGACATTTAAAAATGGAAATGAACTTACCTTCTTAAGGACGGGATTTTACTCTCACAGAACCGGTGAATGGAATCCTGGTAATTTTGATGATGGATATCATTACTATTGGGCAAGCACGTTGAGTCCAATAATGCATGGAACACCTGCTGATGATGTTAAAGACTATCCTGGTGGTTTCTTGACATTGAAAAATGATCCGACTAGAGGAGGTATTGGCTGGTGCTGCGAAGCATTGGCATTTATGGCAGATTTTGGTTATGCATTCTGGGCAAATCCTACTAATGACTATGACCGCGCTATGGGTTTCAAAGTCCGCGCCGTTAAAGCCAAAAAAGACATGCCTGAAAAATTCCCCGAATGGCAAAACAAATAAACTAGAATAAATACTCTCTTCTTTTTTGCAATGCCCGTCTCTCCCAAGTTGTGGAGGGCGGGCATTGTTTTGGTTTTGCCTGTGCTTAGAAAGGCAAGTCGTCTTTCTCGTCCCCTTGCAGGAAGTCGGGAGCAGCCGTGGGAGCGGGAGGAGGCACTACCGGCGCGCTTTGCATGGGGGAGGCGGCAGCGGCGGTGGCAGGCTCCACCTTCCAAGCGCGGATGCGGTTGAACCAGCGGTCTTGCCATTGGTTGGCATCGATGTCGAACGACACTTTCAGTTCTTGCCCCATCTGGATGTTGAATTGGGCAATGCGGTCGGCGCCAAACACTTCGAAGCACATCCGGCGGGGATATTGGCTGCTAGTGCTGTCTTCGATGACGTATTCTTGCGCTTTCCACTCGTTGCCTGTCCTGTTGGATACTCCGCCTTTTGCGGGGAGTACGGCGATGATTTTTCCTATAAATTCCATTGTTCTCTTTTTTATTAACGCGGCGAAGTTACGATTTTTTGGGTATATCCAACGCATTATCGAGCGTTTTTTCTTCGGATTTCTTTGTCATAGGTAATTCTTTTCCTAACTTTGTCCGGCTAAAAACAAAGAGTAAGAATCAAACATATAATATAGAAAGAGATATGAAGTTTATCGTTTCGAGTACGGTGCTATCCGCTCATTTGCAGGCCATCAGCCGTGTGATAAATTCCAAGAACGCGCTGCCCATTCTGGATTGTTTCCTTTTTGAATTGCAAGACGGGACGCTGTCCGTGACCGTGTCCGACAGCGAAACCACCATGGTGACCACGCTGGAGGTGGTCGAGAACGATGCCGACGGCCGTTTTGCCATCGTGGCCCGCACGCTGCTGGATGCCTTGAAGGAGATTCCCGAACAGCCCTTGACGTTTGACATCAACCTGGATACGCTGGAGATGACCGTGCAGTACCAGAATGGCAAGTACAGCCTTGTCGGGCAGAATGCCGACGAGTTCCCCACGCCGGCCACGCTGGGCGCCGGTGCCGTCCGGGTGGAGATGGACGCGCAAGTCTTGCTCAACGGCATCAACCGCGCCATCTTTGCCACAGCCGACGACGAGTTGCGGCCGGTGATGAACGGCATCTACTTTGACATTACAACCGAGGACATCACGATGGTGGCTTCGGACGGGCACAAACTGGTGCGCTGCAAGACGCTGGCCGCCCACGGGAGCGAACGCGCCGCCTTCATCCTGCCCAAGAAACCGGCCAACCTGATGAAGAGCATCCTGCCGAAGGAGCAGGGAGAGGTCAGCATCGAGTTCGACGACCGCAATGCCGCCTTCACGCTGGAGGGCTACCGCATGGTGTGCCGCCTGATAGAGGGGCGTTATCCTAACTACAACTCTGTGATTCCCAAGAACAACCCGAACAAGATCACGGTAGACCGCACGCAACTGATAGGAGCCTTGAAGCGCGTCTCCATCTTCTCGTCGCAAGCCAGCAGCCTCATCAAGTTGCGCATGGAGAACAACCTGATGGTCATCTCCGCGCAGGACATCGACTTCTCTACTTCGGCCGAAGAGACCTTGGCTTGCCAGTATGCGGGCAATCCCATGAGCATCGGCTTCAAGTCTACTTTCCTGATAGACATCCTGAACAACATCGCGGCCGACGAAGTCTCCATTGAACTGGCCGACCCGTCGCGCGCCGGCGTCATCATCCCTATCGAGCAGGAAGAGAACGAAGACCTCTTGATGTTGCTGATGCCCATGATGCTTAACGATTGAAGACGCCAAGGTGTTGGCTTCCACAAGTCCTCGGCGAGTGCCTGCCAAAGTCTCGACGAGCGAGGCACAAGTCCTCGGCGAGGCAAGAGGGAGCTTTTCACGCCGTTTGGCGCATCTATCGACTAGCAATGATAATTTATCTTTGAGGAGTTAAGGAGTGAAGAAGTGAAGCTATTTATAGTATAAACTAAATATGGTTAGTTACTTAACAAAGAAATGAAACTGAATCTGAAGAATCCGATTGTGTTTTTCGACTTGGAAACCACGGGTACCAACATCAATACGGACCGCATTGTCGAAATCTGCTACCTGAAAGTCTACCCCAACGGCAACGAAGAATCCAAGACCCTGCGCATCAACCCTGAGATGCACATCCCTGAGGAGGCATCGGCCGTGCATGGCATTTATGACGAAGACGTGAAGGACTGCCCCACGTTCAAGGAAGTGGCCCGCAACATCGCCCACGACATCGAAGGGGCAGACTTGGCCGGCTTCAACTCCAACCGCTTCGACATCCCCGTCTTAGCCGAAGAGTTCCTGCGCGCCGAGGTGGACATCGACCTGAGCCGCCGCAAGTTTGTGGACGTGCAAGTCATCTTCCACAAGATGGAGCAACGCACCCTCTCCGCCGCCTATAAGTTCTATTGCGGCAAGAATCTGGAGGACGCCCATACGGCCGAAGCAGACACGAGGGCTACTTACGAGGTGCTGATGGCACAGCTAGATAAGTATCCGGAGTTGAAGAACGACGTGGCTTTCTTGTCCGACTACTCCAGCTTCAACAAGAACGTGGACTTTGCCGGCCGCATGGTCTATGACGACAAAGGCGTGGAAATCTTCAACTTCGGCAAATACAAGGGCGTGCCCGTGGCCGAGGTACTGAAGAAAGACCCCGGCTACTACAGTTGGATATTGAGCAGCGACTTCACCCTGAATACCAAAGCGATGCTGACGAAAATACGTCTGCGCGAACTGACCCAGCGATAACACCTATGGCTAATGTATTGAACGGAAAGAAAATCGTGCTGGGCATCACCGGAAGCATCGCTGCCTACAAAGCATGTTACCTCATCCGGGGCTTGGTCAAACGCGGAGCTGAGGTGCAGGTGGTCATTACCCCTGCCGGCAAAGAATTTATTACACCCATCACCCTCTCTGCCCTGACCAGCAAGCCCGTCATCAGCGACTTCTTTGCCCAGCGAGACGGCACGTGGAATAGCCACGTAGACCTAGGCCTGTGGGCCGACGCCATGATTGTCGCGCCCGCCACCGCCTCGACCATCGGCAAGATGGCCAACGGGATAGCCGACAATATGCTGGTGACTACCTACCTCTCGGCCAAGGCGCCTGTATTCGTAGCGCCCGCCATGGACTTGGACATGTATGCCCATCCCTCCACGCAAGCCAACTTGGACAAGCTGCGCTCGTATGGCAACCACATCATCGAACCGGGCACGGGCGAGTTGGCCAGCCACCTGGTAGGAAAAGGACGCATGGAAGAGCCAGACAACATCATCCTCTACCTCGAACAATACTTTGCCGGCCACGAAGGGGATTTGACCGGGCGAACCATCCTTGTGACCGCCGGCCCCACTTATGAGAAGATAGACCCTGTCCGCTTCATTGGCAACTACTCCACCGGCAAGATGGGCGTCGCCCTGGCCGATGAATGCGCGTCACGCGGAGCCAAAGTCATCTTGGTGCATGGCCCGATACAGGCCGCTCCCCACTTCCCCTTGTACAAGCAAGTGGCGGTGGAGTCTGCCGAACAGATGTACGAGGCCGCCGTGGATGCCTTTGCCGAGGCCGACGCAGCCATACTGACCGCAGCCGTGGCCGATTATGCTCCCGCGCAAGTTGCCACGGAGAAAGTGAAACGCGAACAAACAGGCGCCTTTTCGCTGCCCCTGAAGCCTACAAAGGACATCGCCGCCGCCCTGGGCGAACGGAAACGCGCATCCGCCGGGAAAGTCTTGGTGGGCTTTGCGCTGGAGACGACGGACGAGACACACCATGCCCAAGACAAACTCGAGCGGAAGAACCTGGACTTCATCGTGCTCAACTCGCTGAACGACGCCGGAGCCGGTTTCCGCTATGACACTAACAAAATCAGCCTCATAGACCGGGAGGGAAAGACGGACTTCCCCCTGAAATCCAAGGCCGAGGTGGCCGGGGACATCGTCGACCGTCTGGCAGAGGTATTGAACCGCAAATCCTGAACAAGCCTTATGTTACGTTCGCTATTCATACAAAACTACGCCCTGATAGAGCGGCTGGACATCTCCTTCGAACGGGGCTTCTCCGTCATAACCGGCGAGACGGGCGCGGGCAAGTCCATCATACTGGGCGCCATCGGGCTACTACTGGGCCAACGTGCCGACGTCAAGTCCATCCGCACCGGCGCGTCGAAGTGTATCATCGAGGCACGTTTCGACATCTCGCGCTACGACCTGAAGCCTTTCTTCGACGAAGCCGAGCTGGACTATGAAGACGAGTGCATCTTGCGCCGCGAGTTATATGCCTCCGGCAAGAGCCGTGCATTCATCAACGATACCCCCGCCCAGTTGGCCCAAATGAAAGAGTTGGGCGAACAGCTCATCGACATCCATTCCCAGCACCAGAACTTGCTGCTGAACAAGGAGGGTTTCCAACTGAACGTGCTGGACATCCTGGCTCATAACGAACGGGCATTGGCCTCCTACCAAGGCATCTACCGGCAATGGAGACAAGCCGTGACCGACCTTGAGCAGTTGAAGGATCGCGCCGCCCGCGACAAAGCCGACGAAGACTACGTGCGCTTCCAATGGGAGCAGTTGGACGAAGCCAACCTGAAGCCCGGCGAACAGGAAGAACTGGAGCACGAGGCCGACACCCTGAGCCATGCAGAGGACATCAAGGCCGGGCTTTACCGTGTCGGACAAACGTTGGGCGACGACGAGGGGGGCTTGCTCTCCGGCCTGAAGGATTGCAGCCATACGCTGTCCGGCCTGCGGACGCTCTATGCGCCTGCCCAAGAACTCCACGACCGCTTGGAAAGCTCGTACATAGAATTGAAGGACATCTTGCAAGAAGTGGCCGACCGCGAAGAGTCCGTCGAATTCAATCCCGCCCGCCTGGACGAGGTGAACGGACGCCTCAACCTGCTCTACACCTTGGAACAGAAGCACCGCGTCGGCACCGTGGACGAACTGATTGGCCTGCGCGACGACTATGCCGACCGCCTCTCCGCCATCACCTCGTCCGACGAAGACGTGGCCGCGCTGGAGCAACGCTGCGCCGGACTTTATGCCGAAGTAGGCAGGCAGGCCGCGCAACTGACCGAATCGCGCAAGCAGGCAGCCCGCGAAGTAGAGAACCAGATGGCCCAACGGTTGGTGCCGCTGGGGATGCCGAACGTGCGCTTCGTAGTCGAGACGGGCGAGCGCAAAGAACCCGGCGCGCATGGCATGGACACGGTGGCCTTTCTCTTCTCGGCCAATAAGAACGGGACGTTACAGAACATCTCGGCTGTGGCATCCGGCGGAGAGATAGCCCGCGTCATGCTGTCGTTGAAGGCGATGATTGCCGGCGCGGTGAAGTTGCCCACCATCGTTTTCGACGAAATAGACACCGGAGTATCGGGCGAGATCGCCGACCGCATGGCAGACATCATGCAAGAGATGGCCGACAACGACCGCCAGGTCATCAGCATCACCCACCTGCCCCAGATTGCAGCCCGTGGACGAACGCACTACAAGGTGTACAAGCGCGACAACGAGACCGAAACCAACAGCCATATCCGGCAACTGGCCGACGAAGAAAGGGTGGAAGAGATTGCCCACATGCTGAGCGGAGCCACCCTGACAGAAGCAGCCCTGAACAACGCACGCGCCTTGCTGAACAGGGGCTGACCGCGTGCAATCTATAAAATAAGGTATATGACAGACAACAGAAATGAAATGATATTCGGCCTGCGCGCAGTGTTGGAAGCCATGCAGGCCGGCAAGGAGATTGACAAAATCTTAGTGAAAAAAGACCTGCAAGGCGACTTGGCGCGCGAACTGTTTGCCGCCCTCAAGGGAACGGACATCCCCGTCCAGAGAGTGCCGGTGGAAAGGCTCAACCGCATCACCCGCAAAAACCACCAAGGAGTCATCGCCTACATGGCAGCCGTCGCCTACCAGAAGGCCGAAGACCTCGTCCCCTTCCTCTACGAGCAAGGCAAGACGCCCTTCTTCATCATGCTGGACGGAATCACCGACGTGCGCAACTTCGGCGCCATAGCCCGCACGTGCGAATGTGCCGCAGTAGACGCCATCCTTATCCCGACAACCAACAGCGTTTCGGTCAATGCCGACGCCATCAAGACCTCGGCGGGCGCCCTCCACACACTCCCCGTCTGCCGCGAACGCAACCTGGCGGACACCCTCCGCTTTCTCCGAGACAGCGGCTTCCGCATCATCGCAGCCACCGAGAAGGGCGACTACGACTACACCAAGGCCGACTACACCGGGCCGCTGTGCATCATCATGGGAGCCGAAGACCGCGGAGTGTCCTACGACCACCTCGCCCTCTGCGACGAGTGGGTGCGCATCCCCCTGCTGGGGCACATCGAGTCGCTCAACGTCTCCGTCGCCGCCGGCATCCTGATTTATGAAGCAGTGAAACAACGATTGACAGAATAAGCTATGTATAGAAGAACCTTTACTTTCCTTGCCCTCTGTTGGCTGGCTCAGTGGGCAATGGCGCAGGCGCCCAAGTGGGCGGAAAAAGCCAAGCGTGCCGTATTTTCCATCGTAACCTACGACCGCGACGACAAGTTGCTGAACACCGGCAACGGCTTCTTCGTCTCCGAAGACGGCGTGGCCCTTTCGGACTACTCCCTCTTCAAGGGCGCGCGGAGAGCCGTCGCCATCGACAGCGAAGGCAAACAGATGCCCGTCCTCTGCATCATGGGCGCCGACGACATGTACGACGTGGTCAAGTTCCGCGTAGATATTCCGGGCAAGAAAGTGAACTTCCTGCCCCTAGCCACTACGCCCCCGGCGGCGGGCGCACAGGCATATCTGCTGCCCTACTCCACGCAGAAGAGCGCCGCCTGCACCCAAGGCACCATCCAAGCCGCCGACCACGCGGAGGGCGACTACCTCTACTATACCCTGGCCCTGCCTCTGAAGGACAAAATGGTCAGCTGCCCCTTGGCCACAGCCGACGGGACCGTGTTTGCCTTGGCGCAGAAGTCTTCGGGGCAGGACACCGCCACCGTCTGCTATGGCGTGGACGCGCGCTATGCCTTGGCGCAAAGCATCTCCGCACTGTCTTATGCCGACGACGCCCTGACCGGCATAGGCATTAAAAAGGCGCTTCCCGACGACGAGGACGATGCCTTGGTGATGCTCTACATGGTGTCCGCCCAGTTGCCAGCCGAGAAGTACGCGCAAGTACTGGACGACTTCATCGCCCAATTCCCCCAGAGTGCCGACGGCTATCTGCGCCGCGCCTCCCACCGGCTTGCCTCCGCGCAAGACGACGAGGCCATGAAACAGGTAGAAGCCGATTTGGACCGCGCCTTGGACGTAGCTACCCAGAAAGACGATGTACGCTATACCCGCGCCAAGACCATCTACAACTATCTGCTGTCTAACCCCGCAAAGCCCTATGCCGCCTGGAGCCCGGACCGCGCCCTGGACGAGGTGCGCGAAGCCATTCGCCTCAATCCGCTGCCCGTGTATGTGCAGTTGGAGGGCGATATACTCTACCTCAAACAGGATTATGCCGGGGCACTGGCCGCCTACGAGACGGTGAACCGCTCGGACTTGGCTTCGGCCGCAACCTTCTTCAGTGCCGCGCAGGCCAAGGAGATGCTGAAGGCACCCGCCCAAGAAATAGTCGCGCTGATGGACAGCTGCGTGTCCCGCTTCACCCCGCCTTATACCGAAGAAGCTGCTCCCTATCTGCTGGCACGCGCCCAAGCTCTGCTGAATGCAGGGCAGCCGCGCCCGGCTTTGTTGGACTACGACGCTTATTTCGATGCCGTCAAAGGTCAGGTGAATGCCGTCTTCTATTATTACCGCGAGCAAGCCGCTATCCAAGGACGCCAGTTTCAACGCGCCTTGGACGACCTGGCCCGCGCCATCGAATTGGATCCGCAAGAAATGCTCTACCGGGGCGAGTTGGCAGTCGTGAACATTCGTGTCGGCCGCTATGACGAGGCGGTGAACGTCCTGCAAGAAGCCCTAAAGGTGCAACCCCAGTATGCCGAAGCCTATCGGCTGATGGGGCAAGCCTACCTCCAGCTTAAGAAGCAGGATGAAGCGTGCGCTGCCTTTGCCAAAGCCAAGGAACTAGGCGACCCGAACGTGGAGGCTCTGATTGAGAAGCACTGCAAGTAGCAGACTCTCAGCCAAAGAGAATATAAACATCCGCAAAAGGCTCCATAACATCCGCACTGAGATTGGGTTCCACCCGTACTGGAACTGGGTTCCATCCGTACTGGAACTGGGTTCCATCCGTACTGGAACCGGGTTCCATCCGTACTGGAACCGGATTTCACCCGCATTGAAACTGAGTTCCATCCGTACTATGAACGCTCAATGGGGCAATTGCGAACATTTATTGAAGATTATCAATCGTACCATCCACGGATGTACGAACCAATACTTTAAATAATAAGGAGAAAACAGACAATGAAGAAAGCAATCAAC
>CALUOW010000093.1 GCA_944322365.1 uncultured Bacteroides sp.
CGTTCGATTCGGCAGAAGAGATGGTGAAACTTGCTGCAATAAGAATGTTGCTGAACAAAATTTAAACAGGCTCTTAGGGGAAGATTAATTTGTTTTAAAATAGGAGGAATATACAGTCTTTTGTAATCACTTTGCCATTTATTTCATAAAAAATGCGTCACTTATTGATATTATTCCTATATTTGCCGGACAAATTAATATAATACTTTTGATTTATGAGCTATCTGATAACCCCCGAAGGATATGAACCCTTGCTGGATTTGAAACAAACAGAGTTGGGAATCAAACAAATAAAGGAGTTTTTCCAACTGAATCTTTCGTCTGAATTGCGCCTGAGACGCGTTACTGCCCCTCTCTTTGTGCTGAAGGGGATGGGTATTAATGATGACCTGAACGGTGTGGAGCGCCCTGTGACATTTCCTATCAAGGATTTGGGTGACGCGCAAGCCGAGGTGGTGCATTCGTTGGCCAAATGGAAGCGCCTCACTTTGGCCGATTACCATATAGAGCCGGGATATGGTATCTATACGGATATGAATGCCATCCGGGCGGATGAGGAGTTGGGCAACTTGCATTCTCTTTACGTCGACCAATGGGATTGGGAGCGGGTCATCACTTCCGAAGACCGAAATGTGGAGTTCTTGAAAGAAATCGTGACGCGCATCTATGCAGCCATGGTTCGCACGGAGTATATGGTGTATGAGATGTATCCGCAAATCAAACCTTGTCTGCCATCCAAACTGCATTTCATTCATGCCGAAGAGTTGCGCCAGCTTTATCCGAATTTGGAACCCAAGTGCCGCGAACATGCCATTACTAAAAAATATGGCGCCGTATTTGTCATTGGCATCGGATGCAAGTTGGGCGATGGGAAGAAACATGACGGGCGTGCGCCGGATTATGATGATTATACTACGCCGGGATTGAACGATTTGCCGGGATTGAATGGAGATTTGCTTTTGTGGGATGACGTATTGCAACGCAGCATCGAACTTTCGTCGATGGGTATCCGTGTGAATAAGGAGGCATTGGTGCGCCAACTTGAGTTGGAAGGCGAAGAGAGCAGGTTGGATTTGTATTTCCACAAACGTCTGATGAACGATACGCTTCCCTTGTCCATCGGAGGAGGTATTGGGCAGTCTCGCCTCTGCATGTTCTATCTCAGGAAAGCGCATATTGGCGAAATCCAAGCTAGCATTTGGCCAGATGACATGCGCCAAAAGTGCCGGGAACATCATATCCATCTGATTTGACCGGGATATTGGCTTTCCTCTCATTTGCCCTAAATCTGTTCCAATAAGCAGAAAAAATATAAAACTTAAAGTCGGTGCACGAGTTTTCTACAAAATTCCATTAAATTTGCACCGACTTTTCTTATATGAAGCGGAACAGGTTATACATATTATATATAGGCATCATCTTGGGATGCCTAGCCTTGCCTTTTTCTCCATTGCGGGCAGAGGAAGGGAAATTTGTGCTCGTCATCGACGCAGGGCACGGCGGGCATGATCCGGGTGCCATAGGCCGCATCTCTAAAGAGAAGAACATCAACTTGAAAGTGGCCATGAGGCTGGGCGAGTTGGTGGAAAGCCAATGTCCAGACGTGAAGGTGGTTTACACCCGCCGTCGCGATGTGTTTATCCCTTTGGATCGTCGCGCGCAGATTGCCAACGATGCCAAAGCCGACCTTTTTATCTCTATTCATACCAACTCATTGGCCAAGAATCATACCACCAAGGGGGCTTCTACATGGACGCTGGGTTTGGCCAAGTCGCAAGCAAACCTGGAGGTGGCGCAACGCGAAAACTCCGTCATCCTTTACGAAGACGATTATAAGACGCGCTATGCGGGCTTCAACCCCAACTCGGCCGAATCGTACATCATCTTCGAGTTCATGCAAGACAAGTATATGGAGCAAAGCGTACACTTGGCTTCGCTGGTGCAGGAACAATTCCGCCAGACTTGCAAACGGGTGGATCGGGGCGTGCATCAAGCGGGATTCTTGGTATTGAAAGCCAGTGCCATGCCCAGCATTTTGGTGGAGTTGGGCTTCATTTCCACCCCCGAAGAAGAGCGTTACCTCAACACGGCGAACGGCGTCAACACTTTGGCCGACGGCATCTTCCGAGCCTTCCGCATCTACAAGGACGAACAAAGGGGCAGACAAGCGGGACAAGCCTATAGGGCATCCGCCGACACGTCCTCGGAAAGGCAAGGCCAAGTCCTCGACGAGGCAGCGACTCGCCGAAGGAATGTCGCGCCCATGTTCAAGGTGCAGATTTTTGCCTCTACCGAGTTGCTGAAGGACAACGACCGGCGCTTGAAGGGGCTGAAGGGGGTGGAGCACTACCAAGAGGGCGGCTTGTATAAATACACCTACGGGGCTTCGGAGGACTATAACCAAATATTGCGTCTCAGGCGAAGCGTGGCCTCCAAGTTCGAAGGGGCCTTCGTCATTGCTTTCAAGGACGGGGAGAAGATGGACATCCACCAAGCCATCCGCGAATTTAAGCAGAGCAGGTAAACTTTAATATACGAAACATATCAAAAAGACATACGTTATGAATGCGAAGAAGTTTTTTACCAAAGAAGTCAGGATAGGAATTGCCGGTATCATTGCCCTGTGCATATTGATATACGGCATCAATTACCTGAAAGGCATACACCTTTTCAAACCATCGAGCTATTTTTACGTCAAGTTCGAAAATATCAACGGGTTGACCAAATCCAGCCCTGTTTTTGCCGACGGATTCCGTGTGGGCATCGTGCGCGAACTCTACTACGACTACGAACGCCCCGGAAACGTGGTGGCGGAGATTGACGTGGAGCCGGACCTCCGCATTCCCAAAGGAAGCAGTGCCGAGCTGGCCGCCGAAATGCTGGGAGGCGTGCGTATGAACCTCTTGTTGGCCAACAATCCCCGTGAGAGATACCAGACGGGAGACACCATCCCCGGCAATCTGAACAACGGGATGATGGGGCAAGTGGGTGCCCTTGTCCCCCAATTGGAGAAGATGTTGCCCAAGCTCGATTCCATCATGGGGTCGCTCAACACTTTGCTGGCCGATCCTGCCTTGCCTGCCACCTTGCACAACGTAGAGAACCTCACGGCCAACCTCTCTGCCACAAGCCGTCAACTCAATTCCTTGATGACAAACGACATCCCCCAGCTGACGGGAAAGCTCAACACCATAGGCGACAATTTTGCCACCATTTCGGGCAACCTCAAACAGATAGATTATGCCGCCGCCATGCAAAAGGTTGATTCCACCCTAGCCAATGTAAAAATGATTACAGACAAGTTGGGGCGCAAGGACAATACCGTTGGCCTCTTGCTCAACGACCCCACTCTCTACAACAACCTGAGTGCTACCACGGCCAATGCCGCCAGTCTCTTGGAAGACCTCAGATTGCACCCGAAACGCTACGTCCACTTCTCGCTCTTTGGCAAGAAGGATAAATAAGGGAGAATGTGTCTATTTAGATATTGTCTAAATAAAACAGTGCTTCGTACATTGTATGGAAGTAGGCGCAACAAAGGCATATTCAGCCTTCAATCACTCCCTTTGCAATAGACGGAGGGTGGGGGATGCCTCTGTTTGGTCAGGTTCAATTCGTTGATAACCAGGTGGTTGGATAAATGCAAATGTGTTTTTTGCAGTGCTTCTTTGCGCGATTCATAAGTGGCTGAAAGTAAATAGCTTATTGTTTCCGCGAAAAAAGCAAGAAAAAAGCGATTTGTTTTTCTCGAATAAGATTGCGACTTTTGCATTGTAGAAGTTAGAAGCAGAAGTTAGCTTAAATCGAAAAAGTAGCAATCAGCCGTATGAGTGAACAGAATTATGTCGGGATGTGGAATCGTTGCCTCGAAATCATTCGAGATAATGTGCCTGCGCAAACCTACAAGACGTGGTTCATCCCCATAAAACCCTTGAAATATGAGGACAAGACCTTGGTGCTGCAAGTGCCAAGCCAGTTCTTTTATGAGTTTTTGGAAGAGCAGTTCATCAACTTGCTCAAGCCCACCATACACAAAGTCTTCGGCGAGGCTACCCAATTGATGTACAACGTGATGGTGGTCAACAATCCGCCCACGTCGGTGCCTTTGCCTACCCATACAGGCAGTGCCCCCACGTCTCCTGTCCCCCAAAAGCAAGTGAAGGAAGTGCCCCGCCAACCCCAAATCGTCGAGTTGGATTCGCACCTCAAGGGGGATTATAACTTCGAGACGTTCATCGAGGGCGAAAGCAACAAACTCTCGCGCAGCGTGGCCGAAGCCGTGGCGCTCAATCCTGCCAAGACTATCTTCAACCCCCTCTTCTTCTACGGCGCGTCGGGCGTGGGCAAGACGCACTTGGTCAATGCCATCGGTACGCGCATCAAGGAGTTGTATCCCGACAAGCGCGTGCTATACGTGTCCGCACACCTCTTTCAAGTGCAATACACCGACTCCGTGCGCAACAATACGGTGAATGACTTTATCAATTTTTACCAAACCATCGATGTGCTTATCATCGACGACATACAAGAGTTTGCAGGTGTGACGAAGACGCAGAATACCTTCTTCCACATTTTCAACCATCTGCATCAGAATGGCAAGCAACTTATCTTGACATCCGACCGTTCGCCCGCGTTGCTGCAAGGCATGGAAGAGCGGCTTATTACCCGTTTCAAATGGGGCATGGTGGCCGAATTGGAGAAGCCTACGGTGGAATTGCGGCGCAACATCCTGCGCAACAAAATCTGTCGGGACGGCCTTCAATTTCCCTCCGAGGTTATAGATTATATTGCTGAAAACGTGGGAGATAGCGTGCGCGATTTGGAGGGTATCGTCATTTCCATCATGGCGCACAGCACTGTCTATAACCGCGAAGTGGACTTGGACTTGGCGCAACGCATTGTCAAGAAGGTGTCCCACAACGAAAACAAGCCCATCACTGTGGAAAGCATCATACGCACCGTCTGCGCGCACTACGGACTGGAGCCCTCTGCCATACAGAGCAAGAGCCGCAAACGCGACGTCGTGCAGGCACGGCAGATTTCCATGTTCCTTGCCAAGAGTCATACGGAACTGTCTGCCAATAAGATAGGTTCGCTCATAGGGGGGAAGGATCATGCTACGGTGCTCTATGCCTGCAAGACGGTCAAGGAGCAAAAGGAGGTGGACAAGGTTTTCAGCGCGGAGTTGGATGAGATAGTGAGGGAACTGAGGCAATAAGTCATTTGCCACCCGCTCCCCCGCTATCGTCGGGCGTAGGATAAAGATTAGAAACCTTGCCGCTTCATGGCTTCATATAAGGATTTTGACATTTCTTCGCTATCTTTTTTCGTATAGCGCACGTCTGTAAAGACTTGGGCAAGCGTCTCTTTCCCGTTTTCTGCAATGAATTGGAGGTTTTCTTGCAAGGATTCCTTGTAGGCGTAGAAGCGGTCAATGTCCGACGGTGTATAATCGTGATACGTCTCTTGGTGCACTACGGCCTCCAACGGAAGGCGGTCAGTCAGCGCAGGTTCTTCGTCGGGCCAACCCACGGTGACGGTGGTGATGGGGAAGACGAGCGGCGGCAAGTGCAGCGCGTCGATGATGGCTTGTGGATTGAACGTAGTGGTGCCCAAGTAGCAGATGCCTAAGCCTGCCTCTTCGGCGGCCGTGCAGAAACTCTGCGCTACAAGCAACGCGTCTACAGATCCAGTTACGAACCACTCGAAGTTGTTGTAACCAGGTGTGGCGCGGCGCAGTTCGCACCATCGGGTAAAACGGTGCAGGTCGATGCAGAAAGTCAGCACCACGGGGGCTTGCGTCACCATCGGCTGGTGGAAGTGGGCAGGAGCCAAGGCGGCTTTCCCTTCGGCACTACGTGTTGCCACAATGCTGTAGCACTGCATGTTGCCGCACGTCGAGGCACGGCACGCGGTGGCAAGCAAATCGTTCAATAAATCATCGGAAATGTCCCGCGATTGGTATTTCCGAATCGTTCTTCGTTGTTTCATTTTGTTCATAATGTTTCGATTTGGGGACAAATATAAGGAAAAGATTTGGAAAAAAGTGTCTGTTATCTCGAAATAATGCGCAATTCAAACTGTAAACTGTAATAACTGTAATTCATGTAGATAAGATGGAAAGTTTACTGTTTTGGAAAACTTATTGGCATTAAATATTTTTCAAATACCTGATTATTAACATGTTGGATTGTTGGAATGGAAAACTTTCCAAAACATGCGGAAAAACATATCGTTTTATTTGGTTGGTTAGCAGACATTGCTTAGCTTTGCAACGGCATTCGGTGATTGATACGCGAATTGGCGAAAAGAAAAACTTCTACTACAACTTTTTAAAACGACCATCATATCTGACTTATAATATGGAAAAGAAAACGTACACTTACGAAGAAGCCTACGAAGCGTCTCTTCGATACTTCCAAGGCGACGAATTGGCTGCCCGCGTTTGGGTCAACAAGTACGCGGTGAAAGACTCGTTTGGAAATATTTACGAAAAGTCACCCGAAGACATGCACTGGCGCATTGCCAACGAGGTGGCGCGCATCGAGGGCAAGTATCCCAATCCGTTGTCGGCCGACGAGTTGTTCGGGCTGTTGGATCACTTCCGCTACATCGTGCCGCAGGGGTCGCCCATGACTGGCATTGGCAACGACCATCAAGTGGCCTCGCTTTCCAATTGCTTTGTTATTGGCATTGACGGCGCGGCAGACAGCTACGGGGCCATCTTCAAGATTGACGAAGAGCAGGTGCAGTTGATGAAGCGTCGCGGAGGCGTGGGGCATGACCTCTCACACATCCGTCCCAAAGGAAGCCCTGTCAAGAACTCTGCCTTGACCAGCACAGGCCTGGTGCCTTTCATGGAACGCTTCTCCAACTCCACGCGCGAGGTGGCGCAAGACGGGCGAAGGGGCGCGCTGATGCTTAGTGTGTCGATAAAGCATCCTGATAGTGAAGCCTTCATCGATGCCAAGATGACCGAGGGAAAGGTGACGGGCGCGAATGTCAGTGTCAAGATTGACGACGACTTCATGCTGGCTGCCATCGAGGGAAAGCCCTACACGCAGCAGTTTCCCATCGATGCTATGGAACCCAAGGTGCAGAAAGAAATCGATGCTTCGGCGTTGTGGAAGAAAATCATACACAACGCGTGGAAATCAGCAGAACCTGGCGTGCTTTTCTGGGATACCATTCTGCGCGAAAGCGTACCCGACTGTTATGCCGACTTGGGATTCAGAACGGTTTCTACAAACCCGTGCGGCGAAATCCCCCTCTGCCCCTACGACTCGTGCCGATTGCTGGCCATCAACCTGTATAGCTATGTGGTGAATCCTTTCGAGGAGAATGCCTACTTTGACTTCGAGCTGTTCGAGAAGCACGTGCGTTGTGCCCAGCGCATTATGGATGATATCATCGACTTGGAGCTGGAGAAGATTGAGAAAATCATTGAGAAGATTGATTCTGACCCAGAGAACGATGAAGTGAAATACACGGAACGCCGCTTGTGGGAGAAGATTTACAAGAAGAGCGGACAAGGACGACGCACGGGCGTGGGTATCACGGCTGAAGGCGATATGCTGGCCGCCCTCGGACTGCGCTATGGTACGGAGGAAGCCACAGAGATGAGTGAGCGTGTGCATCGTGCCATTGCCTTGAGCGCCTATCGTTCGTCTGTGGAGATGGCCAAGGAACGCGGAGCCTTCGAAGTATATGATACCGAGCGCGAAAAGTCGAACCCTTTTATCAATCGCCTGCGCGAGGCAGACCCCGAACTTTATGAGGAAATGAAGCGGCATGGGCGGCGTAACATTGCGTGCCTTACCATTGCACCCACGGGCACGGTGTCGCTGATGACGCAGACGACGAGCGGCATCGAGCCAGTGTTCTTGCCTGTGTATAAACGTCGCAGGAAGGTAAACCCAAATGACACCAACGTGCACATAGACTACATTGACGAGGTGGGAGACGCTTTCGAGGAATATATCGTATTCCATCCAAAGTTCGTGACATGGATGCAAGCCAAGGGATACGACCCTGCGCGTAAATATTCGCAAGAAGAGATTGACAAACTCGTGGAGGAATCACCTTATTATAAGGCTACGAGCGCGGACGTGGATTGGCTGATGAAAGTGAGGATGCAAGGGCGTGTGCAGCGTTGGGTGGACCACAGCATATCGGTCACTATCAACTTGCCTGCCGACGTGAGCGAGGATTTGGTAAACAACCTTTATATTGAAGCGTGGCGCAGCGGCTGCAAGGGTTGCACGGTCTATCGCGAAGGATCGCGCAGCGGCGTGCTGTTGTCGACGAAAAAGGATGATAAAAAGGATGGACTTCCACCGTGCCAGCCCCCCAAGGTGGTGGAGAAACGCCCCAAGACGCTCGAAGCGGAGGTGGTGCGCTTCCAAAATAATCGCGAGAAGTGGGTGGCTTTCGTCGGGCTGCTTGACGGACATCCGTATGAAATCTTTACAGGTGTGCTTGACGAGGACGAGGGCATTGTGTTGCCAAAGAGCGTGACGACGGGATTTATTGTCAAGAACTATGATGACGACGGGCGTAAGCACTACGATTTTACCTTCACCAATAAGCGCGGCTATAAGGTGACGATTGAGGGACTGTCCGAGAAGTTCAACCCTGAGTATTGGAATTATGCTAAGTTGATAAGCGGTGTGTTGAGATACCGTATGCCCATCGAGCAAGTCATCAAACTTGTTAGTTCGTTGACTCTTGGAAATGAGTCAATTAATTCGTGGAAGAACGGTGTGGAGCGCGCCCTGAAGAAGTATGTGACCGACGGCGAGGAAGCCACAGGACAACGTTGCCCTAACTGTGGCGGCAAGCTCGTTTACCAAGAGGGCTGCTTGATTTGCAAGTCTTGCGGGGCATCGCGCTGCGGGTGATTTTAATGGCACACAGATGACACAGATGCTTACAAGATGACCACAGATGTGGTTTATATGATTAATCTGTGCATCTGTTTTGTCCGTGTTATTTGTGTGCAAAATAAAACTCATGCTTACTTATGAAGACATTTATCCAATTGGACTCCCTGCGTTTCTATGCTTACCACGGGGTGGGGGAGCAAGAGCGGCGCGTGGGTAATGAATATGTCGTAAGCCTCCGTCTCGCAGTCGATCTACGTCGCGCCATGCAGACGGATGACGTGGCGGACACGGTGAACTATGCTGTCGTGTTCGAGGCAGTGAGGCAGGAGATGGCCATTCCCTCGCGCTTGTTGGAGCACGTGGCCGGGCGCATTGCGACGCGCATCTTTGCAGATTTCCCAATAGTAAAAAAAGTAAAACTGATTGTTCGTAAACGAAACCCGCCTATGGGAGCAGATTGTGAGGGGGCTGCTGTCTCCCTGAGCATGGCTCGTGCCGAGATGTCGACGTTGAAATATAGTTCTGAAGGTTAGGAGCTTGTTTAATTTTTGAGTTTTAATTCTTGAAGAGTGTTTCTCCTTTCC
>CALUOW010000094.1 GCA_944322365.1 uncultured Bacteroides sp.
AGGAGGCTATCAAACCATTACTGGATGCATTAGACCACGACAAAAATCGGGCAGGGTGACGCATTGTCAAAGTCAGGTTATCCCTCTCTTATCCCTCTCTTATCTGTCTCTTTTCGGGCCTATCTGGAAAGAGTGATTTGTCTATCCGGAAGCGGTCAGGATGGAAATGAGTAAGATGCGTGTATTGGTTGTTTACAGCTTAATTTATATTTTGTTTAGATTCTTTTATATGTTATTCGCTCGATTCATTCCATCGGCGGGCGTGCTGAAAGAAAAACGCCGGGCGGGGGGAACTTTCCGTCCGGCGTAGTTATTTGTAAGACACGAGTTATAGTTAAGTCGTTCCCCTGGGTTTTATGCGTCGATGTTGGCGTAGGTGGCGTTCTTTTCGATGAATTCGCGGCGCGGGCCCACGTCTTCGCCCATCAGCATGGAGAAGATATAGTCCGTGGCGGCGGCATTCTCTATGGTCACCTGCTTCAGCATGCGGTTGTCGGGATTCATGGTGGTTTCCCACAGTTGCTCCGGATTCATTTCGCCCAAACCTTTGTAGCGTTGCGTATGAATGGCGTTTTCCGAGCCTCCGCCGTAGGTATCGATGAAGCGTTGGCGTTGCTGGTCGTTCCAGCAGTATTCCTTCACCTTGCCTTTGGTGCATAGATAGAGGGGCGGGGTGGCTATATAAAGATAGCCTTGCTCGATGACTTGGGGGAAGTAGCGGAAGAAAAGCGTCATGATCAGCGTGTCGATGTGCGAGCCATCGACGTCGGCATCGGTCATGATGATAATCTTCTTGTAGCGCAGCTTGTCGATGTTGGCTTCCTTGCTTTCTTCGCCGTTCACGCCGAAGCGTATGCCCAGCGCTTGGATGATGTTGTTCACCTCGTCGCTCTCGAAGGCTTTGTGCCACATGGCTTTTTCCACGTTCAGGATTTTGCCTCGCAGGGGCAGGATGGCTTGATAGGCACGGTTGCGCCCTTGTTTGGCCGAGCCGCCGGCCGAGTCGCCCTCCACCAGGAAGAGTTCGCATTCTTCCGGGTCTTTGCTGGAGCAGTCGGCCAGTTTGCCGGGCAGCCCGCCGCCGGCCATGGGCGACTTGCGTTGCACCGATTCGCGCGCCTTTCTTGCAGCCACGCGGGCGGTGGCGGCCAACAGCACTTTGTCCACAATCAGCTTGGCTTCCTTCGGGTGCTCTTCCAGGTAGTTGGTGAGGGCTTCGCCCACGGCTTGGTTGACGGCTCCGCTGACTTCGTTGTTTCCAAGTTTCGTCTTCGTTTGTCCTTCAAACTGGGGTTCGGCCACTTTGACGGAGATGACGGCAATCAATCCCTCGCGGAAGTCCTCGCCGCTGATTTCCACCTTGGCTTTTTCCAATGCTTTGGCGCAATTGTCGTCGGCATATTTTTTCAAGACGCGCGTCAGGGCCGAACGGAAGCCTGCTTCGTGCGTGCCGCCTTCTTTCGTATTGATGTTGTTGACGTAGGAGTGGAGGTTTTCGCGGTAGCCCGTGTTATACATGATGGCGCATTCGATGGGTACGCCGGCCTTCTCCGTGTTCAGGTAGATGACGTCGTTGAAGAGGGGCGTGTTGTTGCTGTTCAAGTAGCGGACGAACTCCTTTACCCCTTCTTCCGAGTGGAAGGTTTCTACAACGGGTTTGCCGTCCTCGTCCGTCTGGCGCAGGTCGGTCAGGGTGATGCGGATGCCTTTGTTGAGGTAGGCCAGTTCGCGCAGGCGGTTCTCCAGCGTGGCATACTTGTATTCGGTGGTGGTGAAGATGCTGCCGTCCGGCCAGAAGGTCTGCTTGGTGCCGGTGAATCCCGCGTCGCACGTGCCTACTTCTTTCACCGCGTAGAGCGGTTTGCCGCAGGCGTATTCCTGTTGGTAGATTTTGCCGTTGCGGAAAACTTGCGTGGTCATGTGCGTGGAAAGGGCGTTGACGCACGATACGCCCACGCCGTGCAAGCCGCCTGACACTTTGTACGATCCCTTGTCGAACTTGCCGCCGGCATGGAGCACGGTCATTACGACTTCCAAGGCCGATTTCTTTTCTTTCTCGTGGAAGTCCACGGGGATACCGCGGCCGTTGTCTTGGACGGTAATGGAGTTGTCGGCATTGATGGTCACTTCGATGTGGTCGCAGTAGCCGGCCATTGCCTCGTCTATAGAGTTGTCCACCACTTCGTAAACCAAGTGGTGCAGGCCGTTCTCACTGATGTCTCCGATGTACATGGCGGGACGCTTGCGCACGGCTTCCAAGCCTTCGAGGACTTGGATATTGCTGGCCGAATAGTTGTTCTCGCCCATTATCTTTTCTTCTTCTGTCATAAACTAAACCTATTTCCAAATAACAGAGCAAAAGTAGTGAAAATCTCTGAGATAACGTGCGAAAACGGGGGATAAAATGCGCTTGTTCAACGCTTTTTTGACGATAGCCGCCGATGTTGGCGGATGCAAAAAAGGTTGGACTTTCCGTAGAAAATCCAACCTGTCTATCTTTGAATCTTAAATCGTCTGTTTAAGCCAGCTTGTTGATGTGGAGAGCCAATTTAGACTTCAGGTTGTTCGCCTTGTTTCTGTGGATGATGTGCTTCTTGGCCAATTTATCCAGCAACTTGGTTACACCCGGGAGCATGGCTGCGGCGGCTGTTTTCTCCGTAGTAGCGCGAAGCTTGCGAACAGCATTACGCATGGTCTTGGCATAATATCTGTTGTGAAGTCTTCTCTTCTCTTCCTGTCTGATTCTTTTCAGTGATGATTTGTGATTTGCCATTTCGACTAATCTGTTTTAATTCGTTTATTTTTTATTTTGTAGCCCCTGGGGGAATCGAACCCCCCTTTCAAGAATGAAAATCTTGCGTCCTAACCGATAGACGAAGGGGCCGGCCTTGTTGAACGTTTCCGCTCGTTGCAAGCGTTTTCCTTTCGTTTGCGGGTGCAAAGATAGAGACTATTTTTGAATTGGCAAAGGATTCTTGAAAAAAAACTCGTTTTTTTCTTTAAATTCTTCGTTTGAGCGGTCTTTTTTGTAGTTTTGTCCCCATAAATCGGCTGCAAAGCCCTATTTAAAGGAGAAAAAGATGCTGCAAAAGGTGACGGGAATCGTGTTGTACACGGTCAAGTATAAGGATACGGCGATGATGGCCACTGTCTATACGGAAGAAGTCGGGCGCGCTTCGTTTGTGGTGCCCGTGTCGCGCGCCAAGCGTTCGGCGGTACGATCGGTCTTGTTTCAGCCGCCCGCGCTGGTGGAGCTGGAAGCGGACTTCCGCCCCACAGCTACCGTCTATCGTGTGCGCGAAGCCAAATCCGCCTATCCCTTCGCTTCCTTGCCTTACGACCCGCGCAAGTCTGCCATTGCGCTGTTCTTGGCCGAATTCCTTTACCGCTCCTTGCGCGAGGAGGCGGAGAACAGGCCGCTCTTTGCCTTCTTGCGCTATTCGATGATGTGGCTGGACGGGTGCCGCGCGGGATTTGCCAACTTTCATTTGGTTTTCCTGATGCGCTTGGCGCGCTTCTTGGGTTTGTCTCCTAATCTGGATGGATATGCCGAGGGAGATTGCTTTGACCTTCGGAGTGCCTGCTTCACGCCCGCGCGCCCCCGCACGCACGCGGACTATATTATTCCTGAAGAGGCTGCCCGCCTCCGGCGCCTGATGCGGATGAATTACGAGACGATGCGCCTCTTCCGGATGAACCGTGCCGAGCGTGCCCGTTGCTTGGACGTCATCTTGGCTTATTACCGCCTCCACTTGCCGGACTTGCCGCCCTTGAAATCCTTGGAGGTGCTGAAAGAGTTGTTCGACTGACGTATGCAGCCGCATTCATGCCCTCTTTGCGATACATAGGTCGCCTCTTTGCAGCGCATAGATTGCCTCTTTGCAGCGGATAGATCGTCCGTTTGTTGCGGATATATCGCCCGCTTGCTGCGGATATATCGCCTGTTCGTTGCGGATATATCGCTCCTATCCACTGATTTTAAGCGACTTATCCAATCTTTGAGTGCGCGGTTGCGGGCGTTGGGCCGCTACGGGTGGATGGCTTTGTCTTGTTGGAGATATGGCAAAACTTTTGTATCTTTGCCCCCTTGAATATACCACAGACAAACATAATATCATGAAGAGAAAATTATTGCTTGGGGCGGTTGCGACTGTCCTCCTTGCCTGGCCGATGCGAGAGGCGGCCGCGCAGCAACAGGATTTGGCCACTTGGACGAGTGTGGAGGTGGTTTACGATTGGAAGAAGGCAGGCTTGGAGTTGGATGGCTTGTTGGAGTGGCGTACCAAGGACCGCATCCGGCGGACGGATTGCGCGGTGCTGTATCTTGCGGTGGCGCGGCAGGTGCGTCCATGGCTCTCGTTGGGCACTAACTACGAACTTTCTTACAATAACTTGGACGAGCAGGGGTGGATTTTCTATCATTGCTACCGCCTGCGTGCTACGTTCTCGACCCGTTTGTGCCGTTGGCTGGACGTGTCGTTGCGCGAGAAGTACGAGCATACCTTGGCGCGGGACGGCTTCCGCGAGATGTTGTTGCGGCAGCGGTTGCGGTTGGCTTGTCCGTTGTTGCGCGGCGGGGTGGAACCTTATGTTTCGGTGGAGACGTTCAACAGCCTGTTCGTGGGGGATGGTTTCCGCCTGGCCCGCACGCGCTATCGGGGCGGGGCAGCTTTCCCCTTGGGCGAGGGTTGGACGGGCGACGTGTTCTATCTCTATCAAGATGCCCCCGCCAAGGGCACACACGTGCTGGGCTTGGCGGGGACGTACCGTTTTTAGTGTTTATGCCTGTTTCCTGCGCCTGTAGCATCCCAAGCCGACGGCCGTCAGCGCGCCGATGACCAGCAATGACAGGCCGGCGTAGGCAATGCCTTCGGTGACGTGCAGGCTTTGCGGGTCGAAGCGCATCTCGATGGTGTGTTGCCCGGTGGGGACATAAAGGGCGCGGAGCACGTAGTTGGCGCGTGCCAAGGGGGCTTCCTTCCCGTCAATGCTGACTTGCCATCCGTCGGGATAGTAGATTTCTGAGAAAACGGCCACGCCGTCGCCCGCGTTGTCTGTTTCGTAGACGACGCGGTTAGGCTCGTAGGTTGTCAGGCGGATGACGCTCAGACTGTCTTTGTGCGCCTGCTCCATGCCTTGCAGGGCTTCGCCGAATTGGCGGTCCACGACGGCTGTTTCGGCTGGTTTCAACGTGCCGAGGGCTTCAATCTCTTCGTTGGCATTTCCCACATATTGCACTTGGCTCACAAACCAGGCGTTCCCTAAAGCGTGCGGGTTACGCAGTGGGATGGTTTGTCCCTGTTCGGCTCCGGGCAAGATGACGTAGCGTGCGTTCAGCATGTTCAATACAGGATACCGGGCGGCATCTATGCTGTCCATCTCCCCGCCAGCGGCGATGATGTCGCGGTAGAGGGTTCCCATTTCGGGCGCGATGTGGTGGTCTATCAGTTCTTGGTAACGGCGCAGTTTGGCGGCATGGTATCCGCCGATGCTTTTGTGCCAATAAGAAGTGTTGTTTTCATTGAAAGTGTTCGTGGCCAAGTTCAGTACGCGGTAGTCCGCATCCTTGTCTTGCAGGATGAACTTGTCTGCTGCCGTTTGGGCGAATGTATCCGTCTGGGTTGTGGCAGGCACGAATTGGGCATCGTTGAGGTATCGCTTGTTGACGCCCCACATGTCGATGAGGCACAGCACGGCAATGCCTCCCAACGTGAACGAGCGGCGCAACCGTCCGCCGGCATAAAGCAACAGCAACAGCATACCTACGGCGATGATCAGGAAACTGCGTAAGGCGTCGGCCTGCACTAGAGCGGCGCGGACTTCCGCCAGGTTGGCCAAGATGCCGGGCAACTCTTGGGCGGGCAAGTAGCCTTGGTCGGCAGCGTTTTGCAGCATCTGCATCTCTTGGGCAGGTATGTAGTCCGTGGGCGAGGGCGTACCGGGGACAGCCATCCAAAGGCTTATGCCGGCGGTCAGCAGCAAGCAAAACGCTGTCTGTTTCCAATACTTGCGCAACAAACCGGGTTCTTGCAGCAAGCGTACCAACGCCAGTATGGCCAGCAATGGAATGGTGAACTCGGCGATGACCAGGATGGAAGAAACTGCACGGAACTTGTCGTACATCGGCATGTAGTCGATGAACAAGTCCGTCAGCCACATCATATTCTTACCCCACGACAGCAGGATGGAGAACACCGTGGCGCCCAACAACGCCCACTTCAGCGGTCCTTTCACCAAGAAGCAGCCCAGCAAGAAAAGGAAGAGCACGAAAGCGCCCACATAGACGGGGCCTGAAGTCATGGGCTGGTCGCCAAAATACTGTGTCAGTTGGCCATAAAGTCCCGCATACATTGGGTTGGCTTTCTCCATAGCAGTGCTGCTGGCGGAGAGGGGGACGGATGCGCCGCCCTTATAGTTAGGTACAAGCAGCGTCCACGTCTCGTCGATGCCATAGCTCCATTGCGTGATGTAGTCGCGATCCAAGCCTCCGCTGGTTTGTTGGGCGGCATCGCCCGTCTGTACCAGTTCGCTCTTGCCGCGCATGGTCTCCTTGCTATAAGTATAAGTGTGATATAGATTGGACAGATTGACGGCTACGCCCACCAGCCCGGCCACGACCAACACGGCCGTCGCTTTGATGAATTGCGGCATCGTCCGCGTGCGCCATGCTTGCACGCCGTAGGCAATGGCCAAGAAGAGCATGACGAAGAGGAAGTAGTAGGACATCTGTACGTGGTTGGACACGATTTGAAGCGCTACGAACAGAGCGGTCACCACGCCGCCCGCCAGCAAGCGTCCACGATAGGCCAGCACCATGCCGGCAATGGTGGGCGGAATGTAGGCCAAGGTGATGAACTTCCAAATGTGGCCGGCGGAGATTAGAATGAAGAAGTAGGACGAAAAGCCCCACAGCACGCCGCCGATGCCTGCATACCACGCCGGAATGCCAAAGGCGCGCAGCAAGATGTAGAAACCCAGCATCATGATGAACGTCAGGTAGACATAGTTCGGCAGAAAGAGCTGGTACGCGCGTTGTACCCACGACAAGGCTTGGGTAGAGTCGTAGGACGGCGAGATTTGATACGTGGGCATGCCGCCAAAGAGGGCGTTTGTCCAGCGGGTGCGTTCGCCCGTCCGTTCGTAGTATTCTTGCGCCTCGTGTCCGGCGCCGGCGCCTGCCGCCGTGTCGTGCTGGAAGAGGATGCGCCCCTCCGTGTCCGCCGGATAAAAGTAGGCGAACGACAGCAACACAAAGGCCACGATGGCAATCAAGTCGGGAAGTAATCGTTTCATAATCATTTGTTGTTAATGGCCGCAAAGATAGCGCAAAGCGCACGCAATCCGAAATAAATTTGACTTTATTACGGATTTATTGTCGTACCTTTGCCCCCGAATCAACATAGAAGACTTATGAGAATAGGAATTATCAACGCAATGGAAGACGAGCACGCGCGCCTAGCTTCGCGTCTGGATGCAGCCCGCGAGCAGGCGTGCGGTATATATAATTATGTGGAAGGACTGCTGGGCGCGAATACGCTGGTGCTGACTCGTTGCGGCATCGGCAAGGTGAACGCCGCCTTGGGGGCAGCCGAGCTGATTCGACGTTTCGCTCCCGACTGCATCATCAGTACGGGCGTGGCAGGCGGAACGGGCGACGGGCTGCAAGTGACGGACGTCGTGGCTGGCGCACGTGTGGTCTACCACGACGTATGGTGCGGCGATGGCAATGCCTACGGCCAGGTGCAGGGCTTGCCTGCCGCTTTCGAGGCCGATCCTGTCCTGCTGGCGTGCGTGCACCGTTTGGAAGAGGACCGTTTGGAGAGTCGCGTGCGCAGTGGGCTGATTTGCACGGGCGACCAATTCATCACCGACCGCGCCAAATTGGACGAAATCAAAGGGCGCTTCCCCGATGTGCAGGCCGTGGATATGGAATCTGCAGCCATTGCGCAGACGTGCCATTTGTATGGAATCCCTTTCATCAGTTTCCGCATCGTCAGCGATACGCCGGGCGCCGACGGCCACTGGGAGCAGTATTGCAACTTTTGGGATACTATGGCCGACCGTTCTTTCCAAGCAACGTGGGCCTTCCTTTCCATCCTTCCGGACAAACTCTAACATATATTTGTTGATATGAAAAAGATACCCAGTTTTACCATCGACCACATCCGCCTGTTGCGCGGCATTTATGTCTCTCGTAAAGACGAAGTAGACGGCGAGACCGTCACTACCTTCGACATCCGTATGAAGGAGCCTAACCGTGAGCCGGCCTTGGGGCAGGGCGCGTTGCACACCATCGAGCATTTGGCGGCCACCTACCTGCGCAACCAGCCGCAATGGCAGGACCGCATCATTTATTGGGGGCCTATGGGTTGCCTGACGGGCAATTATCTGCTGATGCGCGGAGACCTCTCTCCGGCCGACATATTGCCCCTGATGCAGGAAACCTTCCGCTTCATTGCCGATTACGAGGGCGAGGTGCCCGGCGCCGCGCCGGCCGATTGCGGCAACTACTTGTTGCACGACCTGCCCATGGCGCGTTGGGAGGCGGCCAAGTACCTGCACGAAGTGTTGGAGCAGATGACCGATGTCAACATGTGCTATCCTGCCAAGGAAGAATAATGTCCGTTTGGTACGTTCTTCACGGTTAATAGTTCTTAAATTTAAAAGTTCGGTTGGCAGGATATAACTATTTTCTTACCTTTGGCTGACGAAACGAAAAATATTTATTAATCATTATGCTAAAATGTCACTGTTATGGATGCACAGACAATTGGACAAAACGCGGGAATCATTTGGCGCTTGTTGGACCATAACCGCAAATGGGAATATAACGAGTTGAAAGAAGCAACGGGCCTGTCCGATCGCGACTTGAATGCCGCCATAGGTTGGCTGGCCCGCGAAGACAAAATACAGTTCGAAACCAGTCAAGTGGACGGACACGACTACTTGTATTTGGAGCTGAACTTGTATATTGGCTGAGGCTGCGGCTCCGCCGCAGAAGAAAAGGAAAAACCTTTCCCCCACACGACACGGGGGAAAGGCTTTTTCTTTAAGGATTGTCACGTCCGGGGGACGGGCACATCATTATTCGAGGATGATTTCGTCCACGAAGACAAAGGCCGGATGACCCTTGCCGCCGTGCCAGGAGGGCAGCTTGCTGCTCTTGACGATGACCTCCACGTAGCGGGCCGTGACGGGGTCGAAGCTCACTTCGTGCGGGTAGATGCCGTCCTTGTCATCCTTCTTCAGGGCGGGAACGGCCTTGGAGTACACTTCCTTGAAGGTCTTGCCGTCGTCGGACACCTTGACGGTGATGCCCGATGTTCCCATGATCCAGTCGCCCTTCACCACGTTGGTGTTGAAGGACACCTTGCTGAACTCGGTCGGCTCCTTCAGGTCGATGATGGCGTCCAT
>CALUOW010000095.1 GCA_944322365.1 uncultured Bacteroides sp.
TTCCCGAAAGCGGGTGCAAAAGTAGGGCGTTTATGGGAACCGGCCAAATACTTCAGCAGGTTTTTTCGAAGTTTTTTAGAAGTTTTTCCTGTTTAGGCTGATTTTCAGCGAATTACAAAAGCGACTCGCAGAGAGGAAGAAAATGCGGAAGTATAGACTACACATTATTATATATTTTATAGGAGGCAAAAATAGAGGAGGACACCGTCCGCTTTCAAGAAGAACACGGAGCAGCCAGACTTCCGGAAACAGAGAATTTCACGGATATTGCCTGCCCAACTAGAGGCGAGCAAGCAAATGGACGGTCACTCGCCCTCATTTGTAAATATTCTTCAAAGCGAGAAATGTGATTCGGCTTTGAAAAACATCGGTCGGGACAAAGTCCTTTCAAAGTCCTTACAAATTCCTTCCAAAGTCCTTCCTATTTTCTCCCTTTAGAAACGGAGAAAAAGCGAGTTTGAAAAGAGATCAGAATGAATTATTGTAATATATTTTTATCATTAAAAATCTAGAAGGAGGAAGAGAGAAGGAAGAGAGAAGAAAGAGAGGAAAGGGACGGACAGGCGTCTTTTTCCCCACAGCCGGATGTGACAAAACGAAAAACCTTGCGACAAATAGGGCAAATATCAACCAAATTACTTATCTTTGTTAGCTCAAAAAGCTAACGGTTAAAAACAAACCAAAGACGATGAAAGATTTTCTGAAATTCACGCTTGCCACGGTCGCCGGTATCGTGTTGTCGGGCGTATTGCTGTTTTTCCTGAGCATGTTGGCGCTGTTCGGCATGTTGTCTACGTCAGACTCGGAAGTCAAAGTGCCCAAGGATTCTGTATTCAAACTCGAATTGAAGGGGACATTGAGCGAGAGGAGCCAAGAAGACCCTTTCAGTTTCTTGCTGGACGGCGACTACACGTCGAACGGGCTGGACGATGTGCTGGCCTCTATCCGCAAGGCGAAAGAAAACGAGAACATCAAGGGCATCTACATCGAAGCCTCGACGCTGATGACGGACGGCTATGCGTCCTTGCAAGAGATACGCGACGCTTTGGCCGACTTCAAGGCTTCGGGCAAGTTTGTCGTGGCATACGCCGACATGTACAGCCAAGGGCTATACTACGTGGCAAGCGTGGCGGACAAGGTGCTGATGAACCCGCAAGGCATGTTGGAGTGGCGCGGATTGGCTTCGACGCCCGTCTACTTCAAGGACTTGCTGGCGAAGATTGGCGTAGAGATGCAGATATTCAAGGTCGGGACGTATAAATCGGCCGTAGAACCATTCATATCGGACCACATGAGCGATGCCGACCGGGAGCAGGTGAGCGGATATTTAAACTCGTTGTGGGGCGAGATGACGCAGGCCGTGTCCGCCTCGCGCGGGGTGTCGGCAGACAGCCTGAACCTTGCGGCAGACCGCATGATGCTTTTGCAACCTGCCACGGAATGCGTGACGCGCGGCTTGGTGGACACCTTATTATATAAGAACGACGTGCGCGATTACTTGAAAGCGCAGATGGGCATAGACGAAGACGACAACTTGTCCGTGCTGGGACTGAAAGACATGCTCAACGTTCAGAAGAACGTGCCCAAGGACAAGAGCGGCAACCTCGTGGCCGTGTATTATGCCTATGGCGAAATTGGCTCCATGCTGGGAAGCACGGGAGACGAGGGCATCGTGGCAGAGAAAGTCATCCGCGACTTGCGCCGTCTGAAGGAGGATGAAGACATCAAAGCCGTCGTGTTGCGCGTCAACTCGCCCGGAGGCAGCGCGTATGACGCCGAGCAGATATGGCACGCCGTGAGCGAACTGAAGAAAGAGAAGCCGGTCATCGTGTCGATGGGCAACTATGCCGCATCCGGCGGATACTACATCTCGTGCGTGGCAGACAGCATTGTGGCCGAACCGACGACGCTGACCGGATCCATCGGCATCTTCGGCATGGTGCCGAACGCCGAAGGATTGATGCAGAAGGTGGGGTTGGACTTCGACGTGGTGAAGACCAACACGTATGCGGACTTCGGCGCGCTGAACCGTCCCTTCAACGAAGGCGAACGAGGCTTGATGCAGCACTACGTGGAGCAAGGCTACGACCTCTTCCTGACCCGCTGCGCGGAAGGGCGCGGCATGACCAAGGAAGCAGTGGACAAGATAGCGCAAGGGCGCGTATGGACGGGCGCCAAAGCCAAAGAACTGGGCTTGGTAGACGAGTTGGGCGGATTGAACCGCGCCATCGAGATGGCCGTGGAGAAGGCAGGCGTGGCGGAAGGCTACACCCTTCTTGCGTATCCGGCCAAGGAAAGCATGTGGCAGAGCTTGCTGAACACAGATCCGGGCACCTACATCAAGGCGCATTTGCTGCAAGGCGAGGCAGGACGGCTGTACCGCCAAATCGACCGACTGAACCACTTGGACGCTTGCGACCGCATCCAAGCCCGTATGCCCTACGAACCCAATATCCACTAAACCGCGCATGGAGGAGCAGAAGATCAAGATACACCGATGGCTGTACCCCGCCGCAGGAATTTACGGGCTGGGCGTGGGGCTGCGCAATAAATTCTTCGAATGGGGATGGCTTGCTTCGGAGAGTTTCGACCTGCCTGTGATTTGCATCGGCAATTTGGCCGTGGGCGGCACAGGCAAGACGCCCCATGTGGAATACTTGATCCGGCTGCTCCGCGACGAAGGACTGAACGTGGCCACGCTGAGCCGTGGCTATCGCCGCAAAAGCAAGGGCTATATCCTGGCGGACGAAGGAAGCAACGCGCGGCGGATTGGCGACGAGCCATGCCAGATGAAACGCAAATTCCCCGACATACGCGTGGCGGTGGACGAAGACCGCCGCCACGGCATACGGCAACTGCTGGAGCTGAAGAATCCGCCCGTAGACGTGGTGCTGCTGGACGATGCCTATCAGCACCGGCGCGTGAAGGCAGGGCTGAACATCGTGCTGACGGACTATCACCGCCTGCTGTGCCACGACGCGCTGCTTCCGGCAGGACGCTTGCGCGAACCGGCAGAAAACATGCAGCGGGCGCAAGTGGTGGTGGTGACCAAGTGTCCGGAAGACATCAAGCCTATCGACTTCAACATCATAGCCAAGGAACTACGCTTGTATCCGTACCAAAAACTGTTTTTCAGCGGATTGCGATACGGGCAGCCTCAACCGGTGTTCCCCCCACGAGCCAAGTCGGGCAGCCGCATCAAGGTGCTGGACGGGACGGAGCAAGTGCTGCTGCTGACGGGCATAGCCTCGCCGAAACCACTGTTGGAAGAGATGAAACGACGGGCGGCACATGTGGAGTTGCTGGCCTTCGGCGACCATCATGACTTCAGCCGCAAGGACTTGCTGCTCGTGGAGGAACGCTTTGCCCGACTGAAAGGGACGCGGCGACTGATTGTGACGACGGAGAAAGACGCCGCGCGGCTACGAAACCATCCCTCGCTGCCGGAGGGGCTGAAGCCTTTTGTCTACATGCTGCCCGTGGAGATTACTATTTTGCAGAACCAACAATCCATATTCAACCAAACTATCATTGACTATGTTAGAACGAATCCAAGAAACGGCCTCCTTCCTAAAGGAAAGGATGCACACGCAACCTGAGACGGCCATCATACTGGGCACCGGATTGGGAAGCCTGGCAGAAGAGATTACCGACAAATATGAAATCAAGTACGAGGACATCCCCTACTTCCCCCTCTCGACCGTAGAGGGACATAGCGGCAAGCTGATATTCGGCAAGCTGGGACAGAAAGACATCATGGCCATGCAGGGGCGTTTCCATTACTACGAGGGCTACACGATGCAGCAGGTGACGTTCCCGGTGCGCGTGATGCGCGAGTTGGGCATCCGGACGCTGTTTGTGTCGAACGCAGCCGGCGGCATGAACCCGGACTTTGAAATCGGCGACTTGATGATTATCACAGACCATATCAATTTCTTCCCCGAACATCCGTTGCATGGCAAGAATATCCCCTATGGCCCGCGCTTCCCGGACATGAGCGAGGCGTATGACAAAGAACTGATCCGCAGAGCCGATGCCATAGCCGCCGCCAAAGGCATCCAAGTGCAGCACGGGGTGTACGTAGGCACGCAAGGCCCCACGTTCGAGACGCCGGCCGAATATCGCATGTATCGCATCTTAGGCGGCGACGCCGTAGGCATGTCCACGGTGCCCGAAGTTATCGTGGCCAACCACTGCGGTATCAGCGTATTCGGCATTTCGGTCATCACGGATTTGGGCGTGGAAGGCAAGATTGTGGAAGTCTCGCACGAAGAAGTGCAGAAGGCAGCCGATGCCGCACAACCCCGTATGACGGAAATCATGAGAGAACTGATTAACCAAGCCTGAAAGACCATGAGGACAGAAATAGCTACCTTGGGCGAGTTCGGCCTTATCCGCCACTTGACCGAAGGCATTGAACTGAAAAACGAGTCGAGCCGGTATGGCATAGGCGACGATGCGGCGGTGCTGTCCTACCCCGAAGGGCGGGAAGTGCTGATGACGACCGACTTGCTGCTGGAAGGCGTGCACTTCGACCTGACCTACGTGCCGCTGAAGCACTTGGGCTACAAGTCTGCCGTGGTCAATTTCTCGGACATATATGCCATGAACGGCACGCCGAGGCAAATCACCGTATCCTTGGGCGTCTCCAAACGGTTCAGCGTGGAAGACATGGAGGCGTTGTATGCGGGCATCCGATTGGCTTGCGAAGAGTACGGCGTAGACATCGTAGGCGGCGACACCACTTCGTCTTTGACGGGACTGACCATCAGCATCACGTGCATCGGCGACGTGGAAAAAGGGAAAGCCGTCTATCGGAAAGGGGCGAAAGAGACAGACCTCATTTGCGTCAGCGGCGACTTGGGAGCCGCCTACATGGGTTTGCAATTATTGGAACGCGAAAAGATTGCCTTGCGGGACAGCGGCGAGGATGTCCAACCCGACTTTGCCGGGCGCGAATACTTGTTGGAACGCCAACTGAAGCCAGAGGCACGACGGGACATCATCGACAAACTGAGGGAAGCGGACATACTGCCTACGGCCATGATGGACATCTCGGACGGGCTGTCGTCTGAGCTGCTGCACATCTGCACGCAGAGCCAAGTGGGTTGCCGCATTTACGAGGAACATATCCCCTTGGATTACCAGACAGCCGTAATGGCAGAAGAACTGAACCTGAACGTGACGACGTGCGCGCTCAACGGCGGCGAAGACTACGAGCTGTTGTTCACCGTCCCCATTGCCGAACACGAGAAAGTGGCAGAGATGGAAGGCGTAAAGCTCATTGGACACATCACAAAGCAAGAATTGGGCTGCGCGCTGATTACGCGCGACGGGCAGGAATTCGAGTTGAAAGCGCAAGGCTGGAATCCGTTGCGGGAAGAAGAGAAGGCTTAGGATAACCAGGGCCTATCGGCAAAGACACATCCGGACATGCTGTGCACAGGGGTCCGGATGTTTTTTTATGCCTTCGCATTCCCTTCTTCTTCTTTCCCGTCCATCACCTCCGCCTTGAACATTTCTTCAAACAAGGCGGTCAGCAATTCGGACTGCTGGAGGATGGCGCAACTATATTCTGCCTTTTTCTTTTCACTCAAGTCCGCATTCCGGGCTACCAACAAGCGAGAGGCTTTCACAATGGTCAACAAGGGCGGGCACATTTTGCGCCCGGTGGTATGTACAAATTGGTCTCTCAACCGGGCTGCAGCTTGGATTTGCCCGTGCGCCCGGGCCAGTTCTTGGTTTTTCTTCTTCAGAACGTTCAATATTTGCTTCCGACGATGGAGGAAATATCCGAGCAAGCAAGCCGAAGCCGCCAAGAAAACCAACAAGACGCTGTAGAAAACAATCCGACGGCGCGAGGCTGCTTTTTCATTCTCCAACAATCTATGCTTGTAGCGCATCTCAGCTTGGGCCTGCTCCAATTCCAAGGTTTGGTTTTTCAGCGTAAGCCGATTGTTCTCGGCATGAGTTTTCGCCAAAGAAGCATCCGCCTGCGCCTGTTCCAACTCCAAGCGGGTATTGGCCAAGTTCAACGCTGCGTTTTTCGCTTCGAGCGTTTTGGCCTCACGCTTCGTGCGTTCATTGGCCAGCTCCACGGTCAGTTCCGCCAAGTCCGACGACCGTATCTGACAGATGATGGAATCGCTGATACCCATGTGCAGGCAATTATACTCGTAGGCTTTCCGGTAGTCCCCGCTCCGTTCGGCCACCTTGCGCAATGTCCCATAGCGAGTGATGGCATCCGGCAATTGGGCGGCATACGATGCGGCCTCCTCATTCTCCCCTTTCATCAGGCAAGCATAAGCCTCCAAAATAAGCAATCCGCTCTCCATCACCCGTCCGGACTCTTTCATCTCCGCCTTGCATTGGGTGAACAACCGGAGGAATTCATCCTCGCGCCCCATCTCGAAGAGCGTCCGGCACTTCTCCACCTGCGCCGCCATGCGGTTGGCATACACTTTGGCTGTCCGTATGGCTTTTTCCAAGTATTCATAAGCTTGACCGTAGCAACCGTCCTCCCGATACAGTTCGCCAATCCGTCGGTAGAGGGGCGACGGGTCTTGTTCGGGCATGTTGGCAAGCTGAAAATCCAAAGCGCTTTGGAAGCAACGGATGCTGGTGCGGAAATCCCGACGCGCAAAGTAGATGTAGCCCTGCGTCTTAATGCACGAGAAGATGCCATAAGGGCTTTGATCCTTCAAGCTCTCGGCTTTCATTTCCTCAGAAAGATTCAAAGCACGTAGCGTGCGCCCTTGGTTGAGGTACCAGATAATATGGTTGGTGCCTCCATAGTAATAATAGCGCAAATAACCGTTTGCCTTGGACACCCTTTGCAAGTTACCGACAGCTTGCGCCATGGCCGAAGAATCGTTCTGGTAGAGATAATAAACCATGGGGATGGTTAGCGCCAGGCATTGCGCTTTCTTGTCGCCCACTCTGCGAGCTTCAGCCAACAAGGTATCCGACACAAGCACTCCCCGATAGGATCCGCGATACTTCAACGCCCGGTTATAGAGGACGTAGAGCGAGTCGTTGATCCGAAACGGATTGTTCTGCGAACGGACGGGAAACGGACTGCTCATCCCCCAAACCACCCCTAACCAAAGAAGATACACACAAAGCTGTTTCATGCGTCCACCTCCTTTTAGTCTACGGGCAAGATAAAGAGGAAGCGTGCTCCCCGTGTATACCGACGGTCGTAAGCCACCTCGCCATGCAACATGTCGGCAATGCGCCGGCAGATGTTCAGCCCTAGTCCTAGCCCTTGCTTGAAGTCGTCCCCCTTAACAAAACTATTGAAAATGACGTCGGCCTTTTCGGGCGGCACGCCGGTACCGGTGTCGGCCACGGAAAAGACGACTTGGCCCGGCATTTCGGCCAATGAACATCCCACCACGATTTCGCCCGCCTCTGTGAACTTCGCCGCATTGGTCAGGAAGTTGACAATCACTTGCTTCAGGCGATGTTCGTCCGTGTCCAACGAATATGCGTCGGGCAAGTCGGTTTCAAGGCGCAGGTCCACACCTTCTGCCACCCGGTGGCACACTGCTTCCATAGCCTCCCGGCAGACTTCGTTGCAGCGGCAGGGAGCCACGTGCAATTCGCAGCCTTTGCTCTCCAAGGCAGAGATGTCCAAGATGTCGTTGACCAGCGTGGTCAGCAGTTCGGAGTTGTGCAGGATGATGTGACAGAAATCCCCTTTTTCTTTTTCATCAAAGTTCGATTCCGTATCGGCCAGCAACTGCGAGAAGCCCACGATGGCATTCAGCGGAGTGCGTATTTCGTGGCTCATGTTGTGGATGAACTGCGTTTTCAGCCGGTTCGATTCTTCGGCTTGCTCGCGCGCCACGACCAGTTCTTGGTTCTTGTGCTTCAGTTTGTTTTCCATCTGTTTCCTGCGATAGAGGTAGAAACAGAGCATACAGATGAAGACAAGCAAGAAGGCGATAAAGATGCTGAACAAAGTATTGCGGTTGCGTGCAGCCATTTTCTCCTCTTCCAAGATGTCTTGCTGGCGCAGCATCTCGGCATTGACGCGAGCTAGTTCCAGCGTGCGGTTTTTCAATGCCAACCGGCTATTCTCCGCATTGGCTTTTTCAAGTTCAGCCTGCGATTGCGCTTGCTCCAGCTCCAGACGGGTATTGGCCAGGTTCAGCGCGATGTTTTCCGTTTCCAGTTCCTTAGCCTTGCGCTTCATGCGTTCGTTGCTGAGCTGCACGGTCAATTCGGCCAAGTCCGACGATTGGATTTGGCGGGCAATGGAATCGCCCAGCCGGGCTGCCTTGAGGCTATATTCGTAAGCAGCCTTGTAGTCGCCCTTCCGCACGGCAATGGAGCACTGCAACTTATAATTGCCCTTGACATGTTCTTGCGCCGCTTCGAAGTCCCCCCGAACGATGTCGACATAGGCATCCAGGACTTTCAACAAGTTATCGTAGACCACCCCTGTCTCTTCCATCTGCTTGCAGCATTGCTGGTAGGACTGCATGAATTCCTCTTCGCGCCCCATCTCGAACAACAACCTGCACCTCTCCAACATAGAGATTTTCAGGTTCATCTCCGTCTTGGCCGCTTCAACGCTCTTGTCTGCATACTCCAAGGCTTTTTCGTATTGCCCGTCCTGGCGATACAAATCCGACAACCGGCTGTAGTTCAGCGCCGCGTCTTGTTCGGGCAAGTATTTGAGTTGATAGGCCAAAGCTTCCTCGTGATACTGGATGCTTGCTTTCAAGTCCTTTCGGGCAAGGTAGATGTAGCCTTGCGCCTTAAGACACGAGTAGATGCCATAATCGTTCTTGTCGTTCTGTGCCTGCGCCTGCATCTGCTGGGTGACGTTCAAGGCACGCAGCGTGTGGTTATGGTTGAGGAGCCAATAGACATATTGATTGGTAGCGAAGTAGTAATATTGCAAATAACCGTTCTCCCTCGACACCCGTTGCAAACGGCGCACGACTTCTATCAGTTTGAGGGAGTCGTTCTTGTAGAAGAAGTGGGAGACGGGGAGGGTCAACGCGACACACTCGCCTTTCTTGTCGCCCAGCGCACGGGCTTTTTGGTAGAGGGCTTCGGACTTTTGCATCACTCCGATGGTGGAACGTACCTTCAGAGCTTCCCTGTACCCGACGTATATCGAATCGTGTATCTTGAAAGGATTGTTTTGGGCGCAAAGCCGGAGCCGGATAACCGGGCACAACAGCAATCCTATTAAAAAGCAATAAACGAATCTATTCATCCGAATCTCCTGTGGGACAAGCCAGCACGCAAGGCAAACGCGCCGGCCCTTCCGTTTGTTTGTTTTATCCGGACTTGGCAAAAAGCTAAGTCATAGGCAAAGTTAAGCAATATTTTGCAAAACAAGGCCTTTTTCAGGAAAAAGTTCATTGCGTTCGG
>CALUOW010000096.1 GCA_944322365.1 uncultured Bacteroides sp.
ACGGGCAGTCCGTGCGTGTCCCAGCCCGCCTTGCGCTTCACCTGGTAGCCCTTCATCGTCTTGTAGCGGCAGAAAGTATCCTTGATGGTGCGCGCCATGACGTGGTGGATGCCCGGCATACCATTGGCCGAAGGGGGGCCTTCGAAGAACACAAACGAGGGACAACCCTCACGTTCTGTCATACTTTTGGCGAAAACCTGGTCTTCGTCCCACTTTTTCAACACTTTTTTGTTTATTTCCGAGAGGTCAAACTTCGGATGTTCGGCAAATCTTTTACCCATCTTATCTATTTATTCTTAATTTTCTTACGCTGCAATGCGTTTTTGCATTACAAGGGCGCAAAATTACAAAAAAAATCAGAGAAATCAGCGCATTGCCCAAAAAAGAAAGAGCGGCGCAAAAACCAGCGACAGTTGCGACAGTTATTTGGGGCATTTTTTCAAAAAGCAGTCCGGACGAAGCGAAGCATCCCTTCCCATGCGGCAAGGGGCATTCAGGAAAAAGCGTTTTTAAAAAAGGCTATAAGGATTTATAGTTAATTATTTAATATAAATTTATATATATTTATATAATATATTAATATTACTATATTATATTTATGTTAAAATATAATACTAAATTTTATCAACATCCTCTTGAATCCTGCCACCCTCGATGGATAAGAGCTATATTATTTAATAAATATATATTTAAAATTAAATAATACATATAATATATACTCGATTAAACAACGATTTATGCTAAATTCAGCCACATTCATACTAAATTCAGCCACAAATAACGCAAAAAATACGCACTTCTTCACGGATTATTAGCAGGCAACTACGCCTGTAGTTTTCCTAAATTCTATAAAACTAGCATGATTGGCGCTTATAACGGATAAAATGAAGCAAAAAAGAGCGAAAAAGAGCGGAAAAAAGCGAAAAAGCAAGGAAAAACGGATACCCCCCAAAAATCCTCCTCCCAGAAATAGTGGAAATAACTGTCACAACTGTCTCCACTGTCGGGCGCAAAAAACCAGCGACAGTTGCGACAGTTAAATGGGCATTTTTTTGGAAAGCGAAAAAAAATCCGCTTGGTCCACCGGGCATATACTATCTGCGGACCTCCCCATACAGCTTCGCAATCAAGTCCGCCCGCCCGATGCGCTTCAGTTCTTGGATGATGCGCCGTCGTTCTTCGGGTTTGTACCAAAAGAAAAACATGCGCTGAGCCAACTTCTCGCGCGGCGTCTTAGCGCTGAACACCGGCTGCAGCGTGTAAGGGTGCAGGCCCGTGTACCACGTCTCGGTAGAAACTGTCAGGGGCGTGGGCGTGAAGTCCTGCACTTGCTCCAAGTGGAAATCCAAACGCTTGGTGATGACGGCCAACTCCGCCATGTCCTCCTCGCGGCAACCGGGATGGCTGGAAATGAAGTAGGGAACGAGCTGTTGGCGCAGGCCGTTGTCGCGGTTGATGCGGTCGAAGACGCGCTTGAACTCCTCGAACAAACGAAAAGACGGCTTGCGCATCCACTTCAATACCCTATCCGAAGTATGTTCCGGCGCCACCTTCAGTCGCCCGCTGACGTGGCGGGTAATGAGCTCGCGCGTGTATTCCTGTGCCGCACGGTTGATGTCGGCGTCCGGGCTTTGGTGCAATAACAAGTCGTAGCGCACGCCGCTCCCGATGAACGATTTCTTGATGCCGGGCAAAGCATCCACGGCCCGATAAACTTCCAGCAAAGGCCGATGGTCCGTATTCAGGTTGGGGCAGACGGCAGGATGGATGCACGACGGGCGGCGGCAACGGTGGCACAAGGCCTCGTCGCGTCCCTTCATTTGGTACATGTTGGCGCTGGGGCCTCCCAAGTCGGTCAGATAGCCTTTGAAGTCGGGCAACTCGCAGATAGCTTCCACCTCGCGCAGGATGCTGGGCAGGCTGCGGCTGCTGATGAACTTGCCTTGATGGGCAGAGATGGTGCAGAAAGCGCACCCTCCGAAACAGCCCCGATGGATGTTGACCGAGAACTTGATCATATCATACGCCGGGATGCGTTTGCCTCGGTACTTGGGATGCGGCAGGCGCGTGTAGGGCAGTTCGTGCGTGGCGTCCAGTTCGTCTGTCGTCAGAGGCGGATAAGGCGGATTGACCACTACTACCCTCTCCCGGCCCAAGCCTTGCACGATGCGACGCGCTTCGTATCGGTTGCTCTCCTCCTCGATGTGCCGGAAGTTCTCCGCCTGCTTCCGTTTGTCTGCCAGGCACGCTTCGTGGGAGTGCAACGTCAAGTCGTCTTCGCGGGGCGTGCAGTTGTGTGCCAGGTAGGCAATTTGGGGCATGTCTTCAATGAGGGGCAGCACGTCTTTGGCAAGCGCGCAGGGAGGGATGCGCCGGGCCAATTCCACCATCGGCTTCTCGCCCATGCCATAAACCAAGGCATCCGCCCCACTCTCCGCCAAGATGCAGGGCCGCAAGCGGTCTTGCCAATAATCGTAGTGCGTCAGCCGCCTCATGCTTGCCTCGATGCCGCCCAAGAAGACCGGCACGTCCGGAAACAGCTGTTTCAATATCTGCGTGTAGACAATAGTAGGCATTTCAGGGCGCATGTCCGGCCGGGCGTCAGGCGTATAGGCATCGTCGCTGCGCAATCGCCGGTTGGCGGTATAGCGGTTCACCATCGAGTCCATCACCCCCGCCGTGACGCCGAAGAAGAGCCTCGGCCGCCCCAACTTGCGGAAGTCGCGGAGGTCGTCCCTCCAATTCGGTTGCGGCACCACTGCCACGCGCAACCCCTCGGCCTCGAGCACCCGCCCGATAACCGCCGTGCCAAACGATGGATGGTCCACGTAGGCATCGCCGCTGAACAATATCACGTCCACCTCGTCCCAGCCCCGAAGCTCCAATTCCTTCTTCGTCGTGGGAAGCCAGTCTGTCAGTCTGTATTCTTTCATAACATTTTAATCTGCCAATTCAATAACTTCGAGGTCGTGCATAGCAGCCCCGTCGATAACGAGGCGGACAAGCGTGCGCACTTGTTGCCACCCTTGTCGTCCCGCCGCGCCCGGATTGATGTGCAACAAGCGTAAGGCAGGATCGAACTGCACCTTGAGGATATGGCTATGCCCGCAGATAAAGAGTTGCGGCGGCTGCTCGCAGAGGATTCGACGGACGGAACGGTCATAATGCTGCGGGTATCCGCCGATGTGCTTGAGCAAGACATCCACCTCCTCCACACGGAAGCGCGACATGTTGGGATAGAGCGCCCGCAAATCGCTTCCGTCAGCATTGCCGCAAACGGCTCGCATGGGCCTGAATTGCGCCAAACGCCGAGCCACGTCGAGGGTACCTATGTCGCCCGCGTGCCAGATTTCGTCGCACGGTTCAAAATATTCAAGGTAGCGTTCGTCCCACCAACCATGGGTGTCGCTAAGGATGCCGATGCGTGTCATTCCCTTCTTTTTTCTAAAACAGCGCCTTGAATGCAGACGGGTAAGGCGTCTCGAAACGCATCTCTTCGCCCGTCACCGGATGATAGAAACAGAGTTTGAATGCATGTAGAGCCAAGCGTCCCAAGGGATTGGCGCTATCCTCGCGTCCATATCGCCCGTCGCCTACGATGGGATGCCCCAAATCTTGCATGTGCACACGTATCTGGTTCTTGCGCCCTGTCTCCAGATTCAGCTCCACCAAGGAATAGCCGTTGGCGCGCTTGATGGTACGATAGTGCGTGATGGCCTCCTTGCCCCCGTCGTCCATAGGGCTGGAGTAAACGTAAAGCGTACGGTCCGTCAGCCAAGAGCGCACGGTGCCTCGGTCGCGCTCCATGCTCCCCTCCACCACGGCTACATAACGGCGGTCGAAGACAATCTCGTGCCAGTTGTCGCGCAGCGTATGCTGGGTCTTTTCATCTTTGGCAAACATCATGAGGCCGGAAGTGTCCCGGTCGAGGCGATGCACGATGTAGACACGGTTTCGCCTGTCAGAGCGGCGCACGTATTCATTCAGGATGGTGTAGGCGGTCCGCTCTTTCTGGCGTTCGGTATTGACGGACAACAGGCCCTCGTTTTTCTCCACCACGATGAGGTAGGCGTCTTCGTAAACGATTTTCAGGAGGCGCGAATGAAATTCATGCACGTTCTTATTCCGGCTGATCTGCACCTTCATGCCCGGTTGCAAAGGGAAGTTGTATTGCGTAGTGATGGCCTTGTCGACATAAACAAGACGCTTGGCAAGCAATGATTTCAACTTGGTGCGGCTGGCCTGGGGCATGACGCTGGCCAAAAAAGCCATTAACTCCATAGGCTCACGCACTATATAATCAGTGTATTGGGCACGGGCTTTGGCATAAGGGGCAGGTTTCTTGTTCATACCATTCATACTTTATAAATACCTGATGACACGTGTTTTCATTCTTCTCTTCTTTCCAACTTCACCACATTCTCCACATGGTACGTATGGGGGAACATATCCACCGGTTGCACCCGGACGACGCGGTATTTCGGATCCAGCAATTGGAGGTCGCGCGCTTGGGTAGCCGGATTGCAACTGACGTACACAATGCGCTTGGGTTCGGCTTCAAGAATGACGTTGACCACATCGGGGTGCATCCCGGCGCGTGGCGGGTCGGTGATGACGACCTCCGGCCGTCCATGCTCGCGGATGAAGTCCTGGGTCAGGATGTCCTTCATGTCGCCTGCATAAAACAGGGTGTTGCCTATGCCGTTGATTTCAGAATTGACGCGGGCGTCCTCGATGGCCTCGGGCACGTATTCGATGCCTATCACCCGGCGTGCCTGGCGGGAAACGAAATTGGCAATGGTGCCCGTGCCCGTATAAAGGTCGTACACCAGTTCCTGTCCCGTCAATTCGGCAAAGTCGCGGGCCACTTTATAGAGATTGTATGCTTGGCGCGAGTTGGTTTGATAAAACGACTTGGGTCCTACCTTGAAACGCAATCCCTCCATCTCCTCAAAAATGTGGTCCTCGCCCCGGAAAGTTTGCACGTCCAAATCGCCGATGGAGTCGTTTACCTTATTATTAATGATATAAAGCAAGGAAGTGATTTCGGGGAAAGTCTCGCCTACGTATTGCAAAAGTTCTTTGAAGCGCTCCATTTCGCCAGACTCTTTGACCTGCGCCACGAGGATGACCATCAGTTGCCCCGTGGTGGAGGTACGTATGATGAGGTTGCGCAGCATCCCCTCGTGCGTGCGGAGGTTGATAAAGGTATAGCCGTGTCCGTAGGCATAATCGCGTATGGCGTTACGTATGCGGTTCGACACATCGTCTTGCAGCCAGCATTGGTCGATGGCCAATACCTTGTCGAAAGCGCCGGGGATGTGGAAGCCCACGGCATTCATCTGCTCATAGACGACGTTCTGCGCCACCTCCTCCTTCGTGAGCCAACGCTTGTTGGAGAAGGTGTATTCCAACTTGTTGCGATAGCCGATGGTCTGCTCCGAACCCAGGATGGGAGAGATTTCGGGCAATTCGACCTTGCCGATGCGCGTCAGGTTGTCCGCCACCTGCTTTTGCTTGTACTTCAATTGTTCGGGATAAGCCAGGACTTGCCATTGACATCCGCCGCACACGCCATAATGCTTGCAGAAGGGCTGGGCACGCAGGTCTGAGTAATGATGGATTCTCACAGCCTCGGCTTCGGCATAGTTATGCTTCTTGCGCTTGACCTGGAGGTCTGCCACATCGCCCGGCACCACGTAGGGGACAAACACCACCAAATTGTCCACCCGTGCAATGGCCTTTCCCTCGGCGGCCACGTCTGTTATCGTTATGTTCTCCAGCAAAGGGAGTTCTTTCTTTTTTCTCGCCATGTTTTTTCTGAATGATCATTTGTCTTCGAGGGTGCAAAGGTATATAAAAAACGCGATTTTTTACACCCGCCGTATAAGAAAGTCAAGGCTATGGCTATCTTTACGGGAAACTTGCCACGGCGCTCAGCCTTTTGCCCGCCGCGTCATGGAGAAGGCGCGCTTGATGAAGAGGAACAAGGGGAACGTGGCTCCCACAGCCAGCATAAAGATGACGCTGCACGTGACTACGCCGTTCGCAAAGATGTCGCGGATGTATTCGGGCAACACTTCGGGCTTGCCCAAGTTCTGCATGAACATGATGAGGGCGAACACCGTCTTATAAGCATACATGCCCGGAACCATGGGCAGCAGGGCGGGAATATAGAGCACCGTCATGGGGCAAAGGATACGCTTGCCCAGCAGCAGGCTGCCCATGCCGATGGCGAACGAGGCGCAGAGCGAGGCCGTGGCAATGTCTATGCCCAGGTAGGTCATCAGGCAGAAGCGAATGGCATGTCCCACGGCTGCCAACAAGGCGATGGAAGGAAAGGCGCGCAGGGGAGGATTGGACACGGCGCCAAAGCCAATGGCTGCCACGGCGGCAAACAGTCCGTCGGAAAGAATATCTGTTATCAACATCGTAGAAATAAATAGCGGTTCGTACTAGAGTAAACTGTTTCTCACCAGCATCAGCGTGCAGGACAAACCCACGGCGATGCACAACACCAACAGCAAGGCTTGTATCAGGCGGCTGCACCCGGTGTTGACATATCCTTCGACAATATCGATGACGCCGTTCAGCAAGGGGACGCCGGGCACCAGATAGAGCACGCTGGTGGCCAAAGCTATCTCGGCCGTAGTATCCAGCATCAGGGCGGTCGAGGCAGCCAACGAAGCGGCAAAGGCCGACACGACAAAGACGATGTAGTGGTTGATGTGCCTCCGCTGCATCTGTTGCCGCAAGCAGAAGCCGACGAGCGTGGCCAGGAAAACAATGCCGCGCGATGTCCAGTCGCCCCCGAACAAGGCGCAAAACGAGGCATTGGCAAAGGCCACGAGGAAAAGCGTGCAAAGCGGGTTCAGCCTGGGGCGGGCGATGATTTGCGCATACCTTCCGCGCAAGTCGGGCAAGGCAAGCCGCTGGTCGTAAGCATCCCAACTGAGGGCGCTCAGCTCGGCATTCAGTTCGAAGCTGATGGGGAAAGCCGGGATAGCCCCCATTTCGCTGTACGTTTCGTCATTCTCCACGTCGCGGACATGGACGATAAGGTTGTTCTGCATGACGCAGACATTGGTTTCCACATCCAGCGAACGGCCGATGCGGCAGGTGTTGCGCACCACGCGGGAGGTGTGCACGCCCGAACCCATCAGACGGTTGGCATACTCCAGCAGGAAGTGGGTAATGTCTTTTAATTCGTTTGATGAATGCATAAAAAGTCTGTTTTGTAGATTATCCTGAAAAAAGCGGGCGCAAAGGTACGGCTTTTCAGGGAATCTAACAAGTCTCCGCCTTGAACACCGGCCGCGCCACCTGCGCCTCCGACTCGAATCCATACCAATAGCCCCGCTCCCCTTCCTCGTCCGTGGGCAGGAAGCAAAGGCGAAGGCCCGGCTTGTAGGCGCCATGCAGAATCGTCCAATGCTTGGGAGGCGCCAGATGCTTGGTGCGAACCCGTTCGGCCGGCTTTTTCTTGAGCGAAAGCCCCGCTTCTATCCATGCCCGGCTGACGGCGGAGGCAAAGGCGGGATAATGCTCCAAGCAGAAGTCGTAGAGCAAGATGCCCCTCCTCTCCAAGCTCAGGGGATGGTCGATGACATTCAAATGCGTCAGATAGGCAAGGAACGTATGCAAGAAGTCAGCATCGTGCAGGACGAGCCGGCGCGTCACGTCTTGCCAGGCTTCCGTGTTATAATATCCGTCCAGCAGGCGCGAGAGGAGGCGGGCTGTCTGCAACTCGCCGGGGCTTGTCTCGCGGGTGGCCAGCACTTCGTAAGGCGGCAAGGGAGAATAGCAGAGGCCCAACTCTCCTGCCCTGCGGCGCATCTCCGTGCCGGGCAGCACCTTGAGCGACTCCAACTGGATTTCTCCGGCACGGTATCCGGCCAAGGCACGCACATCGTCGAATATCTGCGAAAGCCGGTAGAGGGGCAACCCGGCGATGAGGTCGGCGTGCGTCGTCACGTTGGACAGGGAGCAGAGAAAGCGCAGCCCCTCTAACGACGCCTCCAGACTGCCTGCCCGGCGACTGGCGCCGAGGACGTCGGCATGAAGGCTTTGGATGCCCGCCTCCAGATGCAGCAGGCCGGGAGGCATTTCGCGGAGCAAGTCCTTCAGTTCATCGGTCAGCAAGGCAGGATGTATCTCCAGGTGGAAACGCATATCGGGATGGAAGGCGCGGAAAAGCTCCAGCAACTCGCGGGCGCGGGCGGCGTTATAGTTGAACGTCCTGTCCAGCAACCGGACATCGCGGATGCCATGCCGGCGGATGTTTTCCAGCCTACGGGCAATGCCTTCCACCGGCAAGGCGCGCACAGGCTTCTCGCCCCCGCTGACGCAGAAAGCGCAGGTGTTGAAGCATCCGCGCGTCGTCTCCAGCTGCACAAAAGGTTTGCTCCAATTGAAGAAGCGGCTCTCTTCGGGCGGCACGAGCCGGTCGAAGCGTGCGACACCGGCACGCCCGTTGTCCCGATACTCCCCGCTCGCAGGGTCAAGGTAGCACAAGCCCGGCACGCCTCCCCAGGCTTCGGGATGCTCGCGGCAAGCCAACCATTGGGGGAAAGCCTCTTCGCCTTCGCCTCGGAAGACCGCATCCACATACGGATGACGGCGCAGGTAAGCCTCGTTGTCGCCCAAAAATTCGGGACCGCCCAACACCAACTGGCAATCGGGAAGCAACGCCTTGGCGCGCGCGCCAATGTGCAACAGGGCCTCGTGGTTGAAGAGCCAAGCCGTGGACGCCAACACATCGGGGCGACGCAGGCATATTTGCTCCACCACGGGGCCGGGATTCTCGTTGACCGTGGCCGACACCACCTCCCACTCTGCCCCGCCCTCGTCCGTCCATTGCGCGTGCAGGGCGGGCAAAGCCAACGAGGCGTGGGCATACGAACTGTTCAAGTCTATCCAAAGAATTGTCATAAGCAAGCAGTCATTTAAGCAGTCAGCAGCCGGTAGGAGGCAACTACATGCTGCTTTTTTCTCCGCGCAAAATTAGCAGAAAAACCAATGCGTCCCAAGCCTTTGGTGGATGAATCAACAGGCAAGGAATATATTATCAATAATTTTGATTAATTTTCAAATATATAATTCATTACAATAAAAATCGCATTTTTAAACAAAACGCAGTCTCTTCCCCATCAAAACCAACTCTCCGCATTTTCCGCCCCGCAGAGAAACAAAGGCCTCAAAGACAACAATCCGCCTATCCAAAGCCCTGAAAATGCAGGAAATCGGCTAATTTTCGCCTTCAAACTTATCA
>CALUOW010000097.1 GCA_944322365.1 uncultured Bacteroides sp.
TTTCTCCTTTTTATAGCATTTGTTTGTGTGTTCGTAGCAGCTTTGGTATCTTTGCGCCGATTTCCCAAAGAGGAGGATAACAAGATGGAATCTGTTGATAAAGGCGTCGCTTCGCGCGAGCGCAGGATTTATAAGGTGACCATTGTGGGCAGCGTGGTCAATTTTGTGTTGCTGCTCTTCAAGTTCTTTGCGGGCATTGCGGGGCACAGCGCGGCGATGATTGCCGATGCGGTGCACTCGTTGTCGGACTTCGTGACGGACATTATCGTGCTGGTTTTTGTGCGCATCTCTTCCAAGCCGGAGGACGAGGGGCACGACTACGGGCACGGCAAGTATGAGACGCTGGCCACTGCCATCATTGGCCTCTGCCTCTTCGTGGTGGGGCTGGGCATCCTGTGGAATGGGGCGCAATCCATTTGGCACGTCATCCAAGGAGGCACGTTGCCCAGTCCGGGCCTGTTGGCGTTGGTGGCTGCTTTGGTGTCTATTGTATCGAAGGAGATATTGTATCAATACACCGCCTTCGTGGGGCGCAAGGTGCAGTCGCAAGCCGTAGTGGCCAATGCTTGGCACCACCGCAGCGACGCTTTCTCGTCCATCGGCACGGCGGTGGGCATTGGCGGCGCCATCCTGCTGGGCGAACAGTGGTGTGTGCTCGACCCCATTGCGGCGGTCATCGTCAGCTTCTTCATCCTGAAGGTGTCTGTCAAGCTGCTGGCGCCCTCGATGAACGAGTTGCTGGAGAAATCGCTGCCCACCGAGGTGGAGAACCGCATCAACGAGATTGTCCTGTCTTATCCCGGCGTCAGTTCGCCTCACCACTTGCGCACACGCCGCATCGGCAACAACTGCTCCATCGACCTGCATGTGCGCATGGATGGCAGCCTCACGCTGGAGGAGGCGCACCGCCGCGCGACTATTATTGAACAAAGGCTGCGCGAAGAGTTCGGCAAGGGGACGTATATCAGCCTGCATGTAGAACCTTTTAAATGACGAGCGAAGAATGACGAGCGAAAATCCAGGCAGTATCCTTATCACCGGCGCCAGCGGTTTCATCGGCAGTTTCCTTGTAGAAGAGGCTTTGCGCCGTGGCTTCGACACTTGGGCGGGCGTGCGCGCCACGAGCAGTCGTGCCTATCTGCAAGACCCGCGCATCCATTTCCTGGAGTTGGACTTCGGGCGGCCGGATGTCTTGCGTCAACAATTGAAGGCGCATGGCGCATTCGACTATGTTGTCCACTGTGCGGGCGTCACCAAGTGCATCGACCCGGCGGACTTCGACCGTGTGAACTTCCGGCAGACATGTGATTTCATCGATGCGCTGCGCGAATTGGGACTGGTGCCCCGTCAGTTCATTTTCATCAGCACGCTCAGCGTCTTCGGCCCGGTGCATGAACGGACGTATGAGCCTATCCGCGAAGACGACACGCCTTGTCCGGACACCGCCTATGGGCGCAGCAAGCTCAAGGCCGAGCAGTACGTGCAGAGGTTGGCAGACTTCCCCTACGTCATTTTCCGCCCCACCGGCGTTTATGGGCCGCGCGAACGCGATTACTACCTGATGGCGCAGAGCATCCGCCGGCATGTGGATGTGGCGGCAGGATTCCGCCGTCAGGACTTGACGTTTGTTTATGTGGCTGACGTGGTGCAAGCTGTCTTCCTGGCGATGGAGAAAGGCGTGACGCGCCGCGCCTATTTCCTGTCCGACGGGCGGGTGTACAGCAGCCGCACTTTTTCCGACCTTTTGATCCGCGAGATGGGAAATCCGTGGGTTATTCGCTTAAAGTTTCCTTTGTTTGCGTTAAAAATCGTATCTTTGTGCGCTGAATGGGCGGCGAAGCGGCAGAAGAAGACCAGCACGCTGAACCGCGACAAGTATCACATTATGAAACAACGCAACTGGCAGTGCGACATAACCCCTGCGGTGCGCGAGTTGGGCTACAAGCCGGCTTTCGACCTGGAGCGCGGCGTGCGCCTTACGGTGGCGTGGTATAAAGATAACCAATGGCTTTAGACATCTTCAAGCGGGTGGAAACCCACAAAGGACTGTTTGCGATAGAGAAAATATCGCTCATCTATAACTTGTTGACCTCTGTGCTGATAGTCATCCTTTACGACAGGATGGACCATCCGGGGCAGATGCTGTGGGATCGCGTGCTTATTGCCGTCGTCACCTTTGTGCTGATGTATCTCTATCGGTTGGCGCCGTGCAAGTTCTCGGCTTTCGTGCGGGTGGTGATACAGATGTCGCTCCTGTCCTACTGGTATCCGGACACGTTCGAGTTCAACCGGCTTTTCCCGAACCTTGACCACGTCTTTGCCACGGCCGAACAACGCCTTTTCGACGGACAGCCGGCCATCTGGTTCAGCCAGTATCTGCCCCAGATGTGGGTCAGCGAGCCGCTCAACCTGGGTTATTTCTTCTATTATCCCATGATGCTCATCATCGTGTTGTGGTACTTCATTTGGCGGTACGACTTGTTGGAGAAGATTTCATTCGTCATCATCACCTCGTTCTTCATCTATTATTTCGTCTATATCTTCGTGCCTGTGGCAGGCCCGCAATTCTACTTCCCCGCCATTGGCTACGATAACGTGGAGCAAGGCATTTTCCCTGCCATCGGCGACTACTTCAACCACCATCAAGAGCTTTTGCCCGGCCCCGGTTACGAACACGGTTTCTTCTACAACCTGGTGGAAAGCTCGCAGCAAGTGGGCGAACGCCCCACAGCCGCTTTCCCCAGTTCGCACGTGGGCATATCTACCATTCTGATGATCATGGCTTGGCGGGGCAGTCGGCGGCTTTTCGCCTGCCTGATGCCTTTCTATCTGCTGCTGTGCGGCGCAACGGTCTACATCCAGGCGCACTATCTGATTGACGCCATCGCAGGTTTCTTCTCGGCTTTCGTGCTCTATTGGGCGGCGACGTGGATGTTCAAGAAGTGGTTTGCCCGTCCTGTCTGGGTCGGCACGCCTTCTGTGCCCCGTTTGGGGGCTTGAATCGGAGCGTTGGGAATCCTTTATCGTTTGTCCGCGAATCCTTTATCGTCCGCTCGCGAAACCTTTATCGCCCGCTCGCGAAGCCTTATCGTTAGCACGCGTGCCGTTTGGCGCCGGTATTTGTGCCTTTATCCGAACAATCCGCCTGATGATTTGTTATATTTTGCACGATTGGACTTTTAAATCATCAGAATTATGAAAAAGTATTTGGCAGAAATGGTGGGGACGATGGTCCTCGTATTGATGGGTTGCGGCAGTGCCGTCTTTGCCGGACACGCGGCGGGTGCGGTGAGCGCCGGCGTCGGAACATTGGGCGTGGCTTTGGCCTTCGGCTTGTCCGTGGTGGCCATGGCCTATACCATCGGCGGCATATCGGGTTGCCACATCAATCCTGCCATCACGTTGGGCGTATGGTTGTCCGGACGGATGAGCAGCAAGGATGCGGGCATGTACATGTTGTTTCAGGTGATAGGCGCCATCATTGGTTCGGCCATCCTTTGGGCATTGGTTTCGACGGGTGCGCATGGCGGACCGACGGAAACGGGTACCAATACCTACGCCGACGGCATGATGCTTCAGGCGTTCTTGGCCGAAGCGGTGTTCACCTTCATCTTCGTGCTGGTGGTATTGGGCGCGACAGACAGCAAAAAAGGCGCGGGCAACTTGGCCGGACTGGCCATCGGCTTGACGTTGGTGCTGGTGCACATTGTCTGCATTCCTATCACGGGCACGTCAGTCAATCCGGCGCGTAGCATAGGGCCGGCTTTGTTCGAGGGCGGAAAGGCGCTCTCGCAACTGTGGCTTTTCATCTTGGCTCCGTTTGTGGGGGCAGCAGTCAGTGCCTTGGTGTGGAACGCTATTGGCAGCGACGAGAAACGTTGAGGCTGATGTTTATTGGGAAAGGCGCGGATGACGCGGACAACACGAAGGCTGAAAGACAGCCCTTCTGTGCAATCCGCGCCATCCGCGCTTGGTTTATGGCCGTGCCATCACCCGTTCGTATCCCCCTTCGTCCAGTACCTTCAATGCTTGCCGGACAATTGGGTCGGTGGTGTTCATCACCTGGAAGTATTCGCTCATGTCCCACAGGTCGCGGGCGATGAGGGCTTTCAGTTGTGTCTTTATCAGGGGTAAGGATTGCATGTATTCCGCTTCATCAAATTCAATGGCTTCCTTGTAGGCCAAAGCGCAGACATCGGACATGAACGCATCGTCTATCTCGAATTGGCGGTTGAAGTCGTCGAAGTCCTTGTATCGGCTCTTCAGTTCCTGCCTATGCTGCTCGATGTAGCCCGTGGTGCTGCGGATGATGACGCCTTTGGCCACGAGATCGCGGTGGTAATCCGTATATAAGGTGGTATCGATGGGCACGAAGAAATCGGGCATGATGCCCCCGCCGCCATAGACGGTTCGCCCCAGACGCTTGGTACGGTATTTCAGCGAATCCGGAAAGTGAATGCTGTCCGCGTGCATCAGCTCCCCATGCTTGAAGCGTTCCAGCAAGTCGCGGTGATATTGCTCCAACATGTCTTCACCGTTGCCGGTGGTCACGTAAGGCTTCTGGATGCAACGGCCTGCGGGTGTGTAGTAGCGTGCCACCGTAAGGCGTATCATCGAACCGTCGGGCAGGTCGATGGGGCGTTGCACCAGTCCCTTGCCGAAAGTGCGCCGGCCTACTACGACGCCACGGTCCCAGTCTTGGATGGCGCCCGTCACAATCTCGCTGGCCGAAGCCGAATATTCGTCCACCAGCACCACCAAGCGGCCTGTGCGCAAGCGTCCGTTGCCTTCGGCTTGGAACTCGCGCCGCCGTTCGGCCCGTCCTTCGGTGTATACTATCAGTTCGCGCTGCCCCAAGAATTGGTTGGCCAAGTCTATGGCTGCATTCAGGTAGCCGCCTCCGTTGCCTTGCAGGTCCAATATCAGGTCTTTCATGCCTTGTGCTTGCAGCTTTTTCAGGGCTTGGGCAAACTCGTCCGGCGTAGTGGCTCCAAAGCGGTTGATGCGTATGTAGCCGGTTTGGGGCTGAATCATGTAGGCGGCATCCAAGCTGTAGATGGGTATCTTGTCGCGCTTGACGCGGAAAGACAATACATCCTTGACTCCCCGCCGCACGATGCTGAGGTCTACTTCCGAACCCTTCGGCCCGCGCAATCGTTCCATAATCTCGTCGGTGCTCATCTTGACGCCTGCGATGGCGGTGTCGTTGACTGCCGTGATGCGGTCGCCTGCCAGAATGCCCGCCTTTTCCGACGGTCCGCCGCTGACGGGTTGGATGACCAGCAGCGTGTCTTCTATCATTTGGAACTGTATGCCGATGCCCTCGAAGTTGCCTTGCAGCGGCTCGTTCATGGCTTTGACCTCTTCGGCATTGTTGTAGGTGGAGTGGGGGTCCAATTGCGCCAACATTTCGATGATAGCGCTTTCCACCAGCTTGTCCTCGTTCACCGTATCCACGTAAAGGCGGCTGATGGCAAACTCGGCCATCTGTAGTTTGCGCAGCGGCAAGTTGCCTTGCGCTGTTGCCAACAAGGCGAACGCGGAAAGCCATAAACCGAGTGCGATTATCTTCTTCATTGTCTTGTCTCCTATATATGGGGTTATTCGTTTATGTTCATTCCTTTGGGCAAAAACTGGCTGACATCCTTGCCAAACGACAGCAGTTCGCGCACGATGGTGGAACTGACGCACGTCAGTTCCGGCTCGGTGAAGAGCAAGATGGTTTCGATGCCCGTCAGTTGGCGGTTGATGTCGGCAATGGTTTCTTCGTACTCAAAATCGCGCACCGTGCGTATGCCGCGCACGATAAGGTTGGCGCCTGCTTCGCGGGCGAAGTCGGTAGTCAGTCCGTCATAGGTTTGTACGGATATGCGCGGATTGTCTTTGTAATAGTCGCTAATCATCCGTTTGCGTTGCTCCAAAGGGAAGTGCGTATGCTTGCTCTCGTTGATGCCGATAGCGATGACAATCTCGTCGATGAACGTCAGCGCGCGGCTGACGATGGAGGCATGCCCGACGGTGAAGGGGTCGAACGTGCCGGGGAAGATGGCGCGGGTCATAACAATATTATAAGCCTTTAATCCATTTTTTCCCAGATGGCGTGCAAGTCCACAAGCCAAAGACGGTGCTGATGATAGCCAAGATGATAAAGGTGACGCTCAATGTATCCATAATCATTATCCTTTTAAAATGTTATTGGCACTTACGGCAAACCAATAAGTGGAAATGATTCCTCCTATGATTATTGCCCAATTGATTCCATTCTCTGTGTGGGTCAGTAGCGGAGTAATGGCTCCTACTACCAGTCCTGCAAAGCACAACTTCGCCAAGTCGAAGAAGAAGCCTGCCAGTTTTTCCCGCCGGGTCTTATCTTTCGCCTTGGTTTCTTTTTGTTGTTCTTGTTGTTCCATCCATTTTCCCATTTTGTTGGAGCGTTTGCTATTGAAAGAACAAAGGTAGAAGATATTTCTGAGATGAAGTGAAAAAAGCGAACTAATTTTTATTTCTCTTCTTCCACCAAATCCTCCTCAATCACCAGGTTCTGGATGATGAAGTTTTGCCTTTCCATCGTATTCTTGCCCATATAGAACTCCAGCATTTCCTTCACGAGGTCGGTCTTCTTCAAGGTGACCGGCTCCAAGCGCATGTCCTTGCCGATGAAGTGGCGGAACTCGTCGGGCGAGATTTCGCCCAGGCCCTTGAAGCGGGTGATTTCCGGGTTCGGACCCAGCTCTTGGATGGCGCGGATACGCTCGTCTTCGGTATAGCAATAGGTTGTCTTCTTCTTGTTGCGCACGCGGAAGAGCGGCGTTTGCAGGATGTAGACGTGCCCCTTCTTGATGAGGTCGGGGAAGAATTGGAGGAAGAACGTAATCATCAGCAGGCGGATGTGCATGCCGTCCACATCGGCATCGGTAGCCACGATGACCTTGTTGTAGCGCAATCCCTCCATGCCGTCCTCGATGTTGAGGGCAGCTTGCAGGAGGTTGAATTCTTCGTTTTCGTACACCACCTTCTTGGTCAGCCCGAAGCTGTTCAGCGGCTTTCCGCGCAGCGAGAAGACGGCCTGCGTATTGACGTCGCGGCTCTTCGTGATGGAGCCGCTGGCCGAATCGCCCTCGGTGATGAATATGCACGATTCGGCTTCCTGCTCCCGTCCTTTGCCGTCGCTCAGGTGGTAACGGCAGTCGCGCAGCTTGCGGTTGTGCAGATTGGCTTTCTTGGCGCGCTCGCGGGCCAGTTTCGTGACGCCGGCAATGGCTTTGCGCTCTTTCTCCGAATCTTGTATTTTTTGCAGCATCACCTCGGCCACGAGCGGATTCTTGTGCAGGTAGTTGTCCACCTCGGTCTTGATGAAGTCGCCTACGTATTTGTTGATGGTGGGGCCGGCTGGTTTGTCTTCTTGGGGCACGGCGGGCCACATGTTGTTGCTGCCCAGTTTGGTCTTGGTTTGGCTCTCGAACATCGGTTCTTCCACGTCGAGGGCGATGGCGGCCACCAATCCGTTGCGGATGTCGGCATAGTCGAAGTTCTTGTTGTAGAACTCCTTGATGGTGCGCGCCAAGTGCTCCTTCAAGGCCGACTGATGGGTGCCCCCTTGCGTGGTATGCTGCCCGTTGACAAAGGAGTAATATTCCTCGCCGTATTGGTTGGTGTGGGTGAAGGCTATCTCGATGTCCTCGCCTTTCAGGTGGATGATGTCGTAGAGGCCCTCGCTGGTCATGTTGTCCTTCAGCAAATCTTCCAAGCCGTGGCGCGAGACAATGCGCTGCCCATTGTAAATGAAAGTCAGCCCCGTGTTGAGGTAAGTATAGTTGCGCAGCAGGTTTTCTACGAACTGGTTTTGGAAGCTGAAGCCCGTGAACAGCGTGTCGTCCGGCTCGAAGTAGATGTACGTGCCGGTCTCTTCTGTCGTGTCCTCGGTGATGTCGTCCTTCAGCACGCCCCGCTCAAAGAGCACGTCGCGCACTTTCCCCTCCCGGTAGCTGCGCACCTCAAAGCGCGCGCTCAGCGCATTCACCGCCTTGATGCCTACGCCGTTCAGGCCCACGCTTTTCTTGAACGCCTTCGAGTCGTACTTGCCGCCCGTGTTCAGCTTGCTCACGGCCTCCACCAGCTTGCCTTGGGGGATGCCCCGGCCATAGTCGCGCACGCTGACGCGCCGGTTTTCCTCGATGGTGACTTCAATCTTTTTTCCTGCGCCCATCTTGAACTCGTCGATGCTGTTGTCCAGCGTTTCTTTCAGCAGGACATAGATGCCGTCATCGTTTTGCGAACCATCGCCCAAACGGCCTATGTACATGCCCGAACGGACGCGGATATGCTCCATGTCATCCAAGTGCCGGATGTTCTCCTCGGTATAATCCACGGTGGGTTGGGTGTATTCTGTCGTTTGATTCTCGTCGTCCAACGGCAGCGTCAAGTTGTTTTCCGGTGTATCCATAATCTCAAGTCGGCAATTTGAGGGCAAAGATACTTCTTTTTCTTCAATAAACCTCTTCTCCGCAAGGCTAAATCGGCATTCGTCTGAGGAAGAACTATGCCGGAAGGATTAAAAAGGCTTTCAAAGGTACAAAAGATGTTATAAAACACAGGTTCCTTTCCCCGTCCTTTGCTTTTTGTGCAAGAATGCGTATCTTTGCAGCGTGTTTTTCATAGTATTAGATTTAAGGTTAACAAAGGTTGGGCTCAGCGGAGCCCTTTTTTTATGCCCATGCGTTTCGTCTTCCCCGTCCTGCTTGCGGCGTATGGATACAAAAAAAGGATACGTCGCCCGACGTATCCTTCTCCCATTGTAAACCATCACCAAGGCGTTGGACTACCAAGATTCGAACTTGGACAAACAGAACCAAAATCTGTTGTGCTACCATTACACCATAGTCCAAACACGCGCTTTCTGTTAAAAAGCGGTGCAAAGGTAGCGGATAGTTTGGAATCCTGCAAGTTTTTGGGCGTTTTTTTTCGCCATCCCCTGCATTATTTGTGTTTTTATGCGGCAAAACATCCGGATTTATAGCTTTCGGAGGCGTCATGGCTTGGAGCCGGCTTGCATCTGCCCCACGAAAAACATCGGTTGTCCTCAAAGGCGCAGGGATGCGGGATTCTTTTCATTGCGTAATCGGAATATTTTACAAATAAATTCATTGAAAAGGCCGGATTCATTCCGTTCATGTTCGTTATTTGTTCCTTTCTATGGCAAGCAAGGCGGAAGGACTTTGGAAGGAATTTGGAAGGAATTTGAAAGGAGTTTGGTACGAGGGCG
>CALUOW010000098.1 GCA_944322365.1 uncultured Bacteroides sp.
GCTTGTGCGGCGGGGATTGCCGTTGCCAGTGCAAACAGCCCGGCCGCCAGTACCTGTATGCTTTTCTTCATAAATTCTTGTTTATCAATCCTGTTTGGGTCAGCCTTGCGTCTCGGCTTCCTGAATCATTTCCTCGCTGGCATACATGTAAATCTCCACGCGGCGATTCTCGGCGGCTGTCTTCGTGTCGTCGTATTCATCGTAGGCCACGCCTTTCACTTCCTTGAACTGCCGGGGCGACACGCCGCAATCCTGCAAGTAGTTCTCCACGTTGTAGGCACGTTCTTTCGAGAACTTCAGGTTCACCTCGTAGGTGCCCGCCTTGTCCGTGTGGCCGATGATGGCGATGTCCGTCGTGGTGTCCTCGCGCAAGATTTCGGCCAGTTGGCGCAGGGCGGCCTTGGCTTCGTTGCTCAGGGCGGTGGAGTTGAAGCCGAAGAGCACGCTGTCGCCGAAGGTCACCTTCACCGCAGGCAATCCGTTGGAGTCTGTCACCTGCTCCACTTGCGCCTCTTCGATTTGGGCGGCGGCTTCCGCCTTTTTGTCCATTTTCTTGCCGATGATGACGCCTGCGCCGGCGCCTACCGCTGCCCCGATGGCCGCGCCGATGCCGGCGCCCTTGCCTTTGCCAATCAATCCGCCAATGATGGCCCCGGCCGTGGCTCCCGAACCGCCGCCGATGATGCCGCCTTTGGTCGTATTGTTCATGTTCTTAACCGTGCCGCATCCCGAAAGGAGCAAGCATCCGCACAGGCATACTGCCGTCAAACTAGTCTTGTTCATCATAGTTGTATTCGTTTTTTTAGAGTTTCTTGATGCAAATGTAACACTCTTCGGGCGAAAATAGTTTCCCATGGGGGCAAATTTAGGTAATTTAGCCTATTCTTCCCGACAAAGCGGGATAAAACCTCTCAGGTGGCAATCTCCTAGGGAAAAACGCCGAGGCCTGCCGGGAAAAAACGGCAAAGTCCACGCTAAAAACCGGCAAGGTATTGGATAAAGTTTAAACGCAGCTTACGTTTATATAAACTTAGGTTGCGTTTTTATAAACGTACCGTGCGTTTATATAAACTTAGCCTGCGTTTAAACTTTCCGAGCCTGCAAAAGCGTTTTTCCCCCGTACTTCGGGCGATTTTTTCCGGCGCTTTCCATGAAATATTCATCTAAATGTCCTAATTTTGCTTTCGCAATATTGCCTGAAATTTAAGTGTATTTAAAACCTTTTGCTTCGCCGGAAGCGAGGCAAACAAAGAATTTGAAACCATGAACCTGAAGAAACGAACGAAAACCTTGGCGGGCTTGTGCCTGCTGGCGGGCGGATTGGCGGCCCAAAACGTGTGTGTATCCACTCCCCGTACCTCGTTGCTGCTCAAGGCGCCGGTGGGGGGCGAGCTGGAAATCTTGTATTATGGACAGAAACTGGCCGATGCCGACCTTGCGGCTTTGGAGACTGACGGAGGGATGGGCGCGGCCTATCCCGCTTATGGCATGAACAGTTTGGGCGAGACGGCCCTTGCCGTGCAGCAAGCCGATGGCAACCTGACGTTGCAACTGGTGGTGGAGGACGTGTCGAGCACCGAGGCCGAAAATTCTTCCGAAACCGTTGTCCGCCTGAAGGATACGCTCTATCCTTTCTATGTAGACGTTTGCTACCGCGCTTACAAGGACGTGGACGTCATCGAGGCGTGGACGGAAATCACCAACGAGGGCAAGAAGCCTGTCACTCTCCATCAATTCGCCTCCGCCTGCCTCCCCATCCGGCGCGGGCAGGTGTGGATGAGCCATTTGCACGGATCGTGGGCCAACGAAGCACGTTTGGCGCAAGAACCTTTGACGGCGGGCATGAAGGTCATTGCCAACCGCGACGGCGTGCGCAACGCGCAAACGGATCATGCCGAGGTAATGTTTTCGTTGGATGGCCGTCCGCGCGAGAATGAAGGGCGCGTCATCGGCGCGGCTCTCTGCTACGGGGGCAATTACAAGTTGCGGGTCGATACGCGCGACGATGAATGCCACCATTTCTTTGCCGGCATCAACGAGGAAAACTCGGCTTATGTCCTCGAAGGAGGCGAAACTTTCGTCACGCCCGAACTGGCATTGACTTATAGCAACGAAGGCTTGAGCGGCGCCAGCCGGAGTTTCCACCGGTGGGGGCGTGCCTACAAGCTGGCCCACGGAGAGCGTTTGCGTAAGATTCTGCTCAATAGCTGGGAAGGCGTCTACTTCGGCATCAACCAAGAGGGCATGGAGCAGATGATGGCGGACATTGCCTCGATGGGGGGCGAATTGTTCGTGATGGACGATGGATGGTTTGGCGACAAATATCCGCGCGACAATGACACTTCGTCGTTGGGCGACTGGGTGGTGGACAAGCGCAAGCTGCCCCGTGGCATCGAAGGCTTGCTGGCCGACGCCAAGAAGCATGGCATAAAATTCGGCATTTGGGTGGAGCCGGAGATGACCAACCGCATCAGCGAACTCTACGAGCAACATCCCGATTGGATAGTCAAGGCTCCCGGACGCGATCCGGTGCAAGGGCGTGGAGGCACGCAACTCGTCTTGGATCTCTCCAATCCCGATGTGCAGGATTATGTCTTTGGCGTGGTGGATGAGTTGATGACGAAGTATCCGGAGATAGATTACATCAAGTGGGATGCGAACATGTCCATCCTCAATCACGGTTCGCAATACTTGCCTGCCGACCGTCAAAGCCATTTGTTCATCGAGTATCACCGGGGCTTGGAGCAAGTGTGCCAACGCCTTCGCGCCAAATATCCGGACCTCGCCATCCAAGCCTGCGCCAGTGGAGGCGGACGGGCCAATTGGGGCATCCTGCCTTACTTTGACGAGTTTTGGGTGAGTGATAATACAGATGCCTTGCAACGCATCTATATGCAGTGGGGCACATCGTATTTCTTCCCCGCCATGGCTATGGCCTCGCACATCAGCGCCGCGCCCAACCACCAGACATCCCGCGTGGTGCCTTTGAAATACCGCATCGACGTAGCCATGAGCGGCCGTCTAGGCATGGAAATCCAACCCAAGCACATGACCGATGCCGAGAAAGAGCTTTGCCGGAAGGCCATTGCCGAATATAAGACTATCCGCCCGGTGGTGCAACTGGGGGACATTTATCGCCTCCTTTCGCCCTACGACCATTTGGGAGCCGCCTCGTTGATGTATGTGGCGCCGGAGAAGGACAAGGCCGTTTTCTTTTGGTGGAAGACCGAGCACTTCTACAACCAACACCTGCCCCGCGTGCCGATGCGTGGTTTGCAGGCAGATAAACTTTATAAAGTACACGAATTGAATCGCATTGACACCCAACCGTTGCCTTGCGAAGGAAAAGTATTTAGCGGCGCCTTCTTGATGGCCAATGGCTTGGAGTTGCCTTATAACCATCGGGTAAATACGCCTAGCGCTTATGCCAGCCGCGTGCTTTATTTGGAGGAAGTGGAGTAATCTTTTGTTTCCAACCAATGGTCGATCAATCGGCGGGCGATGCTCAGTTTCTGGGGCAATTCGGGCAGATGGTCTCGGTGGTAGAAGGCTCCTGCGCTCAGTTCGTCGTCCTGAAGTTTGATGGTGCCGCCTGCATAGTCAGCCATGAAACCTACCATCAACCCGCTGGGGTAGGGCCATGGCTGGCTATCAAAGTAGGTCAGGTTTCGGATGCTTAGGCCGGTTTCTTCGCGCACTTCGCGCTCCACGCATTGCTCTAGCGTCTCGCCCGGTTCGAGGAATCCAGCCACCAAGCCGTAGAAAGTGCCTCGGAAGTTGCGTGCGTGCACCAGCAATACTTTGTCTTTCCCGCGTCGGATAAGGACGATGATAGCCGTGGAGATGGGAGGATAAATCTCGTATCCGCACGCCGGACAACGCTTCATGATGGGGCCTTGTTGTTCGGTCGGCGTGCCGCACACGGGGCAGAAGCGGCTATGTTTGTCCCAATAGAGTATTTGGAAAGCCTTGCCTCCTGCACGGTATTCGGCATAGGGCAGATAGTCGAACGAGGCGCGCAAGCCCGGCATCATCCAGTTGTCGTCTTCCTCGATGGGGCGGGAGATGGACGTGGCGCGCACGGTGGCGCCATTGGGCAAGACCACTTCTTGCGAAGGATAGAGCGAGGTGCATAAGTCTCGTGGCACTTCTTCCTCGTCCGGTACACGACAACGACCGTTTCCCTCCTTGCGGAGCAGTAAACGGTCGTTATAGAAAATATAGTTCAGCATGTGGGCGCGTTATTTTTTGACAGGGATTTTGTCTACCCGGCGTTGGTGGCGTCCGCCTTCGAACGAGGCGCTGAAGAATGCTTCCAGGATTTCGTCTGCCTTTTCGTTGCTGATGAAGCGTCCTGGCATGCTGAGCACGTTCGCATCATTGTGTTGGCGTGCCAAGGCGGCTAATTCAGGCTCCCAGCACAAGGCGGCGCGTATGCCTTGGTGTTTGTTCAGCGTCATGCTGATGCCTTGCCCGCTTCCGCAGATGGCGATGCCGGGATAGCATTCACCCGCCTCGACAGCTTCGGCCAGTTGGTGTGCGAAGTCAGGATAATCGCAACTTTCTTCTGAATAAGTTCCAAAATCTTTGTAAGCCCAGCCTTTGGCTTCGAGCCATTGCTTGACGTGCTGCTTCAAGGCGAAGCCGGCGTGGTCAGAGCATATACCGATGGTTTTCATTATGTTGTTATGTTTTTGATTAAGAGTCAAGTCAATAGTCGGGGCATTGAATGCGCAGGATTATTGGCTTGACTCTTTGACTTTTTATTTCCTTATCCGAGCATCTCTTTCACCTGCTTGTACACATTTTCTCCGGTGAAGCCGAATTTTTCATCCAGCACCTTGTAGGGAGCCGAGTAGCCGAATGAGTTCACGCCCCATATCTTGCCGCGCGATCCTACCAAGCCCTCCAATGTGACAGGCATACCTGCGGTGAGACCAAACACTTTGGCATCGTGTGGCAGAATGCTTTCTTGATATTCAGGAGATTGCGTGCGGAAGAGTCCCTCGGAAGGCACTGAGACAACGCGCACTTTCACACCGTCTTTTTGAAGCAATTCGGCGCCGGCCATTAAGGTGGATACTTCCGAACCGGAAGCCAAGAGGATGACATCCGGCGTGCCTTCGCAATCGGACACTATGTAAGCGCCTTTGGCAGCTCCTGCATAGTTTGTGCCTTCGGGGAGGCTGTTGACTGTCTGTCGGGAGAAGATCAGGCCCGTAGGCGTCGATGTATTCTCCATGGCCAGGCGCCAAGCCACGGTGGCCTCGTCTGCATCGGCAGGGCGAAGCACCAGCATCGAGTTGCGGCCTTTGTGGTTTTGGAGTTTCTCCATCAGGCGGATTTGGATTTCCTGCTCCACGGGTTGGTGGGTAGGTCCGTCTTCGCCCACGCGGAAAGCATCGTGCGTCCAGATGAATTTGACAGGCAGTTCCATCAGGGCAGCCATGCGGATGGCGGGTTTCATATAGTCGCTGAAGACAAAGAACGTGCCGCAGGCGGCTATCACGCCCCCATGCAGCGCCATGCCGATGCAGCAACATGCCATGGTCAGTTCGGCTACGCCTGCTTGCAGGAAGCCTCCCGTGAAGTCTCCTTTGCGGAAGACGTGCGTCTTTTTCAAGAATCCGTCCGTCTTGTCCGAGTTGCATAAGTCCGCCGAGGATACAATCATGTTTTCAACTTTTTCGCCCAAGATGCCCAATATATTGGCAGAGGCCGCCCGGGTGGCTACGTCGCGCTTCTGCACGATGTTTTCCCAATCTATTTGGGGCGCTTTCCCGGAGAAGAATTGCTCCAGCTTGGCGGCTTTCTCTGGGTTAGCCTTGGCCCATTCGGCTTTGATGGCATATTGGCGGGCTACGATTTGTTTCAACTCTTCGCGTCGGCGGTCATACATCTCCTTGACTTCGGGGAAGAATACGAACGGATTTTCCGGGTCTCCACCCAAGTGCTTGACGGTGTTGACGTAAGCATCTCCGCCCAAGGGGCATCCGTGCGTGTCGCAGCAAGCCTCGTAGCTGGTGCCGTCGGCGCGGCGTGCGCCCTTGCCCATGATGGTGTGTCCGATGATGAGGGTCGGACGTTCCGTCTCGGCTTTTGCTTCGGTCAGTGCCTGGCGGATGGCATCGGGGTCATTGCCGTCTATGGTGATGGTTTTCCAGCCCCATGCCTCGTATTTCCGGGCAGTGTCTTCGTTTGTCACTTCGGCGGTGGTGGTGGAAAGCTGTATGTCGTTGGCATCATAAAACATGATGAGGTTGTCCAATCCCAGCGTGCCGGCTATGCGGCCTGCGCCTTGCGAGATTTCTTCCTGCACGCCTCCGTCCGAGATATAGGCATAGATGGTTTGGGGCATCACTTCGGGGAAGCGTGCCTTTAAGAATTTGGCCGCGATGGCCGCGCCCACGGCATAGGCATGGCCTTGCCCCAAGGGGCCTGACGTATTCTCGATGCCGCGCGCCACGTTCAGTTCGGGGTGTCCCGGCGTGGGGCTGCCCCATTGGCGGAAGGCTTTCAACTCGTCCAGCGTGTATTTGCCTGCCAAGGCCAGTGTCGAATAAAGCATGGGCGACATGTGTCCCGGATCGAGGAAGAAGCGGTCGCGCCCTTCCCATGTCGGGTTTTCGGGGTCGTAAACCAGAAATTCAGAGTAAAGCACGTTGATGAAGTCTGCGCCTCCCATGGCACCGCCGGGGTGTCCGGATTTGGCTTTTTCGACCATGGCAGCAGTCAGGATGCGGATGTTGTCTGCTGCGCGGTTCATGAGTTTACTGTCATTCATATTTACAAATGATTTAAGTATGGGTTGTTCTTTTTGGCTATTGCTCATGTTTAACTCTGCAAAGATAGGGGTTTTAAATTTAATTATCCTATTTTTTCCTGCGGATTACGTGGATTTTTTTAGAACTTGTTTCAAAACTTCCTCCAGCCTGGTGTGGCGAAGCGAAGGCAAAAACTCTCCTTATCGCTTCTCGGAATTTGCTTTTTCAATCCGGAGTTCATGCTTTTGCCAAGCAAAGAGGGAAGCTCCGGCAAACATTGGCCTAGCCTTGTCGAAGTTTTGTCCCCGGGCGAGTTGTTGACCGGCTATTCGTCTATTTTTTGTTCGGCTGGTTCTTCTCGCGATATTGGGAGGGCTTCAACCCGTATTTCTTTTGGAATTGTTGGAAGAAGAGTTTTTTGGGCATCCGCGCTTCTTGGGCGATAGTCTCCAAATCCCATTGGGGATGGGCGCGCATCAGCTGGACGGCATAATCCAACCGGCGTTCATTGACGTATTGCATGAAAGTGCTTCCGGCGAATGTCTTGAACATTTCGGCAAGCTGGTTGGCGGATATGTGAAATTCTTTCATTAACTCCTGTTCGTTGAAGTCGGGGCGCAGGTAGAGTTTGTTGCCGATGATGTGGTGGTTTATCCGTTCGTACAAGGTGCGGCTCTGCTCCGTCTGCTTCAGTTCTGCGGGGTATGTTTCCGCTTTTCCCGCTTCGTTGGGCGTGGCCTTGTCCTCCGTCGGCGGAGTGGGGGATGGTTTCTGTTCTTCGCGCAAGCGGAGGTTTTCGTCTTGCTTCTCGAACAACTCCTCCTTGTAGGCCATCAATTCGTCGATGGTCTTGACCATGGCTTCGTTTTTGCGGCTGATGAGGCGTTTGCTTCTCTGTATGTGGACAAGGTACAGGACGAGCAATGCCAGCACCGGGGCGGTGAAGGCAAAGATGAGGTAGTGTCGTCTGATTTTTTCCGCCTGGCGTTCTATCTGTAAGGTCTTTTCATTTGATTGGTAGATTTCCGCCAATTCCAATGCTTGGGCGTCTTGCTCCCTCTCCCTGAGGGTGTCCGTCAGGGCAAGCATGGTTTGTTGCACACGGGCCACGGCCCGCCAGTTGCCTTTGCCCCGATAAGCCTCCATCTCCGATTCGAGGTGTGGGTTGATATAATCCCAATTGACGGTGTCGGTCATCTGCTTCAGTCTTTGCTTCTCTTTAAGGATGTAGTGCAGGGCTTCGTCGTAGCGGCCGGCCATGTTGAGGCAGTGGATGCGGATGTATTCGCCTTCGGATGTGGAGGCAAACGGATTTTGGTCGACGCATCGGTATAGGCTGTCGCCTTGGGCGCGGTTGCCGGTCGAATAGGCCAGCAGGCAATAGATGGCGTCAATTTCGGCTCGGCGCATTTCCATCAAACCTTGGGGCGCATTTCCGCTGTTTTCCAATCCTTTCAGGGCATGTTCTATCTGCGGGCGCATGGCGATGGCTTCGTGGTATTTATCTTTCTCCCATAGCAGGTTCAATTTCATGCCTAGCGCGTAGAATAATTCGTCCCACGAGTGGTAGGACGATTTTTCGTTGACTTCCTCTTCCAATAATTCGATGCCTCTGTCTATGTGTTGCCAGGCTCCTTCGTATTGGTTCATTTCCAGCAGGTTCAGTCCCCAAGTGACGTTCAGGTTTCCTTCGTAAGTCTTGTTGCCCAATTGTTTGGCCAAGTCTAGTCCTTCAGCGCAATAGGTGATGCTTCCGGCATAATCGCCATTGGTGTGGCACTCGTCCGCCATGATGGCCACCAACGACATCAGTCTCCGGGGATTCCGGCGGGCTTCAGGATCGGCATACGCCAAGCGGGCATAGTGGAGGGCTGTCTTATACCGCGAGAGGCCATTATGGTAAACCAGATTCCGCAGGTCGTTCAGATCGAAAGAACTAAGTTTGCCTTTCGCTTCCGCCGTGTCCAGCAAGGCCAAAGCTCTTTCCGGTTGGGTGATGGCTATGGATTGTATGTGCCGATGCGTATAGAGGCTGTCTTGTCCGTTTGCCTTTGAGCGGGCCGTATCCCGGTGGCAAGAGACAAGCAGCAGGAGGAATGCCGTTGCCACCCAGAGTGTGATATGGGGGATCGTTCTCATCTATATATATGCTATGTTTTTGTTTGCTGGGCGCAAAGGTAATACAAAAAAGTGAGATACAGGGCCAATCGCGGGAATATGATTGCAAGTTCATGAA